>NZ_JAMYKV010000031.1:0-78052 GCF_040317535.1 Mesorhizobium sp. M1409
GCTTCTTCTTTTCCATCGAGCCGGCTTCGTCGCGGTCGATCAGGCGCCCCTGCCGTTCGGAGGTGCGCGCGGTCAGCATTTCGCCGACGATGGCTTCCAGCGTGTCGGCATCCGATTCGATGGCCCCGGTCAGCGGATAGCAGCCAAGCGTGCGGAACCGCACCAGCCGGTTCTCCACCGTCTCGCTGGGGCGCAGTTTCATGCGCTCGTCATCCCTGAGGATCAACATGCCGTCGCGTTCCACCACCGGCCGTTCCTGGCGAAATAGAGCTCCTCGCCGCGGAAAAAAGGACAGGTTTAGGATCGGCGTCCGGCGGCCCCCATCCGCGCGGTCGGTCGCGCGATGCAATCCGAAAGCCGGGTCTGTGCCGAGCGATGCGATCTGGTCCCTGATGGACATGGTCGTCTCCAAGCCAATCACCGGCTCTTCATAATCCTCGTCCTCGACGCTGTCTTCTCACGATCTGCGCTTCCGCGGATCAGGCAAGAGGACTCTGGATCATTATACCGCAGGGGGCGCGTCCATGAAATGGTCCAATCAATGGGTCAGGTTCGCCTGAAGCTGCAACAGGGCCATGATGATCGAGCACAAAACGTCATCAGCACCGGCGCGTACTTCGGCGTTGGCGAGGCCACGGCAGGGTCGGGCCACAATGCTGCCAGCTACCAAGTGAGCTCATCTCCCGCTGGGCCCAATGTGACCCGTTACGGGTCAATACGCTTGGCACCGCAATTGCGTGGATACGTGTGTGGGCTGGGGCGAGGGCCCGTCGCTTCGCAAATGGGGCGGCGGGCCTTTGAACGAACGGGTTTGAGTCGAGCGGCCCGGCATCCCTTGTTGGGATGGGGCTAGGACACCGGGCCTAACCGACGGGGCAGTTTGTGAGAAACGGCGCCGGGGCTGGGGACTATATGCGCTTATGCTGAATAGGCGCAAAGCATACGAAAGAAGTACGAGTGCAACAATCGGGGGGACAACCGGGTGACGACCGCCGCCGTGACCATATGCGAGAAGCCGCACTGGTGCTGATTAAAGCAGAGTGGGAGTAGGAGGGGCGGCTGCGACAGCGTAGGAATAAGGCTTCTCGTTTCCCGCTTTCCACGGCGCCAGAATGCCATACGGCTTTTTGTACTCCTTCTGGACGTTTTGCTGATTTGGCACATCGCTGCGCCGACCGCCTTCGGGTTGTCATAGCTAACGCTTGTCGTTTCGCGGCTTGCCACTATGGCTCCAGCGGGTTCAAAAAGAGGACACCGGCGTGCTTCGTCGATCGGCTGGAGCTCATCTGCTTGGTCTTATCGCCGCAGCGGTTCTGCCGGTCTGGCTGTTCGCGGCATATTTGCTCGTCCAGTATGCAGTGCAACAGCAAGCTCGCTTCGAACAGGATGCCTTGCAGACGGCACGACAAGTCTCGCTGCTGGTCGAGGCGGAACTGATCAACCTGCAGAGGATTCTTGACGGTCTCTCCAAATCGGCCACTCTCGCAAACGGCGATCTGAAATCGTTTCACGATGAGGCTGGTCGCCTTGTGCAAGGCATGGATCAGGTGATCGCGTTGAACGATGCCGATCACAATCAGCTGGCGACCACCGGCATCGCGCAAGGTGGAAATTCGCCACTCGTGGAACCGACAACGGCTGAAGACAGTGAAAAGCTGAAGTCCACTGGTGTCTTGGTCAGCAATGTCTTTGTGGGCCAGCAGTCGGGGGGCTATCGCGTTGCTGTTACAAGGCGAGTGCTCGGACCCAAGAATGAAGAGTGGCTTCTTTCGATCTCGGTTCCGAGTGCGCGCATTCGCGACGTCATGCTACCGGCCGTGCCGGCAGGCTGGACGGTCGGCATCGGCGTTCGCGGCGGCAATTATATTGCGCGGTCCACGCAGCACGAGAACATGACTGGCAAGCCAGGACTGGCCGAATATGTCGACAAAATCATCGGCCTGACCGGCAACTTCAAATCTCGTGATTTCGAGGGAACGACGCTGCTGGCAGGATATTATCGGTCGACCTACTCCGGTACTTTCGGGTATATTAGCTAGCTAAGATATAATTACCAAATTGTTAACCAGGGTTAATGCGTCTTTTCCACAGCATCGTAGTATGCCCTCCAGGTTGGGTTACCTCCATAGGGCGGGGAAGCCATACGTCCGTGCGTTGGGGCGGCGTATGCCCTACTCCTTGAATCCAATCTTCAGTCAACATCTAGTCAGCCTGACGGACGATGAGCGTATCAGTTCACGCCTTTGACATGCTTTGCGAGGGAGCCAAACCAAAAAGGATAAAAGCAAGTCAGCGCGATGGAGAGGAGTAGGTAAAGCGATGGCAAATCCCCAAATTTCCGATTTTTGGAACGACGCAACAAGACCGGTACACAATGGACATCTGCCGGACGCGAATGGTCTTGGCAGGTCCGATCTCGACGAAGGACGTCCAAGCGAAGGCTTTGTCATGATCGTCGACAAGCGAGCGCTTGAGCGTGAATGCCTTGCGCGCGGCCTTATCGAACACAATCCCAACTTGCGCGTTAGCGCGGTAGGATCGCTTGACGAAATCCAGCACATTGCCGGGGACGAGGAGCCATCTGCGATCCTCGTAATTCTTGGCGCCAGAAAGGTCACGGACCAGAGTGTTCGGGCGGAACTTGCGCACTTCATTTCCGAGTTTGGCACCGTACCTGTAATCGTCGTGGTGGATTCCGACGAGCCGGGGGAGATTCTCGCGGCTCTCGAATGCGGCGCCCGAGGCTACATTCCTACGACCGTGAAGGTGAAGGTCGCTGCCGAGGCCATTGGTCTCGCTCGTGCCGGAGGGATCTTTGTACCCGCCAGCTGCGTGCTGGCGCTTCGAGAGGTCATCCACTCGACCGCAAACGGTGCCCGTCCGCTCACCGGCATGTTCACCACACGCGAGGCTGCGGTTGTGGAGGCACTGAGGACAGGCAAGGCGAACAAGATAATTGCCTACGAACTCAACCTCTGCGAGAGCACCGTCAAGGTCCACATCCGAAATATCATGAAAAAGCTCAAGGCTACGAACCGCACCGAAGTAGCGTACAAGCTTAGACAAATGTTGCTTTGAGGCTGCCTCGATCGGTCTTTGCCTGGACGGCTCTGGGCAATGTAACTGCCGGGTGCGTTAAGGGAGGGACCACAGGTTCGCCGTTCCGATCTAAGGTTCCGAAGGTCGATGGCCTCGTCTGAGCGTTTCGCGACAACGGGCACGCTCAGCGTGTGTTTAAGCATGTTCCCAGCCAACCGTCGCGGACCCTGCCCTCACGAGAAATCCAACGCTGCTGTCCCCTCCAAGCTCTGCGCCCCGATATGCGGCTTCGGCGGCCTTCAGTCCTCCCGTCACTCTGCGGACCATTGGAGCCGGTCCGAGTACGTCAAGGGGAAGGCCTAGCTGACCACTGGTGGGCCGCTTCAGTGGCCAGATCCTGAGGCCGAAATAGCTGGCGGCCGAGCGATCGATCCCGCCGCTGAACTGCACCAGCAGCGCTTGGCGAGAGTTCCGGGCAATCCGGCCCAGGCTATTAATGTTCATTGGTGGCTTGTCGGACGGCCTCATCGCGACCACGATCACATCCCATGCATCGTCGGTCAGGAGCATGGGGTGCGAAAAGACACTTACTGTGGCCCCGCTCTCGCGCAGCGTTCGCTCAAGGGACGGCGCACAGGGCGTGTCACAGACGATGGCGAGCCGGGCGGCACGTGGATCGACACCGGCATCGCCGAGCAAGATGCAGCATAACCGCGCGAATTCCGGCAGCAGATTTATGGCTGGGTGGCTGAGATTGGGGGCCGCAACTTTGATGCCGGCCTCGTCACAGGCGTCGAAGTCTACAACGCCCGGCCGAAGCTCCCATGGTTCAGCCATTAGCGAAACAACCGCATCCGAGGGTAAGAGTTCGATAAGCGATCTCGAAATTGGCCCGACCTCAAGACAGTTCGTGACGAGGTCGACGTCCTGCCATTTGCGGCTGCCGATGCGGTTTGTCGCTTCAACGCGTTCGGAGACCTTAGCGTGTTTGGCAAATGCCAACGTCGCGTCTGCGATGGCCACCAGACTCGGATGTCTGGAGGATATGCGGGTGAGCGCAACGACACGGCTGGCATTGGCAAGCGCCGCCACTGTAGCAGTCACGGCTTGGTATCCTGTCGTAGCGCCAACGACGACCGTGAGGCCGGAGAGATCGAGATCAAGCAAGGCTATCGTGTCGCGGCCCAGCCCCAACTCTGACGGCGGCCTCGGCGCTCACCTGGGGCCCACTAATGCCCTTCACGCAGGCGGTTATTGTCATCTTCACCGGCAGTGACGAAGGTCCTGTGGTCGGCGCGATATTGTAGCGCGGCTCCTCATTGCGGCCGGTCTCGGCTGGCGCCGTCAGCCGATAGAGGCGGTGGATTTCCGACCAGCTCTCTCGTGTAGCGGCCGCAAGTGTCTTCCCCAATTGCACAGGATCTCGGGAACACTGAGCGGGCTAAGGCCAAGGATGCGTTTGTACTGATCCGTGCGACGCCAGACACCGCGTATTTTGCCATTCTCTTGGTCGCGTTTCGGGTCGAACGCCTAGCCAACGAAATGGTCTCGGAAAGCCTTGGCCGCATTGCCTTTCGCGACCGGTGGTTGGCAACAGGTGGCAACAGGGCCACGCCTTGTTCAAGGAAGTTGCGCGTTATCGCGGAGGCTTGATGGCATTGAACCCAGGATCTGATGGATTACAATCCCAATGTCACCGGGCAAGGCTAGCGGGCATCGGTGATTGAGAGCTGGTTGCACTCCCGTCCTTAGATGGGAGGTTAGCATCATGGACCAGGATCTTGAAGGTTGCCGCGTGTCGGCGCTCGATAGCGACATCCTGCGAGCACTTTCCATAAAGTCTGGCGGCGCTCCAAACGCCGCGCTGTGTCGATGGGATGGCAAGGGCAGCACGTTCTGACCGACCTACATATGGTGATACCCCGCAGTGGAACATTACGAGCCGCTAAAGGTTGTTGCTTAGCGGTAGAGTGGCCCTCTCCATCCCCCTGCCGAAGATCGGGGCATTACCCTTGATCGGCCCGCGCTCTCCGCCAGAGGCGCGGGCTCAAGGGGAAGCGGGATCCTTTTCGAAAAGCCTTGCTGCGCACGACTACCGGTCGCAGTGTTGCTCGCGGCCGGCCGCTGGTGGGTTGGTGGATCATCTTTGGATGAGCACCCGCAGGATCAACTTCCTCGCCAAACGGATGGCCGAGAACTTGACTGATCCCGCCCACGCCAAGAGATAGGCCAGCCAAGCCTCCGTCCCCGGGTGTCCTTGCGGGGGGCTACAGCCGCCGCGCCTCGGGGACGCCAGCCATCAAGGACGTCCGTCAGTGTGGCGCCCGGCGCCACGAGTGCGATTCCAAGCGCTCTTCACCAACATTCGAGCGGGATCGCCTGCGTCAGCCACCTCCGAACCCATCCAGCCGAGGAGCGTCGCGCGGTCGGTCGCAGCCACCATGCTGGTCACAGCCCGACCATTTCTAAAGGATAGCGCCTGGACGACGCCGCCTTGCAAAATGGGGCGGGAGATCTGGGTTGTCTCCTCGCGTTGCGGAACATTAGGCGTTTAACGAAGTTTGGTTGGATGGCTCGCTCTTGATGCCTTCGGGAGGAAGCTATGGTTCATGTCACGCCTTCGCTTCATGTCTGTCGCCCCCGGGCACTGCAATATGACAGTCGTCGGCAGCTATCCCTTTCATCCGTTTTTATGCTGATGAGAGCGCAATGAACGTCAGCAGCGAAGCGACGAAATCTTTTTGGGCGCTCGACGCCAGCTTGCCCACCGCTCCCCGTCTCGAGCAAAACGAAGAATGCGACGTGGCCGTGATTGGGGCTGGCATCGCCGGGATTTCGGTTGCCTATGAACTGGCACTGGCGGGACGCAAAGTGGTGCTCGTGGATCGTGGACCCTTGCTCGGCGGCATGACATCGCGCACGACCGCCCATCTGGCGCCCATCTGCGACGACGGCTTGAGCGCGCTGGTCGGTTTGCGTGGCGAGGCTGTGGCGCGCGGGTTTCAGGCAAGCCAGCAAGCTGCGGTCGACCGGATCGAACAGCATATCGCAAGGCTGGAAATTGACTGCGATTTCCGGCGACTGGAGGGGTTCCTTTTCCCGGCCGCATGGATGGACGAGAAGGAGGCCGCCAGACGATGCAACGAGGAATATGCGGCCGCGGCAAAGACGGGCGTCGAAGTCGAGCATGGCAAGGGCGTGCCGCTCAAGGGTCATGAATCGGCGCCCGTCCTGCGCTATCCAGGCCAGGCCACCTTCCACCCGCTGAAGTACCTCCGCGCCCTCCTTGCTGATTTCGGGAAGCGAGGCGGCAAGGCATTCGCCGACAGCGCCGTCGTCGAAATCAAGGAGGGGAACCCAGTTCGCCTCAAATGCGACAGCGGCTCAACCATCATGGCTTTGAATGCGGTGTTTGCAACCAACTCTCCGATCAACACTTGGGTCAAGATCCACAGCAAGATGGCGCCCTATCGGACCTATGCGATGGCTTTTGACATCGCCAGGGGAATTCTCCCGGACGCGCTCTACTGGGATATGGACGACCCCTACTATTACGTCCGCCTCAATCGCGGGTCTGGTGAGACCGACTGTCTCATCGCGGGCGGTCGCGATCACAAATCGGGCGAAGCAGACGATGGCGACGCACGCTTTGCGGCGCTCGAAGCCTGGATCAGAGCGTTGGTGCCCGACCTTGGCGGAGAAAGAGCGAGATGGTCAGGTCAGGTTCTCGAAACAATTGATTACTGTGGCTTCATCGGCCGCAGTCCCGGCAACGGCAACGTCTTCATCGCCACCGGCGACTCCGGCCAGGGCATGACGCATGGTGCATTGGCCGGACGCCTGATCCGCGATCTGATCGTCGACGGATCGAACCCCTGGGAAGCCGTCTATGCTCCCGACCGGACGCCGCCCGCTGCCTTCACGCGTTACGTCAATGAGAACCTCACGACGGTGAAGAACCTCGCCGGTTACTTGCTACCCGGCCAGATCAAATCGGCCGAGGATCTCAAACCCGGCGAAGGCGGCGTCCTTCATGACGGCTTGAGCAAACTCGCCGTGTGCCGCGACCGCGACGGCAAGCTGCACAGGCGGTCGGCCAGTTGCACGCATCTCGGCTGCATCGTGCACTGGAATTCCACCGAGCAATGCTGGGATTGCCCCTGCCATGGCTCGCAGTTCGCGCCGGACGGGACGGTACTTAACGGTCCAGCGATCCGAGGTCTAGTTCAGCCGAAGTCATAATGCCAAACGTCAGAGGCGGATCAGCCAGACGACATAAGCCAGCTTCTTTGTGGGTGCTCTTTTTTGCTGGTTTGTGTGGACAAGCCGTGTTTCGCCTATTTGGTCCTGGCCAATCGGGGCTGCCATCTTGGCCGCCCTTGTGAGAGCGGATGGAAGAGAAGCTGGCGCCTTCGCTCGCATCTCGGCCGTTTGTCGAGCGCGTTTCCTGAGGAAGTGATTAGCAGCGCTGCCATGCCGCTTCTCCCCGATCGCCGCCACCAGGCCGGCATGGTCGTCGGACATGACCAGTTTGACGCCCCTGAGGCCACGCGCCTTCAAACCGACGAGGAAGTCCTTCCAGGCCGAGCGGCTCTCGCGATTGGCCATCTCCACGGCCAGGATCTGGCGCCTTCCGTCCCGGTCGATGCCGACAGCGATCAGCACCGCTGGCTCATGACAATGCCGTCTTCGTGCATCATATCCGGTCATATCCGGCATCGAGGATGAAGTGGGCAAACGGCTCTTGCAGCGGGCGCTCGGCAAACGCCTTCAGGCTCGTCCATGCGCTTGCTGATGTCGGGACCGTCATCCCAGGCAGATGCACGCCCGGCCCCGGCCGGCGGGCGCCTCCTCCGCATTCATTACCGGCACCGAACTGTAGGACCTAAGTCGCGAGGTCAGACCAACGATGCAAGCCGCCGGAAAGTCCAGAAGCTCAAAAAGGAACCTTTCACCGAGCTCCCTTGTTTGAGGGGAGAAGGGAGATTGCTTCTAATAGGAGATGAATGATGAAACAACTTCTTCTCGCTTCTGCTTCTTTCCACCGGTCTTGGGATCGCCGGCTGGACTAGCACGACTTCGGGTGGATCCTCTTCAATAAACACAACTACCACCGTGCCGACGGATCAGAACACTGACGCGACCACGACCAAGTCGACTAACTCCAACTCCGCGAAGGACTGTGCACCCGGGCAGCAGACCGGCAGCGCTAAGCAGGCAGCTCCTGGTCAGCAAGATACGGCGGCCAAATCCGCAGCTCCTGGGCAGGTAAAAAAAACTGCGGAAGGTTGCTAGCTTTCCTAAGGCGGGAGCGTCCTGGTTAGTCCGTCGGAAACTTTCGCCCGCTGGCCTCGACCGGCGGGCTTTTTTGTTTGCGCTCGGAACTTCGCTGACCTTGGCTTATTGAAGCTGATGCGGCAGGTTTTCATCGGGCTCTGCTGCTGACTGAGAGTCCTCCTCGGTCGGCCCGTGTCCTGCAACAGGGCGCGGGCCACTGGCAGGCTGAGACAACGCTTCGGCGGGGCGGAAGAGCAGCGAGCGGGAACGCGCTGGCGAGGCTGTTTAGAGATTGATCTTTTTTGTGCTCTCGACGAAAGCCTTCGGGTGATAACTGTTCGAGCCTGTGTTTCTCACCGCAATAGCGAGCCGTAGGAATCGCTGTGGGGGACAGCACGACCTCTATTTCGTCGCGTTCGATCTGCTCCACCACAACGGCCACGATCTACGTGACATGGCGCTGGAGGAAGCGCCGCGAGATCCTGGCAAGCATGATCGAACCCGGCGGAGCCTCCAGGTTCAGCGAGCCGCTGCGGGCGAACAAGGCCATCTATCACCTTGTCGACCAAGCTTGGCTTGAGGGCGTGATCTCGAAGCGCCGGGAAAGCAAGTGCCGCAGCGGTCCGTCGACCAACTGGCTCAAGGCAAAATGCTATTCGATCGACGAATTTGTGCTGCTCGGCGTCGAGCGTGAGGCCGGCAAACCGGCTTTCGCGCTGGTGGCCGAGCGCGACACTGGACGCTATGTCGGCAGCGCTTTCGTGACACTGAACCGAGAAATGCGCGAACGGCTCTGGAAGCGCGTCAAGGACCATCCCGGCACCGCGCCAAAGCGCATGAAGCGGCCGGCGACGCTATGGGTTCAGCGGGAGCTGATCGGCTGCGTCAAGCATCTCGCGGCGAGGAAGATCCGCGACACGCTTCGCGCTGCAAGATTTCCGGAGGATGACGACAACGGCTGGACCAATGATTTCGCAACTTGCACGGCAATGTCCGCTGCTGCCGACCGGCCAATTAGATGATGGTCTATGGCGGCGGCATCGATCCGCAGACGTTGAAGTTCGACTGCAGCCGCTGCAAGCCCCAGACCAAGATCAAGTGCCTGATGCGACCGGCCTATCCCGAGAGCTTATTTGTCGGGTGCTTTTGATCGCGACATACGGGACTTGGATATGCTTCGCTGGCAGCAAATCGGCTTCCACCCGCCCAAAGGGCGTCATTGTAGCGCTGCTTTCAATGTTCCTCGGGCTAAGCGCGTGGGGCGGATACCTGTCGCTGAGGAGCAGGATCATGTAGCCCCGGCGCCCCACTTGTGATGATGCAACCGGTCGACCAACTGTGTCGTGGAACCTATTCGCTTGCCGCACGCTTTGACTCGGTGTCAGGAGTGTGCCGTGAGTTTCAAAGCCGCGGGTGGTAGGCTCTCGTTCGTTGAGTTTCAGTCGCCCACGCTGGTCGCGAATGCACCCGGGGGCGGCAATTGGATTCATGAGATCAAGTACGATGGCTACCGCACCGAGCTGATCATTGAGAACCGCACAGCGCGAGCATTCACGCGCCGGGGCTACGACTGGTCGCATCGATACCGACGAATTGTTCAAGCAGCTGCGGGCTTGCCGGTGAAGACCGCGATCATTGATGGGGAGGCTGTCGTTCTCGGCGACACTGGACTGCCGGATTACCAAGCTCTGGAAAGGGAGTTGGCCAATCCAGACTCGGCGAGGCTCATCTTCTACGCATTCGACCTGCTGCACCTTAACGGGCGCGATCTTCGGCAACAGCCGCTGGTGAAGCGCAAGGCAGCGCTGGAGAAGCTGCTGGAGAACACCGCCCCGACACTGACCTATGCCGAACATCTGGAGGTGAGTGGCAAAGACGTGTTTCACCATGCCTGCCGGATGGGGTTGGAGGGGATCGTATCCAAGCGCGTTGATGGCACCTATCGTTCGGGCGTTCAGACCAGTTGGCTCAAGGTGAAGTGCGTCAAGAGCGACACCTTTCCCATCGTTGCATTTGTCGAGAAACTTGGCGCTCACCCGCGCCGCATCGCATCGCTCTATATCGGGCGTCGCGAGGGCGACCGACTGCTCTATGCGGGGAAGGCGAGAAGCGGGTACACCTTGAGCGCTGCGCAATCTGTTCGAGAGCGGCTTGACCCGCTGATCATCAGCAAGTCGCCTTTGTCAGAGCCCATTGTGAAACCCCAGGCAACTTGGGTGAGCCCGGACGTTCTGGCCGAGGTGCAATTCAGCGGCGTCACTGATCGTGGCGTGCTGCGCGAGGCAGTGTTCAAGGGGCTGCGCGAAGACCTCGTGCCCATCCCGGCCAAGCCTCCAGCTCCATCAAAGCGACGTGGGCCAACCCCGAAGCATGGCGTTCCAAGCCACAACATTCTGCAATTGCTGCCTGACGCTGTCTCGCCCTCCAAGGACGAGCTTGGGCGGTACTGGGAGAGGGTTGCGGATCATGCCCTGGTCCATCTCGGTCACAGACCGCTAAAGCTGGTCCGCCATGCACTCGGCGCGACCTTCTACCACAAGGGCGCGTTGCCGAAGATTCCGGCCGCGGTGCATCAGTTAAGGGTCCAGAAGCGTGAGGGCGGCGAAGGTGTGCGCGTGTGGGTGGACGACCTTGCTGGCTTGCTGGGGTTGGTCGAGATGGATGCTGTAGAACTGCATCCGTGGAACGCCACTGTTGATGACATCGAGCATGCTGACCGCATCGTTCTGGACCTGGATCCCGGCGAGGGCGTCGAGTGGGGTGAAGTGATCGAGACCGCGCTGGCGCTCCGCGGCATCATGGAAGCGGAAGGTTTGGAGAGTTGGCCGAAGGTGACCGGTGGCAAGGGCATTCACCTGATGGCCCCGCTCGGGGCGAAGATCACGCACGACAATGCCCGGCTCCTTGCCCGGTCTTTCGCCAAGCGGCTCGCTGAAGGTCATCCGGACCGTTACCTGCTGTCCGCCGCGCCGGCAGCCCGAAGGGGCCGCATCTTCATTGACTATCTTCGCAATGGGCGCGGCAACACTGCGGTCGGCGCCTTTTCGCCACGGGCGCGGCCCGGCTTCCCAATCGCCCATCCGGTGACCTGGAGCCAAGTTGAGGAATGTATCCGCCCAGATGCCTTTACGATCGACCGTCCGTTCAGGGCAGTTGCCAGAAGGGCGGCGTGAGCCACAGGGATGAAAGGACGGATCGGGAACTGGACAGCGGCACCTAGGAGGCTTCGTCGGACTGTCCTTCTTGTTCTTCTTATGAGGAGGGTCGTATCGGACGCAATCATGCGCCGGTTCGCAGCCGACATCTGCCCTGATTGATAATGCTCGGCCATTATTGGGAACTGCCCCACACCTAAGCGCCAAACGCTTTCGAGGTATGGTTCCCATGAGAGGTCACCGTCCGGCTAGCCCTTCCGATCGCCTTGGCCCGGAAAATCAAGCGTCCCCTCACATGCTCTGATGGCTGAGCAATACATCAGTGAGTCTCGGTGGGTAATGTGAGGATAAGGCGCCGCCCGTTGAGCCGACGGGCCAGAGTTCGCAGTTCCGGTGCTTCTTCCAAAATTGATGATAGGAGGTTTGAGGAAAGAGCGTGCACAAGCTGCGTTGGCAGTTTGAGAATTCGCCGATATGCCGCACAACGGTAAATGCAACGCTGGGCCGGCAGGCACGTCTGACCAAATGTCAGGTCGCAGGAGGACAAGCAGCCGTGACGCAAAAGGGGATCACTCTCAAAGACGTAGCCGCCGCGGCCAACGTGTCGCGCGCCACGGCAGCGCGGGCGCTCAACAGTTATGGTTACGTCGGCGACGAGACGGCGGTGCGCGTGCTGGAGGCCGCCGAAAAGCTGGGCTATCGAGCGAACCTCGTCGCCCAGGCGTTGCGCAGCGGACAGTTGCCGATCGTCGGCTTCGTGCCGGGCGATATCCAAAACCCTTTCTTCGCTCGAATCGCCCACGACATTGAAGTGGAACTGCGCAAGCACCGCCACAATCTGCTGATCGCCAGCAGTGAGGAAGATGTCGAACAGGAAAAAGAATTGCTCCAAAGCCTGCGATCTCTCAGGATTCGGGGTTTTATCCTAGCGCCAACTTCAGCAACTGACAGCAATCACATCGTGCAGTTGGCGCAAGAAGGGGCGCCGATCGTGTTGATCGACCGCGTCGTCAAGGACCTGCAATGCGACAGCGTCGTCGTTGACAATGAGGGTGGTGCGCGCGAGGCGGTGGATTATCTCGTTGGCAATGGTCACGACCGGATTGGTCTTCTGCGGGACGAGTCGCGCATCTTCACCGCACAGGAACGCTTGGCTGGCTATCAAAACTCGCTCCAGTCGCACGGGATTGCGATCGATGAATCGTTCATCGGGGTGTCGCGCTCGACGGTCGAGCACGCCGTCGAAGCCACCATCCGCCTGTTCAGCCGACGCAATCGGCCAACGGCCCTGTTCACGGTGGACAGTCTTATGACGCAAGGTGCTCTTCTTGGCCTGCGTTCCATGGGGCTCTCGATTCCGCACGACGTGTCGCTGGTTGGATTTGATGACTTCAATCTCGCCACGTTCACCGACCCGCAGATAACGGTCGTGGCGCAGCCCATCTCCGAGATCGGACCGCTCGCGGCCAGGTATCTGCTCGAGCGGCTCGCCGGCAAGAAAGTTGCCCCGCGCCGCACCCGATTCCAAACCCGCTTAATCGTGCGCGGCTCGGTTACTCAGCCCATCATGCCCTGAGAGCGGACTCCGCTATTCCAGAAAATTTCTGGCTAGAGGACTTGCCATTGGCGGAATTGCGTGCCCATTATCCGCGTGTGAGATCGATCTCACATTAGCAGAGAAACAAAGTGGGACGGCGCGCTGGCGAGGCAGAGGCCTGCCACATGCGAGTACAAGGAAAACTACATGCTGAACTTCGATAGGGACCGCTTCATAAAAATCCAAAGCGGGGCTGTTTCAATCGCCGGTGAGGCTCGCTCGCTTATACGGACGCTGCTTGCGGAAGGCGTCGAGCGGCTGTTTTTCATGGGTACCGGCGGTGTGCAGCTTCTGACCCTACCCGCAATCGAGCTGGCGCAGCGTTACACCACCTTCCCGATGAGCGCCGCATATCCGGCCCAGGTCGTTCTCGATCCGCCGGCTGGTCTCGACAGCAAGGCTGCGGTCGTCATCCCGTCGTTGTCGGGTACGACCAAGGAAGGCGTCGAGCTCATGGCTTTCCTGAAAAAGCGGGGCGTGCGTACGATCTCACTCACAGGCCACTCGGACACGCCGATCGCGCGGGAGGCTGATCACAATTTCACGAATTTTGCCGAAGACGACACGTCATCGGAAATGTTTTACCTGCAGACGCTGCTGATCGTTCTGGCGTTGCTGGCTGAACGCGGCGAATACGAAGGCTTCGACGCGGCTGTCGCCGAACTCAAGCTGTTGCCGGGCCTGCTTGCCGATGCGAAGGCTGCCTTCGAGGACAAGGCGGCTGAACTGGCCGCGACGATCAAGGACGAGACCTATCACATTTTCACCGGCGCTGGCTCGGTTTGGCCGCAAGCCAACTACTACGCCATGTGCATCCTCGAAGAGATGCAGTGGATCCGCACCCGCCCGGTGCACGCCGCGGACTTCTTCCACGGCACGCTCGAACTGGTCGAGCCGGGCGTCAGCGTCTTCGTGTTCAAGGGCGAGGACGCTCTTCGCCCGTTGGCCGACCGGGTCGAGAACTTTGCCAGACGCTACACGGACCGTGTTCGTACCCTCGATGCAGCCTCGGTAAAATTGCCGGGCATCTCCGCCCACGTGCGGAGCATGATCTCGCCGGTCCTGCTCGCCACCTTGCTTGAGCGGCTGAGCGCGCATCTCGAGGTGCTGCGCAACCACCCGCTGACGACACGTCGCTACTACAAACGCGTTGAATATTGATCCCTCTCACATCCCAAGGAGCTGTTTATGAAACGTTCGCTGCAAGTCGTGGCGGTCACGGTGGCCGCGGTATCATCGTTGGGGTGGTCTATGAGCGCCAGTTCAGCCGCTTCGACGACCGTCGCGGCCGACCCCAATGCCAAGGTCGAATATAGCGGCACGCTGTCGATCCTGACCAAGTTCGGGCTGCAGCAGCTGTCGCCCTATTTCGTCAACCTGGCGCAGGACTACGAAAAACTTCATCCGGGCGTGAAGGTCGAACTCATCCAGGAAAGCGACGACAGCGTAAAGGGCAAGACCAAGACGCTTGTCGCTTCGAACTCACTGCCCGATGTCTACTTCTCTTGGACGGGCAGTTGGGGTGGCAATTTCGTGCGCGGCAATCGCGCCGTTGATCTTACTCCCGTCATTGGTCCCGATACCGCGTGGGGCAAGTCGCTGTCTCCGGCGGCCGTCAAGGCGTTCGAATACAACGGCAAGTTCTATGGCATTCCGCTTTACCAGGATGCCAAGTTCATGGGCTACAACAAGCAGGTCTTCGCCAAGCTTGGCCTGAAGGCATCCGCCACTTTCGAGGAACTGCTGACCAGCTGCGACGCCATCCGCAAATCCGGCGCGACACCGATCTCGTTCGGCAACAAGGAGGCCTGGCCGGCAATCCACTTCGCGGGTCAGCTGCTCGCCTACAGCGTGCCGCAGGCGACGCTGGAGCGCGACTTCGATCCGGCCACCGCCGATTACAGCGATCCAGGCTATGTCGCGGCACTCAAGCAGTTCAGTCAGCTTGTCGAGCGCTGCACCGATGGCGCCGGCGTCAACGGCACGTCCTATGCCTCGGCTCTCCAGGCCTTCACCAACGCGCAGTCGGCCATGTACTACCAGGAAATCATCGAGTTCGATCAGGCCGCCACCTCCGACTCGGCGTTGAAACCTGTCGATTTCGGATTCTTCAGACTGCCGGTGCCTGATGGCGCCAAGGGTGACCCCAACTCGATCGAGGGCGCGCCGGAGGGCTACATGATCAATGCAGCATCGAAGAACGTCCCGCTGGCGATCGATTTCATGAAGTTCGTGACCTCGAAGGAAAACGCGCAGGTGCTGTCGGCGCCGCCCTATGGCCAGCCGAGCGCCACCATCGGCGGCGCCTCGGAAAACAATATGAGCGTGGCTGTGGTTGACGGCCTCAAGGATATCAACGCGGCCTCCTACCTCATGCCTTGGCTGGATACGGCCAATCCGCCGCGTGTCGCCGCCGTCTGGCTGTCCAGCCTGCAGGCGCTGGCGGGCGGCTCAATGACGCCTGAGCAAGTGATGGACGAGGTGCGCAAAGCCGCATCCGCGGCCAAATAAAGCAGACCATGGCAAGCGCCTCGGACACAAGGGACAGCGGCGCCGACCTTCGCGGCGTCGCCAGGCCGCAAGGGCCAAAAAGCCCGCGCGTCCGCTTCGACAATCTGTTGTCGTTCCGATGGGCGGCGATTGCGCTCATCCTCATTGGCTGGTTCGTCTACTATCCGATCGTCGATAATTTCATCGTCAGCACCACCGACCAAGACATCTATACCGGCGAGGTCACCAATGTCGGCCTCGCCAATTACGGCCGGCTGCTGCATGACCCGGTCGTGCTGCTCGCGCTCTGGAACAACTGCCTCTACGCCATCATCTCCGTCATCTTCCAGGTCTTCGGCGCGTTCCTGCTCGCGGCCATCATCGAGGACTTGAGGAGCGAACGCTGGCGCCGCCTGTGGCGCGCCGTCTATTTCGTGCCATCTGCCATCTCGATCACGGTGACTGGACTGCTTTTTTATTTCATCTACCAGCCGCAGATCGGCTTGCTGGATGCGGCGCTCAGCCGTGTTGGCCTCAGCCAGCTCGTCATGCCCTGGCTCGGCAATGAGCATACCGCCATCTATGCCATCATCGCCATGAGCCAGTGGCAGGGTTTTGGCTATTCGACGCTTCTGTTTGCCATTGCCATCCAGAAGATCCCGCGCGACCTCTACGATGCCGCAACGATCGACGGCGCGGGTCCGCTTCGCCGCCTGTGGAGCATCACCTTTCCGCTGACCCGGGAAATGACGGGGTTGATGATCATCGTCACCATCACCGGCGCTTTCCAGGTGTTCAACGAAGTCATGGTGATGACCGCGGGCGGGCCCAACAACCGCAGCCAGGTGCTGGGTACATGGCTCTACCAGAAGGCCTTCATCGAGGACAGTTTCGGCTATGGCGCGGCGATCGCCGCCGTCATCTTCATATTGACCATGCTCACCGGCGCGGCCCAGCTCTGGTACACCAAGCGCCGCCGGGTGCAGCTATGAGCGCAACGGTCGCAGCCGGGCGCAGCCGGCACGTCAATGTGTGGTCGGTCATCGCCAGGACATTGCTCTATTCGTTCCTGGTCTGCCTCGGTGTCGTCGTCATCTATCCGCTGATCTGGATGGCGCTGAGCGGCTTCAAGGACAATGCGCAGATCTTCGGCGATCCCTTCGCGCTGCCTACCCATTGGTCATGGAACAATTACGCACAGGCGTGGAACCAGGGCGTGCGTGGCTACGTAACAGTCTCGGTGCTGGTAACTGTTACCTCGGCCGTATGCACCGTGCTCATCAGCGCCTGGACCGCATTTGGCCTGACCCGAACGCGAATGCCGGCAAAGCCGCTGGTCATCGCCATCGTTCTGGGCGGGCTCATGCTTAGCCCGACCGTCGCGATCATTCCTCTGGTGAAGATGCTGCAGGGGCTTGGCCTCTACAACACCTACTGGGCGCTGATCATCCTTTACACGGCGTTCCGGGTGCCGTTCACCACTTTCCTCATCCGCGCATACATGCTGGACCTGCCTGGAGATATCGATGAGGCGGCGACGATGGACGGCGCCAGCGAAGGCCAGATCTTCTGGCGCCTCACCTTGCCGCTGTGCCGGCCGATCATCATCTCCTGCGTCATCCTGCACGTCCTGTTCGCCTGGAACGAATATCTCTTCGCCATGATCTTCACGAGTGGCAGCGATGTGCAGACGTTGCCGGTTGGACTGACGTCGATCATGGCAACGCACGGGACCAACTATGCCGTGGTCTTCGCCGCCATGACGATCTCGGCCCTGCCCATCGTGATCGTGTTCTTTGCCGCGCAACGCTACTTCATCCGGGGCCTGTCCGAAGGCATCGGCAAATAACAATCCCCAAAGGAGCCTTCATGCCGCAGCTCGCTGCTCACCAGCTGATCGGAGCCAATTTCAGCTTTCAGCACTTCCCGTTCGATGAGGTCGCCAGGACGATCCGCGACTTTGGCATGCGCGAGATCGAACTGTGGGGGATTGCCCAGCATCTAGACCTGTTCCATGCCACGGACGCGCGTGTCGAATCCGTTCGCCGGGTGCTCGCCGACAACGAGCTGTCGGCTTGGTGCTTTACCCCTGAGCAGATGTTGTATCCAATCAACATCGCCGCCGGCGACGAGGCACTGCGCCAAGACAGCATCGAGCGGTTTTGCCGTGCAGCCGACATCTGCGCCCTGCTCGGTGCGCGCTATCTCTTCCTGACGCCCGGTCATGGCTATGAGAGTCACGCCCGGCAACTGGCATGGGACCGCGCGGCCGACGCGATCGGCAATATCGCCCGGCATGCCGCCGGAAACGGGGTGCGCTGCCTGCTCGAACCTTTGCAGCGGCTCGAGAGCAACATCGTCAATGATGCAGCGGGCCTGCGCCAAATGCTGGACGAGCTGGGCGCTGACAACATCGATGTCGTGCTGGACACTGTCGCCACGGCCACGGCCGGCGACACCGTGGCCGGCTATGTCGACCTGTTCGGCTCGCGGCTGGCGCATGTCCATCTTATCGACGGCACTCCAGGTGGGCATTTGGTGTGGGGGGACGGGACATTGCCGCTCAGCCACTATGTGAGCGAACTGGCGCGCCTCGGCTATGCGGGAAAGCTCACCTTCGAGCCCTTCGGCAACGGTTCCTACGCGCTGGACCCGGTAAAGGCCTGGACACGCTGTCTCAGCGCCATCGAGCCCTATCTGAAACGCGCAACGGTGCTGGCATGACCTCAAGGAAGTTTGTCGCTGTCGGCGACAATTGCCTAGACCTCTATCTGACAAACGGCTTGATGACTGTTGGCGGCAACGCCTTGAATGTTGCCGCGCAATGGCGGCGCAATGGCTGGAGCGCACGCTATTTCGGGGCCGTCGGCCAGGATTCCGAAGGCGAGGTGGTTCTTGCCGAACTGGCAGGTGTCGGCCTGTCGCGCGGCGATGTCGAACAGCGCCTCGGCGACACTGCGGTGACCTTGCTTCGGGACGAGGCTGGCGATCGGAAATTCCTGCACGAATCCTTTGGGGTTGGTGAAGATTATATGCCCTCGCCGGAGCACTATGCGATCATTGCCGCAGCCGATTGGGTGCATCTCGGCACCAATGCGAACAAGGGCTTTGTTCGCAGGTTGGTGGTGGACAACGTGCCGTTCAGCATCGACGTCTCGACGGCCCACTTGGTCCTGCCGCTCGATGGCGTGCCGTTGCTGTTTGCTTCCGGCCCTGATGACGACGATATTCCGATCGAGCCGTCGCTGTCCGCGCTCCGCGCCGCCGGTGCGCGGCAGGTGGTTTTGACTTGCGGCCGACGCGGCTCCTACTTTGACGACGGCATCGACGTCGTGCATGCGCCGGCGACGCTTGTCGATGTCGTGGATACGTGTGGCGCCGGCGACAGCTTTATTGCCACTTTCCTCGCCGGCTTCCGTTTCGGCGGCCTTGGCGCCCTGGAAGCATTGCACAAGGCGTCGGTCGCCGCGGCGCAGACCTGCACCCATCTCGGCGGGTTTCCCCAGAGACCGCGTCCCATACCCGATTGGCTACCGGCCAAATATGCCAGCTTCATTACCCACGCGCAGGGAGCCCGAGCGTGACCAAACTTCGTTTGCGGCGGCCTGCGGTGGCGCTTCCGTCCGACCGGTCGTTTTGGCTCGAGGACATCGGCGCCGACACCGCGAGCGAACCGTTGAACGGCGATGAGCGCGCCGACGTGGTGATCGTCGGTGGCGGCTACACCGGTCTGTGGACGGCGCTGCGGATCCGTGAACTGGCGCCGGAGACGCGGGTCATCATGCTTGAGGCAGATCTATGCGGTTCAGGAGCTTCAGGGCGCAACGGGGGCCAAGTCCATTCCTGGTTCGCCGAAATCGAGCAGATCAGTGCCGTCGTCGGCCTCGACGAAGCGCGACAGCTGTGCGCCGACACGGTGGAATCGATCGCGGAGCTGAAGGCGCTGCAGCAAAGCGGAATCATCGATATGGATCTGCGGTTGGACGGATGGCTGTGGACCGCGAGTTCAATTGCGCAAGAGGGCGCCTGGGAGAACGCCGTTGCCATGACGGCGGCGGTTGGAGAGAACCGTTTCAAGCCGCTGACGGCCGAGGACATTGAACGCCGCACCGGTTCATCGGCATCCTATGTCGGCGTCGTCGAGACCAATGCAGGCACAGTCCATCCCGCCAAGCTGGCCATCGGATTGCGCAAGCTGGCATTGGCCCGCGGGGTCATCATCCACGAGCGCAGCCCGGTCCTCGACATCGAGCCCGGCAGGACATGCACGGTGCGCACGGCGCACGGCGCGGTACGGGCTGAGAAAATCGTGCTTGCCGCCAACGCCTGGCTCTCGGCGCTGCCTGAACTGCGGCGACATCTTTATGTGGTCGGCAGCGAGGTGATTGCCACCGCCGCCGTCCCCGAACTGCTCGACAGCATTGGCTGGCGCAACGGCGCCTCGATCTGCGATTCGCAGGCCCAGGTGCTCTACTACCAGCGCACCATCAGTGGCAGGGTCGTCTTCGGCCGTGGCAGCGGCAACGTCGCCTTCAGCGGGAATTTCGGCGCCAGCTTCAACCGCGGTCCGGAGCATGGCCGCGACAATGTGCGAGAGCTGCATCGGGTCTACCCGTCGCTGCGTGGTGTGGCGATCGAATATGACTGGTCGGGGCCAATCGACTGCGTGCCTGAACACGTTCCCGTCTTCGACCACCTGCGCGATCATCCCAACATTTTCTACGGCATGGGATTCAACGGCACCGGCATCGCGCAGACGCCGATCGCCGGACGCATTTTGGCCAGCCTGGTGCTCGAGCGAAAGGATCGCTGGAGCGACAGCGGCCTGGTTGGCATCGAGCGGCGCATGTCGCTGCCGCCGGAGCCATTCCGCTACCTTGGCGCCAAGCTCGTGCGCGGGGCGGTCCGCCGCAAGAACGATGCCGAGATCCGCGACCGCAAGGCGGACAGGATCACCAACCTGCTGGCCGGGCTGAAGCCAGGCCACCGCAAGAAATAAGCAACGTCCACAGCGTCTTGTCCGTCACGCCATCGAGGAGGATAGGGTTGCCGATCTGCCCTTGATGTAACTCACGACCCTTCACGGCAGCCGCCGATGCGTGGCTGTAGCCGCCGATCGTCAGCGCGTGGCGCCGGCAAACAAAGCTGGGCCCGGGTTTCTTTCCCAGCGCTAAAAAGAAGCTTGATCCCTTCGTCGATATGTGTGCCTAATCCGATGTGAGATCGATCTCATGTCGCGATCTCAAATTGCCCTTCCCGACGGGAGTGCGCTTTTGGTCTGAATGAGGATGAAGAGGGAGGATTAAATGAGGAAATTGATTGCGTGGGTGGCCTTGGCTACTACCACGCTTGCGTTCGCGTCTGGGGCGTCGGCGGGTGAAACCATGGACAGGGTAACCTCGAAGAAGGCCATGGTGGTCGCCACAAACAGCGGCTGGCCGCCGCAGAGTTTCCTCGACGACAGCAATCAGTTGGTCGGCTTCGACATCGACGTCTCAAAGGAAATCGCAAGGCGCCTCGATGTCGAGGTCAGTTTCGACACGCCGGACTGGGCGACGATGACGGGCGGCCATTGGCAGGGGCGCTACGATCTGGGTGTCGGCTCGGTGACGCCGACCAAGGCGCGGGCCAAGGTGATCGATTTCGAAGGCGTCTATTATTACAGCCCCTATGTTTATGTAGTTCACAAGGACAGCCCGGCCAAAACGGTCGCCGACCTGAACGGTAAGATCATCGGCGTCGAGACCGCCACCACGTCGGAGGATTTCATCCGCCGACAGCTCGAGATCGATGCTCCCGGGCTTCCCCCCATCGAATACAAGCTGGAGCCAGGTGAGATCAGGACTTTCGCCGACTCAATGCTGCCGTTCGATGATTTGAGGTTGGGCGACGGCGTGCGCCTCAACGCGCTCATCGCACCAGAACAGACAGCTCAGAACGCGATAAAGAACAGCTATCCGTTGCGTATCCTAGAGGGCGGCTATGCCTTCCGCGAGCCACTGGTTGTGATCGCGGAAAAAGGTGATGCCGAGTGGAATGCCAAGATCGGCGGCATCCTCGACGAGATGAAGAAGGACGGCACCCTCGCGAAGCTGACCACCAAGTGGTACGGCAAGGATTACAGCGCCGACTGAGGAGTCGTCGTGGTCGAAGCTTGAGCGGGATACATTTAAATTGAACTCCCGCTCTGTTCTGTTTGTTTCGGCCGCCCCGCCTAGCCGCAAACTTCACTCATCACACCGATTATGACGTATCCTGACACCTATTACCAACGCACGCTTGCCGACAACACCATCAGACCGCCGCTAAGCGGCGTTTCCGAGTGCGAAACAGTCGTTGTCGGCGGCGGACTGGCCGGCCTGACGACGGCGTTGCAGCTGGCTCGCGCCGGCAGGCAGGTGATCGTGCTTGAGGCGCAGCGCATCGGCTTCGGCGCTTCGGGTCGCAATGGCGGCTTCGTTAACCCCGGCTTCGCCACCGGCACCGATAACATCGCCGCCATGGCAAGCGTGGACGCGGCGCAAAAACTGCACCGCCTGTCCATCGAAGGCGTCGATTTCGTGCGGCAGACGATCCGTGATCTCGACATCAAGGCGGCAGAGCCGCGCTCCGGTATATTGGGCGTGCTTCGTCACGATGGCGGCGCCGCACTCAAGGCATATGCCGAGCAACTGGCGCGCGATTTCAACTATCGGCTCGACTATCTCGAGCGCGACCAGGTGCGAGCGGTGCTGCATTCCGAGCGCTATCATCAAGGATTGCGCGATCCCAGCGCCTTCCACATGCATCCGCTCAACTATCTGCGCGCCGTTGCCAGCGAGATCGAACGGCTGGGTGGCAGAATCCACGAGAGGTCGGGGGCTGTTGAAGCCAGCCTTGACGGCGCGGAAAAGATCGTTCGCACCCACGGCGGCGACGTGCGCGCCCGCCAAGCCGTATTTGCCACCGGCGGCTATACGGGGCCACTGGTCGGTCGGCTAAAGCGAGCGTTCCTGCCGATCGCCACTTACGTCATGGTGAGCGAGGAAGCCCCTGATCTGATCGCCAAGGCGATTACGACAACCGACGCCGTTGGCGACAACCGTCGCGCTGGCGATTACTACCGCATTGTCGAAGACGGCAGACGGCTGCTCTGGGGTGGACGCATCACGACGCGGGCAGCCTCGCCGGGCGTGTTGGCGAGGCAATTGCGCCTTGAGATGGTCGCCACCTATCCGCAACTCGAACAGCTCAAGGCCGAACTCGCTTGGTCCGGGCTCATGTCTTATGCCCGCCACCTGATGCCCCAAATCGGCGTGTTGCAGCCGGGCGTCTGGTACCTCACGGCTTTTGGCGGCCATGGCATCAACACCACGGCGATCGCCGGCAAACTGATCGCCGAAGCCATACTCGGAGAATCGGACCGCTACCGGCTGTTCGCACCATTCGGGCTTGCCTGGGCGGGCGGGCCGGCTGGACTTGCGGTCGCGCAACTTACCTACTGGAAGCTGCAGGTCCAGGATTGGTGGCGCGAGCGCGCCCGCTGACCACAGGGAGATAAAGGACGTGATCGGCCGACTATTGCTTACTCACCCGGACGCGGCGCGCCGGCTTGGCGTGTTCTTCGTGCTCGCCGCCATCTCCGCCGGCCTGTATGGGTTCGGCATCAAAGCCAGTTGGCTTGGCAAGCTTGTTCCGGGGTCAGTCGAGTGGCTCGCCGCCAACCCTGAGATCGGGCGGGCGGTCTCAGCGGTGCTGATCGCACTGATCGTGGCGGCGAACTGGAACGCGCTGCGGTATCTCAGCCGCAAACCGCAGATTGTGTCGGTCTGGATAGAGCTGTTCGTGTTGTTAATGCTGTTTTTCTATTCCTTCGACCTGTCCTTCGCATTCATCGCCAAGAAGATCGGCTTCCTTGTCTCGAAGGGCGTCGTGACGACTCTCTACATTTCGGCCATTTCGATCGCCATCGCCACCCTCATCGCCTTCGTTGGCGCCATCGCCAAACTTTCCCGCAACGGCGTGGTCTATGGCTTGGCGACCTTCTATACCTCTCTGTTTCGTGGCTTGCCGCTGCTGATGCAGATCTACATTATCTATCTCGGCCTGCCGCAGATTGGCTACGTGATAGGCGCCGTGCCGGCTGGCATCATGGCGCTGTCGCTCTGCTACGGCGCGTACATGACCGAGATCTTCCGTGCCGGCATCGAAAGCATCTCGCGCGGTCAGACCGAGGGTGCTACGGCACTCGGCCTTAGCGCTAACCAGACGATGTTCCTGGTCATCCTGCCGCAGGCGATGCGCGTCATCGTGCCGCCGACTGGCAACCAGTTCATTGCGATGTTGAAGGATTCTTCGCTGGTCTCGGTGGTCGGGGTCTGGGAGATCATGTATCTCGCGCGCACGCAGGGCCAGACGGAGTTCCGCCACATCGAGATGCTCATCACCGCCTCGATGATATATTGGCTGCTCTCGATGGGGCTCGAGTTCCTGCAGTCGCGGATCGAGGATCGGTTCGGGCGCTCACTCAAGCGCTGATCGTCATCCTCCGTGATTTTCGCCAAGACGAGTTGCAGCGCACCGCTTCAGGTCGAATGAGTACCGCTGAAGCTGCTTGACCAGGACGGTCTCAACTCGGTCCTCACGGGCTCGGCCGCTTCGTCGTGGGAGTTCCGCGTCCATGTCGACGCGCCTATTACGGGTGTTCGAGAGCGTGACCGACACGTCGGGCCACCAGGGCCATCTGAGCAGCAACAAGGTTCAATCGCCGAGGGGAGGCGCCTGAACCGGCGGTACCGGCAGCATCACCGAGGCGGCCGACATGCGGGGCAGTGTCGGTGCTGCTCGAGCGGCGCTAGCAGCAAACCGTTCCAGTCGATAACGTAGGGGCGTCCAGGATGCAGCCAGCATGCACACGGTCACCGAGTATATCAGTGGCTCGCCTGAGGGCCGCCAGCGGTCGCGCGGACTTTGGATTTCCAGCACGGAATAGCCCAATTCCCGCAGCTGCCCGCTGACCTCGCGTTTTATGCGGCGCTGCGCATCACGTGTCATTAACCGATGACGTACCGAGGCAGGTGTCGGCCAGAGCGTTCGATTCGTTTTTCACCACTAACGGGGTCGGCAAAGGCACCTGCCGGGGCTTAGGTAAGTCTATGGTTTGTTCGTCCGGCGGCAGCATGAAAATCTATCCGAGCAGGGTATCGGAACCGCAGCGCGTGCTCGACAGCCAGATCGAGTCTTGGCGAGCGAGCACCCCCGCGGACGGGATCGTCATGGTTCTCGAGCATGAAGATCGTGTCTGGTTGATGGCCAAGCTGGCCCGCCAGGCTGGGCTGGTGGCGGGCAACCCCGATGGCTTTTCCATGATCCGGCGTTGGAACAATACGTCCTTTTGCAAGTTTGGATCGGCCAGCAAGGAGTAACGAAATGTCAGAATCGCGCGAATGGTTTGTGCAGTGGCTCAGGGATGCTCATGCCATGGAGGAGCAAGCCCAGACTATGCTCAACGGGCAGTTGAGCCGTATCGAAAATTATCCTGAGCTCAGCAGCCGAATCCGGCAGCACCTCGACGAGACGGTGCAGCAGGCCGCTCGGCTCAAGACCTGCCTCGACCGCATCGGGCAAGGGTCCTCCGCGCTGAAGGATGCCGGCGGCAAGCTAACGGCTATGGTGCAGTCGCTGAGCGGCATCTTCGCTGGCGACGAGGTCATGAAAGGATCGCTTGCGAGCTACACGTTCGAGCACATGGAGATTGCCTCCTATACAATTCTCATCGCCGCCGCTCGATCGCTGGGTGAGGCCGAGGTCGCACGCGTATGCGAGGAGAACCTGCGAGAAGAGGTCGCGATGGCGGACTGGTTGAAAGATCATCTCCCGTCTACGGCCGAGCAGTTCCTTGCGCGGGCCGATACGGAAAGCGAGAGCGCCAAGCGCTAGCCGTCAGGGCTTGCTCGCTACTTGGCCGCCGTAGCCGGCCCATCCCACGGGATACCCCGGCTCAGTCCGCTTGCAAACCCAGGGCGTCGTACCGGAAGGACACCTTGAGCTCTGAAACAGAGTCGCTCGAAAACAGGCTTCGGCAAGGATCCGCGTGGTCCGAACGTGAAGGTCGCTTCGGGTTCTGTTGCTGCGATGGAAAAGCAAGCCGGTCGCGGATCCGCCCTCGCCGGCGATGTAATCGGGCGGCTGTTGCGGGAAGCCAACAGGACGTCAAGGACCACATCACCCCACTTTCCCCGCGTGATCGAGCCAGGGTCGAGGACCGCGGCGCAGTGCATCGAGTATCGCGCCCTATCTCTGGTAGCTCCGACCCGCCATCACGAACGTCGTCTTCTCCGGCGTGCCCGACGGCGGCGCCCGCAAGAGGGGTGCCGTCCGACACGAGGTTGCCGATCTCGCTAAGCACTCGCAGATGTCGCGGAAAGGCGCTTCGGCAACGGCGCGCGGCCAGCCGCAATCGTCCTCACATGGACATTTTGACCGCGTCGGCACGGTTCCTTGCAGAGCAGTTTCGATAATCCGCCGATTCCCCCAGTCGAGAGATATGTGCGGCATCCAGCCACCGTTGAAGACGTCGCATCTTATCGGCAGCCCTGAGCCTACGAAAGTCCGATTTGAGGCGGACACGCCCCATGGACCGGAACGCATCCATGGACGCCTGCGGCATACTCCAGACCTCCCTCATTTCGCTTCGGCGATCTTGCTGAGGAAAGCTACCAAGCTCTGCTGCGGATTCTTATCGTCCCCAGCCACGACGTTGAGACCCCAGCGCCCGAGAACCGCTTCCTGAACCACGTTCGGGGCCGGCATGAACACGAATGACTTTGGACGGTCTCGCTCGTAACCGGACAGGCGCCAAGTCTGCCACAGACGATGCAGCAGTAGACGGATGTTCATATCGGACATGCTGTAACCGATGAACAGGATGGTGCGCCCCAGCGCATCGGCCCGGAACTTCACA
Organism: Mesorhizobium sp. M1409; assembly: GCF_040317535.1. Classification (NCBI taxonomy): domain Bacteria; kingdom Pseudomonadati; phylum Pseudomonadota; class Alphaproteobacteria; order Hyphomicrobiales; family Phyllobacteriaceae; genus Mesorhizobium; species Mesorhizobium sp. M1409. The sequence continues at coordinate 26,501 of NZ_JAMYKV010000031.1, forward strand.
TCCAGCGGGGAATCGAAGGAAAGCCGGTCAAAATAGTCCGTCTCGGCCAACACTAGCGAAGTATCGTCATCAAAATCGCCATGGTATTTGACGATCTGGGTAAGGTCGCCGCCGGCTTTGGCGATGTCCTTCGCATTGGCTATTTTGACGAATGGGCGGCCATGTATCTCGAAAGCCGCTTCCAGGTTCCGGTCGTAGTTGGTGGTGTAGATAATCGGGAAGTCGAGCAACACGATGAGTTTGTGGATCTCCGATCGCCTCACCTTTTCCCGAGAAACACTCCACTCCCGGTCCATCCAGCTTCGCAGGGACCCTATACTGCCGTGCTTAAGGCGGTAGTACTCGGCAAGGGCCTGATAGCTGGCGTCAGGCATACCGACCATCTGCTCATCCAGGCCAAGCTCATTTGCCATGTGCTCGATGAGTTTTCTCCATGGTGGCAAGCCGACGCTCATCGACACTCCGGCGCCAACAAACAGCATGGCTCTCCGCTCCTTCAGTGATCCCGCAATTTGTTCGAACACCGACTCCATGCCAGCAAACTGGCGAATGCCTCTTCTGTTCCAACGATTGCTTCCGCGACCACAGGCAAGTCCGCAGTCGCTCGCCCGGACCGAAGCCGCAAAGGACGCGAAGAATAGAATTTTTCAGCCGGATAGCGTTTTCACCAACCTCAAGCGTTGGAGAGCGTTCGCGTCGACATCCTGCCGGCTCGGGCTGTTGCCGCGGCCATATGTCAGCTGGGATGACGCCGATATTGGGCTCGCTGACATTGTTCCTGCGCGCTCTCGCGCAGCTGGGAACCACTAGCAATCCGACTGTTCGGTCTCGTCAGCAGACCGATAGGTAGATCGATGGGCAAAAAGGCCAAGCAACGCACGGAGTCTCAGGCGGATCGGGAAAGGGCGATCGAGGCAAGCGGTTTTGCGCACAAGTGCGCCTCACCAAAGAAGAGGCACCGAAGATGCTGACTGGTGCCCGCATGAGCGGCTTCTCGGCACCGGACAATTCGCTGGGCTTTTCGCCCCCCTCCTCTTGGCCGGCCGCGCACGTTGATGACGCGACGTAGGCTTACCGAAGGCCAAAAAAGCTCAGTATCAATAATACGACGACCACCGCTCCAACGAGCCAAATGATATTATTCATGATCTGTCTCCTATTGCTTCCGAAAGCTCGTGCTTAGCTAATAGCTGATTGGAATGGGCCAGATGCTTGCGCTGCTTCTTCTTCGAGCTTCACAACCTTTTCCCTGATCTCCTCCGGGTCGGCATGCTCCAGCCCGACAACATCGTTTCTGGTTTCCTCAAGTGCAACGATGATCTCATCGAGTTTGGCGTGGATGGCGGCGGTGTCGCGATAGCCCTGTATCAGGACAACACCAGTAATCACGATGGCCGCGACCGACAGGCCATACGTAACCGTATTTGTCAGGCCAAAAGGTACCAGCGCTGTGCAAAGCACCATGGCTATGAGCATCACATAGAACCCGGGGGGCCGGGAAAGAAAGTCGGCCGCGACGAAAAGGAAGCGATTCATTCCAACCATTGTCCGCCAAAAGGCCAAGGCGAAGATAGCGCCGTGACCGCCACGCAGAAAGGCACTGCCAGGAGCATGCCCGCCTCTAGAAACCGGGTTTCTTTGTCGCTTAACATTAGGGTCGCCTCATACGCATCGTTGAAGATAGAGGGTTCGCACGCCTCTCGGCAGAAGCGAGCGAACCCTTATTAGCGCAGGAAGGAACGTAGCTGTGCCGATCTACAAGATTGTCAGCCAGCGATCGCGAGAAAAAGGTGACGGTCCCAAATAGCGGTGCGAGCAACCAGCGCGCCTCACCAACACTTCTATCCATCTGATTTCTCCGAACTTTCCGAGAAACAATAACCTTGGAAGCAAGCTGTTCCACACCACATCATGGGTAGGACCATTGCGTTTTACGCTCGGACTTAAGTCTTACCCTCTGCCCGACCGAAGCCTCAACCCGGGAACGTTTGACGTTGCCCCAAGTTCGGTTTGGAGGTCGGCGTTGGACGATGTCGTGGTCGCCGGCCGCAAGAGGAGAAAATCATGAGAATGCATCTTACGAGCGCCGCTGCGGCGTTGTTGCTCTTCGCTGGTGTCGGCGCGGTCGCGGCTCAGGACGTGATCATCACGCCTGAGCAGGACACGGTCATCCATGAGTATGTGAAGAAACAGCCTTTGGCATCGGTGAAGGTTCCCGGCGTGGAACTCAATATCGGCACAGCGCTGCCCGACACCGTCGAGCTGCATGAAGTGCCCGACGTCAAATACCGCTATGTCGTGATCGACAACCGGACAGTTCTGGTGGATCCAGGCACTCGCAAGATTATCAAGGTCTATGACTGACCAACCTTTCGGCTGAAGCCCGTCGCCTATGTGGCGGCGGGCTGCCAGCTGAGGCTCGGCGGGCACCACACCGAAGAACAACATGAAGTTAGGCCAGATCATCGCGAATGCCTTGACCGCCGCTCTGGTTGTGTGGCTGCTGGCGATCGCGTTGTTACTATTCGGCCGACCGCTTTGGCCCGAGACTAAAGCCCGGATGGTCATCCTTATGCCGGTTGATGCCATGACAACGACCTCAGTGGAGATCGACACGCATCCCAATTTGCCAGAGACTTTTGATGTCAAGCTGGCGCTGCCGCGACCCGAACTGCAATAGCGGCAGGCACAGACTGGCGTTTCAGCTAGCGCAACCCCTGCATGATAGCGTCGACGACTACGCCAATTTCCTAATCAATCTCTTGGCCGGGAATGCCTTGGGTTTCCGCCGCCCGTTTCGCGTCCACAGTCATATCGATTACCAGCAGCACCGGGTCGATGATCGGATCGTCCTGTAAATGGTCCGATATCCAATGATAGAGAAAGTCACTGCTGCGCTTGCTCATTCTTCCCTGAGGCCTGCTTCGTTCAAGACGATGATTTCGCCGTCGACAATGGAGTTCTCGGCGCCGAGGCTCTTGGCCTCTTTCAGGTCGCAATATTTCGCCGTCCAGTGGTGGCCGTTGCGCGTATAGATCCTGGTGCCGTCTTCGTCGATGATGAGCTGCGATCGGTAGCCGTCGAACTTGACCTCGTGAATCCAGCCGTCTCCCTCCGGAGGTTTCTTCACCAGGGTCGGCATCAACGGCTCGACGAACTTTAAACGCATGCCAGACTCGCAAAACCCTCGATTCAATTAGCCTGCGCCAATAGTTCCGGAACATTTTAGACGAATTGCATGTTTGAAGAGTTATGAAGATCGAAGCCGACGAATGCCGGGCAGCGCTGGTGCTGATCCGGCGCACTATCGAGGAACACTGCCCGCCCGGCGTGCTGCCCATCGAGAGATGATCCACGGTCTCTACGGTCCGGAACTGATCCATGAGGCGGAAGCGCTGGCGGATGCCATCGTCGCAACTATCGATCAGATGCAATTGCGCGTTATGGTGAAACCGCCTTCCCCCAGTACGAAATAGTGGGCCGACACAGGGAAGATCACCAGCGCGCGTTTCCGCCGGCCGCCATCCTACGCCGCCAACGCGTGCCGCGCGTCCACCGAGGCGGAAGCGAACGATGCCTTGAAGAAGCTTCCAGATTGCAAGAAGTGACTGCGTGTGTCGTTTGCTCGAAGCGCGTCAACAATCGCCCTGTCTTGCCCTCGCCAGTGCCATACACTGATGCGCCATACCGCGGGAAAGACCTTCCTGCTTGTCCAGCCAAGGCCCGAAATGACCATGCGGCAATGATGCCTTTGCCTCCAGCGACTGGCGCCCGATCGCCAGCTTGCGATCTTCGGAGAGCCGAGCACCAGTTGATCGACCCTTTGCGGCCTCGCTCGCTCGGATGCGCTTGTCGACGTGGGGCGCCGACCTGCCGCTGCCGCGCCAGCATGTAAATCATGCCCGCGAGCGCATGGCCCTGGTGAACGATGCCGCGGAGCTCGTTGGCAAGCGCCATCATTGGCATTGGCCCGAGCGGGATGAGATCGAACATATCGAGCAGCGCCGTGGTGTGTTGCTCGACTAGGTCGGGACAGGCGCGCAGCAGGTCAGAGATGGCCACAAGCGAGGTTTCGTCTATCAGGGCGTTGTTGCCCCGCCCTTCAGCCAGGATGCACATAGGCGCGCATGCTCGACGCCGTGGCGATCGATGATCCGCCGGATCGTGGCGACGGCTCGGGTCTCTCCTGGAAGCGGGTAGGCCAATTTGCTGACAATCCGGACATTGAATTCCTGGCACAGCCGCTTTCACGCGAGGGGTCGACGACCATGCCGGAGGGGATATCGCGAGGAAGGGGTCTGTTCGTGCCAGCATGCCGCGCCTCGGTTGGGAGCACGTGGCGGATATTGCATAAGTCGCGGCTTATAGGCAAGTCATCGGATTTCAAGGTAGCGATCGGCGAGATCGTGATCACCCACGTCAGCCAGGATGAATGTGATCGCCGTCTCTCACGATGATGCGAACGTAGAGGTTCACGCGTATGCTGCGATACGCTTTAGGCCATCTCATCCTCGCCTCGGACGCGTTGAGCCGTTACGTCGATGGACAGATCATTGAGTTTATGGCGGGCAATACATGCATTGAAAAGAACGGCGCGGCGACGATCCCGTTGGCTTGGACGCGCTTATCGCCTGGCCAATATCAGTTGATCGCTAGATGGTCTGAGAAAGCATGGGATTCCCCAACAGCTGAAATTCGTCAATAAAATCGCTCTCCGAAGCTGCCATTCCGCTCCCGGCATCGCGAGATAATCGGCGACGATCTCGTCATTCTGCTCGTCGGTCCAGTCACCGGCCATGGATGCCTTAGACAATTGCGGAGTGGGAGAGGGCCCGCTTCATGTCAGCAACTGTGTCGGCACGCCGAGCGCCGGCCCGGCCTCGCCGAGCCGCGGGTCGAGCGTGTGCACCGTGGCGCCATGCTCCGATGCAATGGCGAGATGCAGCGCATCGCCGGCCCGAAGCCCAAGCATATGCTGATCGGCAAACTTCGCTGCGGTCCGGAATTGCTCGCCCGTCACGCCGAGCACGGTGAAGCTCTCGATGACTAGCTTGTTGAACATGGCGAGCGCCCCAGCGCGCTGTTCCAGGCTGATCTGGCTGGTCCGCAGCTTTATCGCCATGGCCGAAGACATCTCGGTGAGGGTCCAGTCGCTGATCAGAAGCTGCGCCGCATCCTGCTCCGCCAGCCAAGTCTGGACGCGCGGCGTCATCGCTTCATTGGAGAGCGCCGCGACGATCAGCGACGTGTCGAGATAAAGCATCAGTAGCGGTCGCCGTCCCGCATCGCGCGCACCAGATCAGCAGCGCTTTCAGTCTGCGGCGGCACAATCGCCGTCAGAGACCGGAGCAGGGCAGCGTCGATTGGTTTGCGAGGATTGGAAACGGCGGTGAGCCGAGCAACCGGCTTGCCGCGCCGAGTGATGTCGATTGAATGGCCTGCCTCGACCCGGTCGACCAACTCGCTCAGATGGGCCTTGGCTTCTGCCAGATTGATCACATCCATGACATTCTCCTGACCATGTAGGTGGTCATATAGCGTGTTCAACTTAAGAATTCCAGAGCGAACTCCCGGCGCGCAAGCGGCTGGGTTGGCTTGCCGCTTCCGTGGACTCGGGCGCACCCGGTTTGTATCGAGCGACAATGCATAGAGGGCAGTTCAGCTTGTTCTTGATTGTTGCGTGCATCACGTAGCTCTCCGTTTTCAGCCTGATCAAAAAATGTTTTCACCTAAGGAACATCGCAGGCTCCTCGAAGTTGGGTAGGCACGGAGGAACGTGCCATGAACAGTGTCATCTATCTTATCGGTCTCATCGTTGTCGTGCTCGCGGTCCTCTCCTTCCTCGGTTTTCACTAGGTGACCCATGCAGCGTGATAATGATGAGGGCGGACAGCCCACTGATTTCGACAAGGCGAAAAGCGACGTTTCCGAGAGGCTTCGCGAAGAATCCGAGAGGCTTCGCGAAGAAAAAGAACGTGCCAGCGAGTTGCTTCACGACGCGCGGGACGAGGTGAGCCGCAAGGCTGGCGATTACGCAAAAGAAGCCGCGCATGTCATCTCCGACAAGGCACAGGAGGCGCAGCGCGACATCGGATCGAGCTTGGCGGCGTTGGGTGGCGCGTTGCGCGCGGCGAGCGATCACCTGGCCAACAACGATGAAAGGAACGCATCGAAATTCGCGTTGGATGCCGCCGGCGGCTTGGAGCGGCTTTCATCTTCCTTGAAACAAAAGCCTTTTGGCCATGTCCTGGAGGACGTGCAGTCCTTCGGCCGACAAAATCCCGGTGTCCTGCTTGCGGGATCCGTGTTGGCCGGTTTGGCTCTCGGGCGGTTCATCAAAGCTTCTCCACCGGCAGGCCCTGAAGCCTCTCAAAGCGCTCCGGGAGACGCCAAGTCACACACGGATGAGGCATCGGATTGGTCTGCCGATAGGTCCCAAGATTTTGGCCTCGTCGGCAATGATCCGGCCACGCAGAACGCGGAGCAAGACAGATGAACACTCAAGACAATCCTAGTCTTGCCACGCTGGTCACCGACTTGACCCAGCACATCACCACCCTGGTGCAGACCGAAGCCAAGCTTTTTCGGGCGGAGCTTTCTGAGAAGCTTACCAAAGCCGGATCGGGTGCCGGTGAAGTGCTGGGTGGCGCGATTTGCCTCCTCGCGGCGCTTTTGGTGCTGCTGCAAGCACTCGTCATCGCCTTGACACAAGCAGGGCTTGGCGCAGGGTGGTCTTCCCTGCTCGTCGGTGTGGTCGTGGCCGTCTTGGGAGTCATCCTGCTGCGGACCGGGCTGGCTAGCATGGCACCTTCCGAGCTTACGCCCGACCGGACCCAGGAACAGCTCAAGCGTGATGCAAACGTGATCAAGGGACAAGTCAGATGAATAAGAAATCCGCAGCCGAACTTGAGCGCGAGGCCGAGGCGGCACGCGCCAGGGTCGTGGAGACCGCTGAATCCATTCGGGGCAGGATGACGCCTGGACAACTGCTGGACGAATTCACCGGCCTGTTCACCGGAGGACAAAGTTCGGCCATGCTCAGCAACCTCAGAACGCAAGTCAGGGACAACCCCTTGCCGGTCACTATGGTGGGCGCAGGCCTAGCTTGGCTGATGCTCGGCAGCGGCCCCTCAAATGGCACGCGTGACGCTGCCGGCTACACAGCGCCTGGCCGGCGTGACAGCGAGCAGAGTCGCGGCTTGGGCAGTGCACTCTCCGATGCAGCTGAAACGGTCTCGTCGGCCGCAAGCAATGTCGGCGATACGGTGTCGAGCGCGGCGAGCGTCGCTACCGAGATGCTGGCGAGGAACGCGGCCGGTGCAAGATCGACCACCGGTGACATGGCGGCGAACGCCAGCCGCTCTGCGCAAGAGTTGTTGGCGGAGCAGCCCTTGGCCATAGCGGCCCTTGGCCTGGCCATAGGCGCCGCTATAGGGGCCATGCTGCCCCATACCGCAGCGGAGGACGAGCGACTGGGCGGCTATGGGGACACACTTCGCGATACTGCCGAATCCGTGCTCAACAGAGGCCTCGATGAGGCCAAACAGGTTGCAGCCGATGCATACGACACCATCAAGCAGGAAGCTGGCCGGCAACATATGGACGCGGGCACAACGGCCAATCAGCTTGGAGAAATCGTGAAGTCCACAGCAGACAAGACCGAGCATGCCGTGCGTGAACGGATTTCCGATCCTTCGCAGGAAAAATCTTAGCTGGCGGTGAGCCGTACCACATGACCTGCGTCAGCTGTTTCTGGAACATCCTCGTCTGGACGGCGTTTCCTTTTCGAACTTCTAAATCAAGGAGAACCGCGTCATGGATTGGAACCGCGTGGAAGGAAACTGGAAACAAATGAAAGGCAAGGTCAAAGAGCAGTGGGGCAAGCTCACCGATGACGACCTTGACCGGATTGCAGGCAAGCGCGATCAGCTGGAAGGCACGATTCAGGAGCGGTACGGTATCGAGAAGGATCGTGTGCGGCGCGACATTGACGACTGGTATGGTCGGCAAGATTGGTAGTCGTGCCGTACGGCCATCTTAGCCCTTGAGCTCAGAAGCATCTCGGTCCCGCGCGGTAGCGTCGGCGGCAGGCGCAAGTCGGCGCGTGGCGCGGATGGAAAGTGCGGCAATGCGGAAAGGCGACAGCCCGCCGGGGTAGTGTGTTTGTAGCAGAGGTTCGCCCAGTAGCAGAAGATCTCTTACGCCAAGCCGAGCAACGTGACACCGCGAGTCCGCATGACAGACGTGCCGGCGCGGTACCCGTTTCAAAGCTTCACGGACGCCTCCCGCGCCCAGAGCGCAGCTGGCGGCATGCCTGCACAAATGGATCGAGTACCGGCCCCATGCGCGCCGTACCCGCAGGCATGAACCACCCATTCCGGACTGCGTTCGTGGTCGAAGTGAAAATCTTTTCGCGAAAATAAGCCTCATAAGCGAGGGTCCGGGCTCCCCGAGTCAATGTATTTGGTCGTCGGAGAGGCCCAGAGGCCCAGATCGTCATCCAGGTGCCAGTCCATGTGGACCAGCACCCGCATGCCAAGTCCGCCAAATCCTGCTGCGAAATGACTAGAACGGAGCAACGAAATCAATAGTTTGGATCGCGGCGGCGTTTCTCTCTCCCGCTACCAAAATTCTCTTAAGAGAATCGTGACGTTACGCGAGCAGAGGCCCTTCTCTGCGTGCTCAGTGGGGGGCTTTCATTTTCGGTTAAGCCAACGATCGGCTTTGCCACGGCTCGCCTTCGCGAGGGTTCCGGTTCAGAGCGCAGTGTCAGGCATAATTTGGCAATCCCGACACCGGCCCGCTGCTCTCCCCCGAAGTAGCGGGCTTTGGTGCTTGCCGCTAGCTCGGCTTGCCGCCCAGTTCGCGGAAGACTTTACACCAAAATCGACAATCCGAGCTGCGACCCTCCAAATGGGCAGTCAATGCGCGGTACGCAACAGCAGTCGCCGCGTCCACCAGGAAGAGAAGATGTTGGCATGACCGCAACCTGTCGACCCGCGCGCGGGTCGTGGTCCAATTTAAGGCCGCAAGGTTCAACTTGTGCGAATTGTGTTCGCCCTGCCGCGATTAATCTTCGTCAAACGCGATCTGGCCTCGACCACGCGCCGTTGCGCGGCCCGTATTCTGTTGCAGAGAGCGATATTGATGCGGCGCCGCAAGTCTTCATCCAGCATCTCGTTCGCATTTTCGAGGGCAAGCTCCTCTCGGTTAAGCCGCTGTCGGGCTCGCGCCAGTTCCATATCCAAAAGTTCCATTATTCCGCGTCCATTGCGGTCCCTTCGATTGGTAAACCGCTTGTGATCGGCTTTGGTTCCCCGCTGTTCGTGAGGACCTGGACGGCCCTGGGCCTACTAGGCGCGACTTCGCCTCCTGCGCTCACTACTGCGGGCATTTCGCCGAGCAAGTCTAAGTTCAGCAAGGGTTGGTCTCCACCAGCCTCTGAAGCGTTCGGTCGGCCCGGCGGCTGACCGAGCAGGCCATGTGCTCACAAGTTCGGCCAGGGTTGCCGAACGCCACCTGCCCCAAACGAAGTCGCCGCTCGCAGGTGTGGCATGGGGATAGAAGGTGGCTGCGTCTGATAGCTCAACGAGTTCACCGGAAATTTCAGTGAAGACGACTATCCCGTACTGCACGGTTGCGACAGCACGGCCCAAGGTAGGCAGATCCTGAACTGGCAACGGATAGCGATGGCGCCGGCGTTCACCAGCCCGCTGTTGTGCGGCTCTATGGGCTTCCGTGTTTCTGGTGGCCGCAAGCCGCCGTTTCCTTTCCTCCGGTTCGGCGTATTGCGCAGCCTGTTCGATGTTTGGCCATCGACGCCGGAGCGCTTCATATGAGCGGAATGGAACTCGCCAGGCCCGCAACTCATCGTCCCAACTCGCCCACGGCACGGCACGCAGTTCTTCTAGCACCGTCCTGGAATAGGGCGTGCGAATGCGCAGGTCGTCCGCGATTTCCAGATACTGGCTCGATATTGGGTCGAAGGCGAAGGCATCTCGTCCCTTGCTATCGTCATGGGGCGCCCGCAACGCCGCCTCCTGCTCCAGCCAGCGGTCGATCCGGCGGGCCGCGGTCTTGCCGGGCACGAACCAGCTCTTGCGCTCGTCGCTCCATCTGGCACGCGGAAAAGCTTTCTGAAACCGCTCGACCGCCATTCGATCGTATGCAAAGCCGGCTTCGGCACCAATTGCATCCTGTTTGTGCGGCGCAGGACGAGCGTTGGAGTCCGTCATTGTAAATCAACCGAGTTCGCTGCATGGAACGCGGCGCCGGGCCAAAGGTTCATCAGCCCCTGGCAAGCGCGCAGGAATATGGCACCTGAACGAAGCCAATGCTTAAGACGTGTGCTGTGAAACTTTCCCCACGCTCGGCAGTTTAAGCAGGGTCCGAGAGGATCAAGGATGTCGAAATCAGACGAGAGAGCGGCTGAAGGCGAGCGGCCGAAAAAGGCTCGTTCGCGTCCCATAAAAGGCGAGGACGCAGAGGTGAGGCATGTCATCGAGACACATGATCTATCACCAGCGCAGGCGCGGGAGTTGATACGTCGCTATGGAAATGACTGGCGAAAGATTGACGAGGCCGCCAAGTCCTACAAAGACCACTGAGGATCAACAGCTAAGTCTTTCTTGCTCACCAAGAGTTTATTGAGACTCGGATGATCCGCATCGCAACCTTCAACTTGAACGGCGTGAACGGTCGCCTGCCCGTGCTCATCAAGTGGCTGGGTCAGACTGACTATGACATCGTGTGCCTTCAGGAATTGAAGACCTCGGACGAGAAATTTCCCGCCGAAGCCATCAGGAACGCAGGTTACGGCGCAATCTGGCACGGGCAAAAGTCCTACAATGGTGTGGCCATACTCGCCCGGGGGAGGGAGCCGGTGGAACGTCGACGCGGCCTGCCGGGCGATCCCGACGATACCCACAGTCGGTATATCGAGACCGAGGTGGATGGGATTGTGGTCGGCTGCCTCTATCTGCCCAACGGCAATCCAGCGCCCGGCCCGAAATTCGACTATAAGCTGCGCTGGTTCGACCGTCTGATCAGCTACGGCCAGCTACTGCTCAGGGAAGGTGCAACAAGCGTTCTTTGCGGCGACTACAATGTCGTGCCAACGCCCATCGATGCCGTGGCACCAAGACGTTGGCTAGGCGACGCAGTCTACTTTCCGGAGAGCCGACAAGCCTACGCTGAAATGCTTGGTAACGGCTGGATCGATGCCATTCGCCGTATCCATCCGGAGAAAGGCATCTACACCTATTGGAACTTCTCCTACCGGGGCGGTTATGATCGGAGTTCCGGCCTCCGGATGGACCATCTTCTCGTCAGCCCATCACTTGCCATCAGGCTGCGGGATGCCGGCGTCGACGCTGACTTGCGAGGTTGGGAAAAGCCGAGCGATCATGCGCCAGCCTGGATAGAACTTGACCTCTCCGGCCAGGTTGCGGGTCATGTCAATCGTGAGGCTGGATGATCGTCGCTCCCGGAAGCGAAGCATTTCTTTGACATCGCGGCGTGGACCACGGCCATCCGGCAAAAGGAACAAAGTGCGGGGCCGCTAGTTGAGATTTGTTGAGACCAGAGCGGAGGCGTCCTCACTGCTCTATCTGGCCCCCTACAATCCAGCGCGAGGATAGCCGTGGGTATTCTTGAGAGCGTGAAGAAGGCGGCCGAGTTGGCGACGGGTATTGGCCGACCGAGAACGCAAGAACTCGCCGAACTGGTGAGGTTGAAGAAACCACTCGAATTTCGGTTCAAGGACGATGGCCTCGTGCCGAACCATCCGTTCTGGCCATTTGTCGTCTATCGTGGCGCCGTGAAGCCGATGGAGCAATTCGACTTCGCGGCCGTGCTGGAAGAGCTTTTCGAGGCGAATGGCTGGCGTGACAGCTGGCGTGACGGCATCTATCACTACGTTCATTACCATTCCCGCATACACGAGGTGCTTGGGGTTGCGCGCGGTACCGGCAGGGTTCGGTTCGGAGGCAAAAGGGGCCGGGTATTATCCTTGAAGGCCGGCGACGTGGCCGTTCTACCGGCCGGCACCGGACACCAATGCCTCCGCGAAAGTGATGACTTCCTGGTGGTCGGTGCTTATCCGGCATCGGGCACTTATGACGAATGCACGACAGCCCAGGAACATGAGCGGGCATTGCGAACGATTCCCAGGGTTGCCCGTCCCCGGAAGGATCCGGTCTATGGGAGCAAAGGCCCGCTGCTGTCAGTATGGCCGAAATGACGACAAAGTGCGAACGTTGAGACGCGCGAGCGACGCTCCGCAGGCGCCGCGTTGACAATTTCCGGGCCAGCGGCCCTGCCGCGCATGCACATTCGTGATCTTGCACCCGCGGTTGCGGAAGTACTGCGTGCGCCTTTTGCATGTCACCGCACGGCGACCCAGGAACTAGAGCCCGGGTGACAACGTTTTGACGGCAGCAAACGCCGCCTTGATGTCTTCCGAGACGAGCGGCGTGCATTAGTCAGGCAAAAGGAGAGACTTACATGTTTCGCAATCTTTTAGCCACGACGGCGCTTGCGATGCTGACCGCCACGGGCGTTTATGCGCAGCAGGCGACGACGCCGAAACCCGCGCAGGCACCCGTTACGGAGGCGCCGGGTTCACGGGTAACGCGCGCTGATGGCAGCTTGGTAACCAACATCATCGGTGAAACAGTCTACAATGGAACGGGCGATGATGCCGAAAACATCGGCAAGGTTAGCGATGTGGTCTTTGACACGAATGGTCAGGCGAAGTCCGCCGTTATTGGCGTCGGTGGCTTCCTTGGGCTCGGCACCAAGGAAGTTGCTTTCGATTATGGCAAGCTTCAATGGGCCGAGAAGAACGGCGATCGTTGGCTCGTCGCCCAGACGACCAAGGATGAGCTGAAGGGCCAGCCAGACTTCGACCGTGTGGCTTTGGAGCCTGCCGCGGAGAACAAAACTCCGCCTTCGACGTCGACCGATACGACGCAGACCGTGCCGGCGGCTATGCCAGTTCTTGCGAGCGCCATCATAGGGAAAACCGTCTACAATGGCACCGGCAACGACGCCCAGAACATCGGCGATGTGAACGATATTGTTCTAGCCAAGGACGGCAAGGCGAAGTCGCTCATTCTCGGAGTCGGTGGCTTCCTCGGGATTGGCGAAAAGGACGTTGCCTACGATTTCGAGAAGGTACAGTGGGCTGAAAAGAACGGGTCGCGCTGGGTGGTCGCACAGACCACGAAGGAAGAGTTGGAGTCGCAGCCAGCTTTCGACCGCAAGGCCTATGACCCCGCGCCGGCGACCACCGCATCCAATGAAGTTGCGCCGGCCCCTACCGCTACGGTGCCGGCAGCGCCGTCCAGCGACTCCGCGCAGAAAGCGCCGGCGCCCGCCGACCAGACCACAACCGGGTCTATCGACAAATCGACGTTGACCGAAACGCCGATAGGACAGATTCGGGCCGAAGATTTCGTTGGAACGACCGTTTACGGGGCCAATGACGTCAATGTGGGCGAGATCGGCGACGTCGTGCTGAATGGCGACAAGACGGTCGATGCGGTCATCATCGACGTCGGTGGTTTTCTCGGTGTCGGCGAGAAAGAGGTGGCGGTCGGCATGGACAATCTCAAGTTCATGACCGACAAGAACGGCAGGCGTTACCTGTACACGACGTTCACAAAGGAGCAGCTCGAGGCTCAAGCGGCCTATGACAAAGGCACCTATGTGCAAAAACGCAGCGAACAGCGCATGATCTTGCGCTAACCCGTCAAAGCCCGCATCGGCAACGATGCGGGCTTTTTTGTCATATCAGAAGTTCGACAAAACCCGGCCGGGCAAGTCCCGCGAAGCAACCAAGGGTCTGGCGGCGCGTTGAGTTCGGGAACTTCATCGAGGGACAGAACCTTCAAGGGAGATGGCGAGATGGCCGACGACAAGAGCAAGCGGGATTTTCGCGATAGAGACAGGCTGGCGGGCGACGAGGAGTATGAGGTTGGTTATTTCGCCAGCAAGTTCGGCCTCACCATCCCGCAGGTCCGCGAACTTGTCGCCAAGCATGGGAATGACCGTGAAACACTTGAGCGCGAGGCAAGGGCGCTTGGCACGCGATAGCGCGAGACCAGCAGGCCAAGGCAGGTCGCTCCCGTTATGAATCGGATCGCCCGCGCCGGGTTGGCCGCGTGCATTTTTGGGAGGTTCTTCTGATGTCCGTCCAATGTCGCGTTTCGGTCGACGATAGCCAATTCATCGACAATGTTACATTTGAGGTGGTGCCACGTATCGGCGAGAGCATTTCAATGTCGCTCCACGGAGCCCACACCAATCTGCGCGTTTTGCGGGTATTGCACTTGCCCGAAGGTGAATCCCCCGACGGTTCACTCATTGTCCTGGAACTCACCAGCAAAATTCTCTGATCGTGTCAGGGGTCGAGGCTCGCGTTCGCGATTCAGATTGTCATCAACCTGCCGCTCTGCTTCCTGCTTGGCGAATCCCATACCGCTCCCGGATACGCCCAGCAGTGGGTCGCGATTGCCCGTCGATTCGATCAGGATCATCGTCAGTGAGGTCGCCTCATTGCTCCTTGGCTTTGATCATCCCATAGGTTCGAGCGGCGGTGAATTACCCGTGAGGCCAAGCCCGCCGCCAGCCGATGCGATCCAACCTTCAACGGGTCAGGACGAGAGCCTCCTCGTCGTCGCGCTGCTTGCCCCCGAACGCTGCTGCAACGCTCGCTATGAAGGCACCGATAGCCATCGACAATGCGCCTATAAGCGCGAAGGATGCAGTGGCTTTCCTTGCGGTATCGGCCGCCTGTTTGGCCTTGACCTTGGCGTCGTCGACCTTGGCGATCACCGCATCCACTCGGGTCTTCGCATCGGCGTCCGACAGGCCTGTGCGGGCGGCGACGAGTTGCGCCAGATAGGCCTTGTCTTCGGGCGATACCTCGCCATTTGCCGCCCCCGCTAACAAGATGCGCGTTGCCTGTTCCGTAGCGGTGGCGACGTTCTGTTCATTGGCGGGCGCTGCGGCAGGGTTCGCCGACCGGAATAGAGAATCTACAAAATAGCCAGTCCAGATGCCAGAAGATGGGGCATCCGTCCTGGCCGCATTGACGGCTGCCGTCGTTGCCCCCATCGCGGCGCCTGACGCCACGGAGGATGCAGCCTGCACACCCGTGCCCAGCGCCGCCGAAAGAGCCGAGCCGAGCACGCCGGCAACAAGCAACGTTGCCAGCGCCCACGCAAGGAAACCGTGTGCGGTGTCACGAAAATAGACCTCGTCGGTGTGGACATTTACCCACTTGGTGCGCAGCCGGCCGGTCAGATAGCCGCCTACGCCAGCTGATAGCCATTGAACGATGACAAGCCAGGCAGCCGCCGAAACCGCGAAGGTCGTGGTCGAAGCGCTCGATCCAGTCCAGGGCGAAACCATGGTCAGTCCTAGACCGGAGCCGACCAGCATCAGAATAACCGTCAGTGTCGAGGCCGCGAAAGCGCCCGCGACGATCGGCCCCCAGCTGACGGCCGATGAGGATGACTCAGTGACCGGCGTGATGTCTCTCGATGAAAGCACGGTTGCCATTTTCACCCCCTACCGCGCAAAAAGCATAATCAGAATGATGATTGGGATCGGAACCCCGAGCAACCAAAGCAAGATACCTCGGCCCATATCAACCTCCTTTAAGGTGCTGAGACGAAGTAACAATTCTCCATGAAGGCTTTCGTTCCAGAGCTACCGCATTATGTGGCAACTCTCCTGGAGTTCCCGATGCGGGACTGGTCAGGCACGGAACTTACTCGACTGGCGGCAAGCCGTGCGTTGTCGTGGAAGTTACCCTTCGATACGCGCGGAGTTTACCGCGCCTCCGTCGCGCCGCCTTTCGAGAGCCTTGGCTGAGCCTGTGATTGTTCTGGTGGGCAACAAGACTCAATCGTTTGGGAAAGTTTCGAGGACTTGAGGCTATTGAGGACCTTAGGCATGACAAAAAGCTGCCCGGCGCGCCATTGTTGGGATGTTCCGCCGTTGGCTGACATACGAATTTGAGAAGCGGCCAGAGGAACACAACAAGAGGGAACAGTTTCACGCTGGCTGGCGTTAGTTGGCGGGCGCAAGAAAAACCCGCCTGCCATGGTCGCCACTCCCCTGAGCTAACTCACAAGGCTTTCGGCCGTTTCGGAGCATCAAGATGCTGTCTGATCCGACCGTGCTGATTTTGATGGGCATTCGATCCTATGTCGCGGGCGGCCAACCTTCACAGTCCAGCGAGTTCGGCGCCCCAACGTCAGTCACGGAGAGGCTGAGCCGCGCGCGCCTCGATCAAGGTCTTTCGTGCTGCCGGGCCCGTCCAGCGGACCGTCAAGCGAGATCTGTCCAACCGTGAATAGCCCGAGCTCGCTGTATCTCCTGGCTCGGCGCAGGGTCATGTCGTCGATCAGCCCCTCGCGCACCGTATTGATCGGAGCATTGAGAACAGAATGGGGCATGCACCCCTCCCGCGCAGCGGGTTCATTCTTCGGCCCTTTCAAGACATTTGGATAGATGACAGCCATAATGGCGACAAGATAGCCACACGGAGCAACATCCAGTTAAAGCTGCGACCTTAGCCTGCTGGCAAGCCAGTCCGTCATCTTTTCGCGCAACGAACGCGCTTGCCATTCTTCCAGACTGATCTGCCTGGATCGCTGCAAATCCTGGTTGAACAAGTCGATTTGAGTCTTTGCGAAATCCTTGCCGTATACATTCAACGTGGCTTCGTCGTTCAGACGTAAGGAGCGCTCGTCCAAATTGACTGAACCAAAGCTCGACCAGACATCGTCAACGATCAAGAGTTTGGGATGGTACATGGTGGGCTGAAACTCAAATATCCGAACGCCGGCTTGGAGCAACGCGCCCCAGAAGTAGCGCGAGCCATGTCGAGTCAACGGCACGTCCGTTAGCGAATTGGGTACGAGGACATCAACGGATACGCCCCGATCCCTGGCCTCCAAGATCTGCTGAAGGGCGATGTCATCCGGCACGAAATACGCCATCCCGATACGCAAGTGGCCTTGAGCAGCAGCTATCGCTGTCAACATCATCAGTTCCACATCCTGCGAGCCATTCGGCTGCGAAGATAGGATCAGCTGCGCGTCAAGCTCTCCTGCTGGTTCGGGTGCAGGATAGAACTTCTCACCCTGCAAACTCTCCCCCGTGGTCTCGAGCCAGTTTTGCGCGAACGCTGCTTGGAAGGCTGGCACCGCCATTCCTTCAATTCGATAGTGCGTGTCGCGCCATTCATCCGGATTGCGTGCGTTTCCGCGCCAGTTGTCGGCGATGCCGACACCCCCGGTGAATGCGACGCGTCCATCCACGATCAGCAGCCTGCGGTGGGTCCGATTGTTGACCCGGTCAAGCGTGTACCAGTGGATGGGTCGATAACGCTCGAATGTCACGCCGGCTCTTGTCATGATCTGGATCAGGTCTTCATCGAACGGAAGACTGCCGACCCAGTCGACCAGAACCCGAACCTCAACGCCCTCTTTTGCTTTGGCCGCCAGGGACGTCGCGAACTCATAGCCGACAGCACCCGACCAGTAGATATAGGTTTCGATATCGATGGTTGAATGAGCCACTCGGATGGCTTGCAGCATCGAAGGAAAAATCTCGTCTCCGTTGACCAGGGTTTGCACGGCGTTGGAACTAAACAGCTGTCCTTGCGAGAAACTGCTCATCGTCTTGGCAAATTGGGGATCCGCAGAGTCAAAACGGTGAGGCACGATCGATCGCAAAACGCGCGGTTGGGGGGCGAGATTTATGACCAGGATCGTGAGCAAGCTGGTGGTGACAGCAATTGCCGCGTAGGTGAGCCCTGTGCGCAAACACCCAGACTTGCGAGCTTTCGCGCTTGCTGGCTGAGCCAGGAGACCGGAAGGCCGCACTTCAGTCACTCTTTTGCTTACGAACGTGGCTACCGGAGGCCATCAGCACAAAAGGTGCTGCGGTACGGGAAATCATCGCTCGAATTGGGGTGAGCATGCTCGCGATCGAAAATTGCTTTCTTCAAGAACTTACAACGGGCATCCAGGTTCCCTGGCATCGCCTCAGATCAGCAAGATCGAGAGAAGCCGGTATTTCCATCCGAAGATGGAGCAATAGAAGCTCGTGTGCGGCAACTACTGTCAGTAAGCTCAATGACAGCATTGGGCGACATGAAGTGGGCGACTGTCAAAATCAGGCGATGGGAGCAGACGAACCTAGGCGCTTAACCGACAAGCCTCGACTGTAGCGACAACATAGATTTGCCGTTGGTTTTTCTTGCGATTCATTCAGAGGACTTCTACCGCAAGCCCTGACCCGGATCAGCCATCGCGGCCGAGGCGCGCTTGCCCCCCATTGCATTGATGTGCGTCAATGCCGCCGTGTGCCTCGCAGATATCGTCAGCTAACGGCTATGAGTGCTCGCCCGCCGATCAGTCACAACGCCTTCCTCATCCGCAACAGTGGCACGCCCGCTCCGCCTCGGTTGTCGACGACTTCTTCAACCGCCTCAAAGCCGCAGGCCCGATAGAGCGGTTCGCCGGCCATTGTTGCCATAAGCTCGACACTTGTGAAGCCCTCGCCGCGGGCGGCATCCTCCACAGCGTGAGGATTAGACGCCCCACGCCTCGGCGAATGAAGCTGGGATGCGTATACATGGCACGCACGCGCGCAGCGTCTTTCGTCGGGTCAAGCAGCGCTGCATCGCGCCCGGGCGAACGGTCGCCGCCGTAGAGAGTTGCGCGCCGACTCCATCCGCCGCAACCGGCCAAGATGCCATTTTGCTCCACAATGAAATATGTTCCATCATCGACGAGTTGCGTATCGAGCCCCAGGATTGCTCGGCTCGAAATGATTTGCTCCTCTGTGAGGAACGGCTTTTGAAGCTCGCCGATGGCTGCATTCATCAGCACAGCCAGCGCCGGCATATCGGCACGTGTCGCCAATCGATGGTCTAGGCTGATCCTCGGCATCTCGGCAGGTCCAGTGCAAACCGCTATGAAGTTAGCACAGATCGTCAAGATGATGGGGAAAAGCTAAGGCATGGCCGGGGTCGAAGCCTCGCCCTTCACCGCCGCTCGCGCCGACGTTGGCCCGGAGCTTACCAATTTGAGGAACCCTCTGCCAGTTTCCCGGTTATGAAACCGAAGGGGCATTGCCGCCTGAGACAGGAGATGAGAATGAAACGGCTTCTTTTCGCATCAGTCATAATGGCGTTATCTACCGGCCTTGCCTTAGCGCAGTCGAGCGCCACAACCAGCGGATCGTCTGCGACAACGACGACCACCACAACGGTGCCAAGTGCCAGTGATCCGGCCCCTGACTCTACAACAACGAGCGGGACCAATCCAAACTCGGCGAAGGACTGCGCGCCTGGTCAACAGGCCGGCAGTGCGAAACAAGCGGCTCCCGGACAGCAGGACACTGACGCCAAAACAGCTGCCCCTGGCCAGATGAAGACCACGACCGAAGGGTGCTAAGCTCACCTCGTCAGCACAAATTAAAGGAGCTCGATCTATCGGCTGCAATGCGGATCGACCGGGCTCCTATACAGGGTTTCGAGAGAACACTTACTCCTGGCTAACGTCTTTGCAAGAGGGCAATGGGCGGATACGACTCGCGTGCCGGAGTAAGCCGGGGGGGCGCCAAATGACAAAAAACAACGGCAACGGATTGGGCGGACCGAGGCAGGCTGGCCGTAAGAAGCACCTCCCCAAGAGTACCTACGGCACGGCCCGTTGCGACTCACTCCCAAACTCAGTCGGCTATGAACGCCGCGTAGTCAAAAAGGTCGTGTTTGGCGCTGAGCGTCGGCTTTTGGACATTGAGTTAACGGCAGATTCTGGCCTTTGATTGACGGGGAATGCTTGATTGAAGGGACATCTGACTGCAAATCTTGTCGCATCGTCGCCGATCTGCGGTCGACCTGTCGAGAACCGGATGTGCGCGATCTCGGAGTAGGCAAGCAAGGCCGCAAAATCCATGCGAGGACACTTCTTACGATCCCCATCATGTTGTTGACTTATGGTGGGCTCCCAGCAATTGCGCCGTTCGCCTCACATGGGACGGTCGGTTCCGCGCTGTCCACCTAAAACCACCGTCGAAGAAATTGGCTTGGAACCCCGGTTCGATGGAACCTGTCGGCTTACCGCGGGTTGCTCAGCAACCCCTCGCAGAGCAAGCCCAAAGGAGGACCGCAATGGCGCGCAAAGCAGCTCCCCCCAATCCCAATGCCGCGACGATCCACGACCAAACCCTTGTTCGAGGGCAGGGTGGAGAGCTGCACCAGGTTGCGGAAGGTAACACAGACTATTTGACGACGGCTCAGGGAGGCCCGATCGCCGACGATCAGAATACGCTCAAGATCGGAGCGCGTGGTCCAACTCTCATTGAGGATTTCCACTTCCGCGAGAAGATCTTCCATTTCGACCACGAGCGCATTCCCGAGAGGGTCGTGCATGCCCGGGGCTACGGCGCCCACGGCTTTTTCGAGACTTACGACTCCCTCGCCAAATACACCCGTGCCGACATTTTCCAACGTGCTGGCGAAAAAACGCCAGCGTTTGTTCGCTTCTCGACGGTGGCAGGCAGCAAGGGCTCGTTCGACCTGGCCCGCGACGTACGCGGTTTCGCGGTGAAGCTATACACCAAGGAGGGCAACTGGGACATTGTCGGGAACAATATCCCGGTGTTCTTCATCCAGGATGCCATCAAGTTTCCCGACGTGATCCATTCGGTAAAGCCGGAGCCCGATCGGGATTTTCCACAGGCCCAGTCGGCACACGACACCTTTTGGGATTTCATCAGCCTGACGCCCGAATCCATGCACATGATCATGTGGGTGATGTCGGATCGGGCCATTCCGCGGTCGTTCCGTTTCATGCAGGGTTTCGGGGTCCATACCTTCCGGCTGGTCAACGCGGCCAACGAGTCCACTTTCGTGAAATTCATCTGGAAGCCGAAACTCGGCATGCAATCCGTGGTCTGGAACGAAGCGGTTAAAATCAATGGCGCCGATCCGGACTTTCACCGCAGGGATCTCTGGAATGCCATTCAAGCCGGCCAATTCCCGGAATGGGAGCTCTGTCTGCAACTTTTCGACCAGGAATTTGCCGACAGCTTCGATTTCGACATCCTCGACCCTACCAAGATCATACCGGAAGAGGTCCTGCCCCCGATACCCGTTGGCCGTCTGGTCCTCGACCGCATGCCGGATAACTTCTTCGCCGAGACCGAACAGGTCGCTTTCATGACCCAAAATGTCCCGCCGGGCATCGATTTCAGCAATGACCCGCTCCTGCAGGGTCGCAACTTCTCCTACCTAGACACCCAGCTGAAACGCCTCGGCGGTCCCAATTTTACCCATCTGCCGATTAATGCACCGAAATGCCCGTTCCATCATTTTCAGCAGGATGGCCAAATGGCGATGCGCAATCCGGTCGGACGGGCGAACTACCAGCCGAACTCGTTTGGTGCGGGACCGCGCGAATCCCCCGAGCGTGGCTTTCACGCCTTCGCTGACGGCGAGGAGGGGCAAAAAGTGCGGGTGCGCCCTGAGAGCTTCGCTGACCACTACAGCCAGGCTGGCCAGTTCTTCAACAGCCAGACGCCTCCCGAGCAGCGCCACATCGCCCAAGCGCTGACCTTTGAGCTCAGCAAGGTGGAGACCCCGGCCATCCGGGAGCGAATGATCGCACACCTGTTGAACATTGACGACGGGTTGGCCGCGACAGTCGCCGACAAGCTCGGCATTACCGATTTGCCGAAGCCGGCGGACGCAACGGTGGCACCGAGAAAGGATCTGGAGCCATCGCCGGCCTTGAGCATCATCGAGAACGGCCCCGACAGTTTCGAGGGCCGCAAGGTCGGTGTACTGGTCAGCAATGGGGCCGACGCCGCTCTGTTCAAAGCCTTGCAAGCCGCGATCGAAGATGAAGGGGCGACCTTGGAAGTCATTGCCCTGAAGGTGGGCGGTGTGCAGGCTAGTGACGGCACCAAGATTATTGCGAAGCATATGATCGACGGCGGCTCGTCCGTACTGTTTGACGCAGTGGCTCTGCTGCTCACCGAAGAAGGAGCGGAATTGCTCACGGGAGAGGCGGCAGCACAGGATTTCGTTGCGGATGCCTATGCCCATTGCAAATTCATCGGGTTTACGCCCGGCGCGGTTCCTATTCTGGCCAAGGCGGGCGTCGATCCGGTAGCCGATGAAGGCCTCATTCCCTTGACAGATGGGAACACTGCCGGAACGTACGTGGAGGCGTGCCGCAAACTTCGGCTTTGGGCGCGGGAGGCGAGGGTCAAGTTATAGGAAAGGTTCATCCGACAGGCCACCCCCCGCCGAATGAGCTGGAGCGTTCCCTTTCGAACTGAAAGGAATGAGCAGTGGCTGACGAAGAAACCAGACGCCCGGTCATAACCCCGCAAGCCGTGCGGGCCTGGCGCGCGAGTGCGGAGTTACGGAGAGCCAAATCCGTGAGATCGTTTCATTGGTCGGGACGGACAGGGCATCGATCCTGCGCGAGGCCCGACTTCTTAAACAGGGCGGGGGTTGAGTCCGCGGCTTTGTATTTTTTCGACCAAACGACAGACTGGCAGGAGGATGCGCCAATGTCGAAAGCGAAAGAGACCCTGCGCAAGAAAGTCGAGAACGACGCCCAAGGGCAATATGTGCGTAGCGACCATGGTCGCGAAAACGATGGCGTGACGAGCGTCAAACCGCGCGTATTGCCGAGCCGCCCGACGCAAAATTCCGAGGCCGAGGGCTCTGAGGGCTGGCGGAAACGGGATTGACAGCTCTCTTCAGCCTAAAGAGCGGCGCTATGCGTCTAGTGGTTCAGTGCCGCGCTCGTCGTTGAACAGCGACGCCTCGACGAAAAATGCCGGGGCTTCGAGCGTCCAGAGCACATCGTTGGCGCCGTAGGTCAGCTCCGCGGTCCCACTTAATGCCCGCGGCGTAACGCGATTGAGCACGACGCTCCCAAAGCCATTGTTACCGATAGACTTGATCGCAGGGCCGTCTTGCTCCGCCCAGGTCAGTTTGAATGTCTGACTGTCTTGCCCACCAGCAATGCCCCATGTGACTGCGATGATGCCTCGGTTGCCGGACAACACTCCGTATTTGGCGGAGTTTGTGCACAGTTCATGGAACGCGATCCCGAGATATTGCACGGCGTGGGGACTGAGCGTGACGGGAGGACCTGCCATTGTGATCGCGTCTTCCCGACCGAAGGATTTGGCTTGAGCCAAGATCAGATCGGAGAGTGTGGCGCCTTTCCAGTCCGCCGAGATCAACAAATCGTGCGATCTCGACAGCGCCATGATGCGCTCCCGCACCTGTTTTTCGAACACGTCGGGGCTTTCCGAACGCTTGTTGGTCTCGCGAATCATTGAAAGGATCACCGAGTACTGGTTCTTCACCCGGTGATTGACTTCGCGCATCAGCATGCGGATGCGGTGTTCGCTCTCCTTGGCTGCGGTTATGTCGCGGGCGATTTTCGAAGCACCGACAATGCGGCCTGCGGCGTCGCGGACCGGCGAGATGGTGAGTGAGACCGGCACCAGTGTCCCGTTTTTGCGTTGGCGGATTGTCTCGTAGCTATCGAGCCGTTCGCCACGCCGGAGACGCTCGAGGATCCGTGGCTCCTCATCATGGTGGTCAGGCGGGATCAGCATGGTCACATGCCGCCCCACGGCTTCGGGGGGAGTGTAGCCGAACAGCCGCTCGGCGCCTTTGTTCCAGCTTTTGATGAACCCATCCAAATCCTTGCTCACAATCGCATCGAAGGACGATTCGACGATTGCTGAAAGGTGCTGGACGGCGTCCTCGCCTCTTTTGCGGTCGGTCAGGTCCAGCAACATATTGACGGCGCCGACCAAATTGCCGTGCTCGTCCCTCAGGGGAGTCGGAAATGGCAAGAACGGAAAGAAACTGCAATCGGGACGCTGCGCGATGGCCTCGACATTACGGACCGGACGATTTTCCTTGAGCGCGATTGCCATGGGGCATTGGTCGTGAGGCAACTCTTCGCCATCGACGGTGAACAGGCGGAAGGTGACACACCACTGATCCTGGCCAATCCTCGGTTCCCGGCCAGCAAGTTCGACCGCGGCCCTGTTACAGTAGGTGATGATGCCTCGTGCGTCGGTCGTGTAGACCGCGACCGGCAATGCATCCAGGATTTGGTGGAAGCGGTCCTCATTTTGGTTCACCGCCAATTCGGCGGATTTGAGCCGGGTCACGTCGACGGTGAAACAGCGCGAATGCACCAGTTGACCATTTTCGAAATGGCCGCTGGAACTGACTTCCACGTGCTTGATCGAGCCATCGCGTGCACGCAGTCTGGCCGGATATCGCTCGACGGCTTCGCCTCGCGCGAGACGGGCGAGGATGTCGTTGATGGCATGCTCATCAATGTGAAAGCTGGCGATGTCGCGACCGACGTAGTCAGGGGCTTCATAGCCTAAGAGGTTCAACTCGGCTTTGTTGGCATGGAGAATACGGCCGGCGCCGTCAACGATGTGCAGACCGATGCCGCCGTTCTCGAAAAAATCCTGATAATCGATTTCCGGAAGCCCAAATCCGTCCCCCGCCACAACTGCGCTTTCCATGAATCCGAAATCCCCTGTCGGCCACGCGGTGGCCTTGTGAAACGTCGACATCCCACAATGGTTCCGGGAGTGGTCCGCTTGCGCCAATCCACGGCAGGGCCCCGGTTCTCCATGCTGCAATAGAAATGGCCCCGGCAGACGCGCCGGGACCATTGAAAACCGTCTCAATTCAAGCCGCTTTCAATTCGGCCGCCCGGTCGTTCACGCCGGCTTCGCCCAGAGACGTCAGGGCCTTGTCTGTAGCTTTCTCCTCCTCGAGGGTCGCGCTGAGAAGTTGAACGATATCGTCCTTGCCAAGGGAGGTAGCCCATGCAATCAAAGTGCCGTAGCGCGCGATCTCGTAGTGCTCGACAGCCTGCGCGGCGCCAACGAGCCCGGCGTCAAGCGACGTCGAACCCTCATACTCCTCGAGAATTTCGGATCCCTCCTCGAGAATGCCGTCGATGGCGGGGCAGGTTTTCCCGCGCGCAGCCGCGCCGAGGATTTCGAAAACCTCCTCAAGCCGTTCCACCTGGCCCTCGGTTTCGGCACGATGCTTTTCGAAGGCTGCGGTGACCTGCCCGTCATCCGCGCCCTTGGCCATCTTCGGCAAGGCCTTCAGAATTTTTTTCTCGGCGTAGTAGAGATCCTTGAGACCGTCGAGGAACAGATCCTCAAGGCTCTTGGTCTTCGCACTTGCCTTCTTGGTGGTTGCCATCGCTGTGTGCTCCTTGTTGGCTTGTTTGAAATGACCCGTCGTGGGCATTTTCTAACTCGGAGAGAAGCCGGCAGTTCCCTTGCCAACCATTTAAATGGGTCGTCCATGACACTTCGGCGTGTCGCTTCGGCGTTTGGCCGTATCCGCGTTTTTCCAACTGGTCCGCAGCTAGCGCGAGGAGGGCGATGCCGATCTATGTGCTGCCTTTGCGGGCGTAAAAGCAGAACAAGGTCGGCGAGCCTTCAGGAACGCGGTCAATGCGTTGCGTCATCAACAAGCGTCAATGCAATCGGTCCCCGCAGGCGAATTTGTGAGCGCGGCGGAACCTTCCGATCGCAGCAGCTTTACTCAGATGAGAAGAAGAGCTGTCAACGCAGGCTGGATGCAAATACTCGCTGGTCGCGCATTTCAGCAGACCTCGGTTGCGAGACGAGCCTGATGTCGGCGTGGAAAGGGCACGCAATGGAGTTGTTATTTCTTCACGACCTCGCCTCGCTCCGAAGTGACGGACTCCACCCCGAACTTGTGCGTCTTTTCAGACAACGGGCCACTTTGTCGGCGTCAAGCGTTATGGAGTTGCACCCCGGTGGGTCACGCTGTTGCGGGCAGGCAGGTCCCAATCCTCCACGCATACCAAGTCGGCGGTTGCCCAGTGATGTGATACGATTTCCCAAGAAGCCGAAATCCACAGTCCGGGATCCCTGATGTCGGCACCCGAAACACAGGCTGGCCGGACGATCGTTGCGTGGCCATGCAGCTAACCCTGGGCATTGTCAAAAACGACGCCTATCGGCTTTGGCGCCCATGCCTGTTGTTATTCATGCTCGCTTTGGCCGCCTGTTCTTCATCCGACCACGTCGCCCAGCAATCAAAAATCGCGGCGTCGGCTTCGCGGACGGCAGCCATGGTCTTGGACGCCTGGGCCGCCGGGGCCGCCCCTTCAGATTATGCATCGGCCACATTGCAATCATCGGCCGAGACGCTTGCCGAGGCAGGTCGGCAGATGCAGGCTGACAATTCTCCTCCATCTTCCGAAAGTCGCGGTGTCATGGAGGCGATCGGCCAGCTGTCGGCTGCGGCAAGGCGCGCCCAGGCCGGGGTGGAGGCCGGCAACCCGCGGCAGGTGAGCCAGGCGCGGCAGGAACTCG
Source organism: Mesorhizobium sp. M1409 (assembly GCF_040317535.1). Classification (NCBI taxonomy): domain Bacteria; kingdom Pseudomonadati; phylum Pseudomonadota; class Alphaproteobacteria; order Hyphomicrobiales; family Phyllobacteriaceae; genus Mesorhizobium; species Mesorhizobium sp. M1409. Next base: position 52,958 of record NZ_JAMYKV010000031.1, read on the forward strand.
CGACGGCCGCGACGGACCTCGCCGCCTTCTATGCCAGATCTGTCGCGCCCAAATCATGAAGAAGCTGTTGGAAATCTCTCTTGGCATCGTCACCAGCGTTGGCGGCTTCCTTGAGGTTGGATCGATGGCGACAGCCGCGCAAGCCGGGGCGACTTTCGGCTTCCGGCTGGTCTGGGCAATCCTCCTTGGCACCATCTGCATCATCTTCCTGGTCGAGATGGCTGGCCGGTTCGCTGCCGTCAGCGGCCACACGATCACGGACGGGATCCGAGAGAGGTTCGGCTTCAATGCCTTCCTGTGGCCCTTGCTGGCCATTTTGCTGGTCAACTTCATGGTGATGTCGGCAGAAATCGGCGGCGTTTCCATCGCTGCGGAACTTGCGACAGGGATAGGCTTTCAATGGTGGGCCCTGCCAGTGGCGTTCCTGGCGTGGCTGTTTCTATGGAAAGGCACCTTCGGTTTTATCGAGAAGGGCGTGGCGATTCTCGGTCTCGTCACGCTCTGCTTCGTGGTCGCGGCGGTGATGCTGAAGCCAGATTGGAAACAGGTCGCTGCCGGGGCGGTGCCCGGTCTGCCGGAGCATGACGCGGCAAGCTACTGGTTTATGGCTGTCAGCATTCTGGGCGCGTCGATATCGCCCTACCTTTTCATGTTCTATTCCTCGGGCGCCGTCGAGGACCACTGGGACAAAACCTATCTCGGCACCAACCGCGCCATTGCGGGCCTCGGCATGAGCTTCGGCGGCACCATCTCGCTCGGGGTGCTGATCGTGGCCGCTCTTGTGCTCGGCGCGCACGGCATCAACCAGGTCAACAACTATCACCAACTGCCGCTGATGCTGATCCCGATATTCGGGTTCTGGGGCTTTGTCCTGTTTGTAGCTTCGCTTGCCATAGCGTGCTTCGGCGCGGCGCTCGAAATCGGCCTGCAGCAGGCGTATCTCGTCGCACAAGGCTTTGGATGGACGTGGGGCGAGGACCTGAAACCCCGCAGTGATCCTGCCTTCTGCGGTGTCTATACGCTCTCATTACTGGTGGCAGCCATCCCGATCGCGCTCGGCCTCGACCCGCTGAAGCTTACCATCTTCTCCATGGCCGTGACGGCGGCCAGCCTGCCTTTGACCGTGGTCCCGTTCCTCTTTCTGCTCAACGATGAGCGCTATGTCGGCGAGCACCGCAATGGCATGATTTCGAACGCCGCGGTGATCTTCATCGTCGCGCTTGGCTTCGTCCTTGCCGTGGTGAGCATTCCCTTGCAGATTTTGGGAGGTTCATGATGGATGTGCTGCGCGATCTGCTGGACAAACAGGTCCTTGACCGCCAGCGGGTCAAGATCGGCAAGGTGGACGGATTGGTGGCCGAGTTGAGGCAAGGCAAGCCGCCCAGGATCGTCGCGGTCGAGCTCGGGTCGATCACGCTGGCGCGGCGTCTTGGTTCGCGGCCGGGACGCTGGATGGCATGGCTTGCGGCAAGGTTTGGCGGCGAACGCCATGCCGAGCCGCACCGCATAGCGTGGAACAAGGTGCGCGATATCGGCGTCGACATCGAAGTCGACATCGACGTGCACCGGACAGCAATCTTCGATTGGCAAGACTGGCTGCGCAACCACGTCATCGGCCGCATCCCGGGAGCCTGACATGGACACCGTCAATCTTGAACATCTCGCTGGTCGACGGGTGCTCTCGCTGCGCGGCAAAAGCGTCGGTCACATAGAAGAGATGCGAGCAGAACGGCACGGTGACGATATGGTCGTCACCGAATTCCACGTCGGCATTTTCGCCGCTTTCGAGCGCCTCTCCGCCTTGGCGATCGGCACCGCGGTCCTCGATTTCTTTCACCTGCGTCACCGCGATTGCCTCTACCGCATCCCCTGGGACCAGATCGACATCTCCGACCCACTCAGGCCTCGGTTGCGATGCACCCTTGAGCAACTTTCTCACATGAAAGGTGGATTTGAAGGCAAGCGCGAGGCGGGGCCGCCCAAGAGCTCGGGGATCGTCACGCGGAGCACCGCGGGGAAATTTGCTCTTGCGGTTTTCCTGTGTGCAGGGGCCGTCGCCGCGGTTTTGTGGTACATGACCGCGGCGAGGCCTCTGTTTAAGGATCAGGATCGGCAATTTGAAGGCCGGGGCGATCTCGCGCGCGGCAAGCTCGTCTTCGCTGCAGGTGATTGTGCGTCCTGTCACGCGACACCAGGACAGCCCGACCGGCTGAGGCTTGGCGGCGGTATGGCGCTCGCTTCACCATTCGGCACCTTTCGGCCTCCCAACATTTCTTCCGATGCGGTGGATGGTATTGGCGCATGGACTGTCACCGACTTGGCGAACGCCTTGATCAGCGGCGTGTCGCCCAAGCGTGATCACTATTATCCCACTTTTCCCTACACGAGCTTTACCAGCATGACGCCTGACGACGTGAAGGATCTCTACGCGTATCTCAAGACACTTCCGAAGGTGTCTGGTCGTGCACCCCCGCATGACCCTGCGCTGCTGTTCGGCATCCGACGGTCCGTGGGGATTTGGAAACTGCTGTTTTTTCGCCAACGATCAACCGCTGCCCGCCTCGACCGAGATATTGTGCATGATCGTGGCGCTTATCTCGTCGAGACCATCTCGCACTGCGCTGAGTGCCATTCTACCCGCAACGCCTTTGGCGCAATCAAACCGGACACTCGCTTTGCCGGTGGCATCGATCCCCAAGGCACGGGATTTGTGCCGAACATCACGCAGGACAGAATGCGCGGATGGACCGAGAACGACATCGCCACGATGCTTAAAACGGGGGAGACGCCGAACCACGGACGTGTGGGATCCTCCATGGCCGATGTGGTGACAAATACGGCAATGCTGCCTGACAGTGATCGCCAGGCGATCGCGCGCTACATCAAAGGTCTGCCGCCGATAGCCACGCCGCGGCCTTGAAGCGGTGTTCCGTCCGGGATTGCGTCAAGGCAAATATCGGGGTCTCATTGGGCGTAGAGATAGGCGGCAAGGTCTTTGGCTTCCTCTGGCGAAATGCCGGTCGCAGGCATCGCGGTCCGCGGCGAAAAGCTTCGGGGCGAAACGATCCATGTGACAAGGTTGTCGGAATTGTTTTCCAGCACGCCCGCTATGTACACACGCTTCGAAAGCCCGGTCAGCGGCCCACCGGTCTGGCCGTCAGCTCCCGGTATGCCGGGAATGGTGTGGCAACCGGAGCAGCCATACCGGCGAAAGATTGCTGGAGCCCGATCAGGGTCGCCGCCGGTGATTGTTTTGGCCACCACCGCTCTGGTGTGGTTGTCGCGCGCGACGTTGACCGCGACGAAAGCGGCCGATGCCGCGACGAGGACAATACCCATCAAGGTCGCACGGCCCGTGGGAGAGGTAGGCAGGTCAGGCATTTTGTGCCCGTCTTTCGCTCGCGCCGCGAATCCAGAGCGCCAGCATCGTCATTGCCGCCGCCGCATAGATCGTGCCGGCAGGCACCCACATGATGATGCCCGCCATCTGCTGATCTTCCAGGGGTGCTAACCCCCAGGCCATCGCGGGCCGGGTCTGCGCCACGTAGAGCACGCGTGGAGCGAGCGCCATCAAAGCACCCAAAACGCTGGTGTGGATCATGGTTGCGAACACATGCCAAGCTGAGGTGCCGTAATCGCTTCGCCAAACAATTGCCCACCAGAACAATATCGCTGTCGCCAAGAAGCTGAGATGCTGGAGGCGGTGCAATGCCGTGTCGTTCACGGCCGCGTCGAACAACACCGGGACGTGCCAGGCCCAGATGGCCAAGCCATGAATGATGGTCGCGTTTGTGGCACATGTACACCAGTCCCATGGCCCGCATATCAGAGGCGAACGCATCAGCGACCCAGCGATGCGACGGGCTTTCCCAGGTAGGCCCCAGAGCAGGATGCCAGCCGGGCGTGCCAGCACGATCAAGGGCGCCGCCACAGCCATGACGATCTCGTGCTCAATCATATGAAAGGTAAAAAGATGCTCGCCTAGCCAGTGAAGCGGCGAGAGCAGCGCGCACCCCAATGTCAGCATGCCGAAGCAGTACGGCAAGGCGCGGACGAGCAAGCCGCCCGGCCTTCGGCTTCGCGATGCCAGCCTTATGATGCCTAACCCATACAGGGCGGCAAGGATGGCAAATGGTTCTGCGATCCACGGATCAAAGGTCCAGGGATAGCCCGCAGGATATACATCGTCGCCGTGTGCCATCGCCGGGCTAGCAACCATAAACGAGATCAGTGTGCAGATCAGCGTTGGCATGGGTCCAGCAGCACCGTGGCCGCCCCCTGCAATGACAGCGCAAAAACAAACGCTAGCGCGATCAGAAAGCCGGCATCGGCGATGAACCGTTCGGACTTGGCCGTTCCCGTTGAAAGCGCTCGTGACACCATGACGCCAGCAACCGAAACGAGGAGGAGGATGCCGCAAGAGATTGCGGTCCACAGGCCATTCCGTTGGCAATCGGTGTAGGGCGTGACCTGTCCAAGCTGGGTGTTAAGGGCCCAGGCTAGGGGCGGCACCACAAGGCCTGTGTATTTCAGCCAACGGATCGTCATAGCCGTGGAACCCAATAGAGACAGGCATACATTGGCAACCACGTCGCCACCACAAAGTTCCAGTACATCGTGTTGTCGCTGACGTCTCCGAAGCGTCGCGCGTTGTCGCCATGCCGCGAAAACATCAGGCAAGTCAGCACCAGCGTCTCGACCAGATCGGTCAGAATATGCGTCGTGTGCAGGCCGAGCATGACCCACACGATCGAGCCGTAGGCGTTTTGGTCCCACTTGATATGCATAGCGGGAAACTCGAAGGCACGCAGGATAAGCGGCGCCATGCCGAGCAGCGACATGACGATCAGGCCGATACGAACCTTCAGCAAGTCCTGGTTACGTGCCCAGCGGGCGAGGACGATGTTGGGAACAAGGCTTGCCACCAAGAGAGCTGTCAGGGTCGTTCCGGCAAGTAGATCAGGAGGTGGGGCATCCAGGGGCCAACGCTGGGCCAAGCTCATGAGATAGAGATAGACAACGATCGAAAGCGCAAAGCCCGTGCCTTCGATGAGCATGAAGGCAAGCGTTCCCCACCAGGACACACTCGCGGTGCCGAGGCCGTGCGGCGGAAGGTCCGTCAGGTCGAGCGTGGTGCCTTCTTTCATGACTCGTCCTCCGGCACGCCCTTTGGCCAGAACCAGCCGATGAGTGCGATCGCCACCGGGATCGAGCCCCAGACGACTGCCCAGGGGGTGAATATTGACCAGATCAGCGTCGCGGTGGTGGCAAGTGCTGCCCATAGTGGCCAGATCGAATCCCCCGACGACGATTCTCGCGCTTCCGGAATCGCTTCGACGACGCTGCTGACCAACAGTTCACGACGGTCGACACGCAGGCCTGCGGCAACGGGGAGGTCATCTGAGTGGTCTGATAAAGGTTCGAGACTGCCGACCACCGGCAGCCGGGCGAAATTGTACGGCGGCGGCGGCGAAGAGGTCGCCCATTCGAGCGTCGAGGCCCCCCAGGGATTGGATGGCGCGGCGGCACCTGACCTGGCACTGCGTATCGCATCGACGAAAAACAGCAGGAAACCGAGAGCGAGAATGATCGCGCTGAGGCTGATGAACATATTCAGGGCGGACCATGGCATCTCAGGCTGGTAGGTATAGATGCGGCGCGGCATGCCGCGCAGACCAAGAATATGCATGGGGAAAAAGGTCAGGTTGAAGCCGGCAAAGATCAGACCGAAGACCCAGCGCCCGAGTGTCTCGCTCATCATGCGGCCCGTGAGTTTAGGGAACCAGTAATAGGCCGCGCCAAGCAAAGGAAAAACCGCGCCGCCGATCAGGACATAGTGGAAGTGGGCGACGACGAAATAGGTGTCGTGGACTTGTGTGTCGAACGGGACCGACGCCACCATAACGCCGGTCAGGCCGCCAATGACGAAAGTAACCACGAAGCCGATGACGAACAAAAACGGTGTCTTGAAGATCGGCCTGCCTGCCCACATCGTCGCCAGCCAGCAGAATATCTGCAGTCCCGCCGGGACCGCGATCGCCATGCTCGAGGCGGTGAAGAAACTCTGTCCAAGCCGGGGAAGGCCTGCGACGAACATATGATGGACCCAAAGTCCAAACGCCAGAACGCCCGTGGCGATGATGGCCATCACCATGGCCAGATAGCCGAACACGGGCCGCCGCGTGAATGTCGCGACGATGCTCGATACCATCCCCACCGCCGGCAGAAAGATGATGTAAACCTCAGGGTGTCCGAAGAACCAGAACAGGTGCTGCCACAGCAGCACATCGCCGCCTTCGGCGGGATTGAAGAAATGCGTCTCGACCAGCCGGTCGAGAATAAGGGACGTGGAGGCAATCACGATCGCCGGCATCGCCAGGATGACAAGAAACGACGTGACCAGCATCGACCATACGAACAAGGGGATCCGGTCGAGAGACATTCCCGGGGCGCGTTGCTTGAAGACCGTAACGACGATTTCGACGGCCACGGCGAGTGCTGAAACCTCGGTGAACGTGATCATCTGCGCCCAGATGTCAGCTCGCTTTCCCGCCGCATACTGGGGCCCGGACAGCGGAACATAGGCGAACCAGCCGATATCCGGTCCAGCATCGAGCACAAAGGCGAGCCACAACAGCAAGCCGCCGGCGAGATAGATCCAGTAGGAGAACGCATTGAGCCGCGGGAAAGCGATGTTGCGCGTTCCCACCATCAACGGCACGAGGTAGACGGCCATCGCCTGCATGACGGGCACGGCAAAAAGGAACATCATGTTCGTGCCGTGCATGGTGAAAATCTGGTTGTAACGATCGGGTCCGATGAGGCGGGCTTCGGGTTGCGCCAGTTGCAGCCGCATCAGCAGGGACAAGAACCCGCCCAGCGCCAGGAAGACAAAGGCCGTGGTGATGTAGCGCCGGCCGATAATTTTGTGGTCGACGGTCGATAGAATACCCCAAAGGCCCGGCGGTGTTGACCAGACCGATGCAAGGCGGCGATCGAGTTCAGCATCGTTGAAGGCGGTGTCGCGCGAGTTGCTGCCATCTCTGCCCGTCATTTCAGGCTCTCCATGTAGGCGGAGATATTCTGCAGCTCGGCGCTGGTTAGCGGGACCACCGGCATGTTGTTTCCGGGCTTGAGCGTTTGCGGATCGGCAATCCAGGCAGCGAGCGAACCGCGCGTGGTTTCCACAAGCCCGGCGGCGATCGTCCGCCGGCCGCCGATATGCGTAAGATCCGGTCCGGTCGTGCCATTGGCGGGTGTGCCCCGGACCGTGTGGCAGGCAGCACAGGGCTTTGCCAGAAAGGCCGCTCGTCCTGCAGCGGCGTCCGGATCGGCCGGCGTCATCGCATCACCACGCTGCGAAGCCGCCCAACGGTCATAGTCCGCTGGCGCCTCGGCGACGACCATGATCGCCATATGGCTATGCTGCAGGCCGCAGAACTCGGCGCATTGCCCCCGGTAGACGCCTGGCTTTTCGGCTCGCAGCAGCACACTGTTGGAACGACCCGGAACAAGATCCTGCTTTCCGGCAAGGCTGGGCACCCAGAACGAATGAATGACATCGAGGCTTTCAAGCCGAAGATGAACATCCGTCCTGATGGGAATGTGAATTTCGTTGGCAGTCTGAAATCCGGGCGCTGCGCCGGCGCCGGCATAAAAGACGTGCCACCACCATTGCTGTCCCCGCACAGTGATCGTAAGGGCGGCGCTTTCCGGGACGCCAATATTGCGGGTGGTGTAGAAACTCGCGATCGTCACGCCGGCGATGATGGCTACGGTGGCCGCGACCGCGGCAACCACCGTCATTGTCAGCCGTGCCTCGTGTTTCGCGTTGTCCGCTCCGGCGCGGCGGCCCCTTAGAAGCGCCACGCCAAGCGTGGCCATCACCAGCACCCAGACCACCGTGCAAATGGCGATAATGCCGATGATCAGGTGCTCCACATGCATCGCGGGAGCGCCGTGCGGATCAAGTGCCGACTGATTGCCGCTGCAGCCCGACGCGAGGGCGGCAATCAGAAGGGCGCTGACGGCTCTCAAGGCGATGGTCCCGGCTCTGGGCCGACCGGTCCTTCGTCGAACAGGATTATCGCCGGGCCGCGATTTTCGGCCGGGCGGGTGTGTTTATCATCATTGCGACTGGGCGCGGCTATCTTCGGCGTGTAGGAACCGATTGTCTGAACATATCCTGCGAGCTGCCAGATCTGCTCGATTGTCATTCGGCCGTGAAATGCGGGCATGCCGTGCGGGCGGCCGTCCCGGATGGAAGCGACGATGGAAACCATCTCGGGCCCGTAAAGCCACCAGCCGTCAACCAAGCTGGGCCCGGCTCCGCCGCGACCATCACCATGGCATGCCGCGCAACCGAACCAGGCGTAGAGGCGCTTACCCTGGCTCAGATTGTAAGCGTCCGTTTCATACGGCTTGCCAAGCGCAAAATAACTCTGGGGCGGGGTTCCGCTGATGCCGTTGGGCATGGGACGGAACCGGTCGAGGTCGGCGGCAGCCGGCGGATCGAGGCGAAGCTCTCTCGGTTGCCGCAGCCAACCGAGCAGACCGCCCACGCCAACGAGAAGCAGAAGCGCGCCCGCCGCCAGCGCCGACGTCGGATTTGCGACGGTCCTTTCTGTCAAGCGGTTCTCTGCCCCCATGGGATCAATCATCTGGAGTTAAGCGAGATCGGCTAAGGCGGACTGGCAAAAGCTTGTATGACGGCGTCTTCGACTTCGGGTCGTGATGGGCCAATGGAAAGAGCGGGTTGGTTTCGGGAAAATACGCCGCGCAGCAGCCCTGTGCGATGTTGTAGGGAACGATCCTCAGGCCGGTGACCTTGCGGACGAAATTGTCGTCGATGGCGGTGGTCACATCAACGAATTCGCCATCTGCGAAGCCCAGCCGGTCGATGTCTTCCCCATTCATGAACACAATCCGGCGCGTTTCTTCAACGCCGCGAAAACGGTCGCTGTAGCCATAGATCGTGGTGTTGAACTGATCGTTTGATCGCAGCGTCGCAAGGTGCAGAACATCGGTTCTGCCAGACGTGGAAAATTCGGGAAAGAGTTTGCCTGGTGTAATGAAATTCGCTTTCCCGCTTTGGGTCACCCATTTTCGCTCGCGTGCCGGCAGCGGCCGGGCAAACCCGCCAGGCTTGAAAAGCCGCTTGTTGAAATCCTTGAAGGTTTCCGGGTACGTCCGCTCGATGGCGTCGCGGATTTCCGCATAGTTGCCGACCCAGGCGTCCCATGGAGCCTTGGTCCTCCCAAGCGTGGCCTTGGCGATGCCGGCGACGATCGCGGGCTCCGACAGAAGGGTTGGACTTGCGGGCTTTGCTCTTCCGCGAGAACCATGAAAGTGGGCAATTGAGCTTTCCATCGACACGGCCTGCGGACCAGTCGCCTGCTCGTCCACCTCGATACGGCCGAGGCAAGGCAGGAGATAGGCGATCTCGCCGTGCAAGACATGACTGCGGTTGAGCTTGGTCGCGATCTGCACGCTCAGACGCAGTGCGCGCCATCCCTCTTCCATGGCGGTGGTCTCAGGCACCGCTTTCAGGAAATTGCCGCCAAGGCTGATAAAGGCACGGGATTGGCCGTTCATGATTGCTTCGCATGTCTCGACTGTCGAGCGGCCTGTCCAGCGCGGCGGTTCAAATCCATAAAGCTCGGACAATTTGTCCAGCGGTGCTAGCCCCGGCTTTTCCGTTATTCCGACGGTGCGCTGTCCCTGAACGTTGGAATGGCCGCGGACGGCGCAGATATTGGCTCCAGGCTTGCCGATGTTGCCGCGCAGCAGCGCGAGATTGCAAACCATATGGACGTTCTGGACGCCCATGAGGTGCTGCGTCAGGCCCATGCCATACACCATCAGCACGGCATCGGATTTGGCGTAGATGGTCGCGGCCTGCTTCATCTGATCGCGGCTCAGTCCTGACACCCGCTCCAGCTCATCCCACTGGTGGGCTCGTGCGGCTAGAGCAAATTCCTCGTATCCGGCGGTATGCTCCTTGATGAAATCATGATCGAGCACGTGCTTCTTATCGGCCGAGGCCATTGAGGCCGCGAATGCGACCATTGCCGCATCGTCAGGATCCTTCGGCTTGCCGTCCTCTCCTGCTACCCGACTGGCGCCTGATGCCTTGAGGGCATCGTCGGCTTCGATGAGCGCCTTGCAGACGCCGAACAGAGCGGCGATATCGCCGCCATTTTTGACCTGATAATATTCCGACGAAATCTTCGTCTCTTGGCCGGTCAGCATCTGAACCGGCGACTGCGGATTGATGAAGCGCTCCAAGCCGCGTTCGCGCAGCAAGTTGAAGGTGACGATCTTCACGCCGCGGTCGACAGCGTCCTGGAGGTCGTGCAGCAGGCGCGGGGAGCACGTTCCCACGTTTTGGGCGATGTAGAAAATGCAGTCGGTGTTTTCGAAGTCCGACAAAATTGCTGTGCCGACAGAGGCGCCGATACTTTCCGGAAGTGCCACCGACGAGCTTTCGTGGCACATGTTGGAACTGTCCGGTAAATTGTTGCTGCCATACATGCGGGCAAACAACTGATACATGTAGCTCGCCTCAAGAGATGCGCGGCCCGAGGTGTAAAGGTCGACCTGGTGAGGATCGAGCGCGCCCAGCTCCCTGCCGATCTCGTCGAAAGCTTCTGCCCACGCCACCGGAACATACTTGTCGCTGATCGCATCCCAGCGCATGGGATGGGTCAACCGGCCCTGTTCCTCCAAGTCATGATCTGGCCAGAATTCCAGCTTGCTGAGTGTGTGTCTTTCGAAGAACGCGGGGTCGGCCCGTCGGGACGTGATTTCCCAAGCCGTCGCCTTTGCTCCGCTTTCGCAGAATTCGAGCGGATGCGGTTGAGCAGGTTTTGCCCAGGCACAACTGACGCACATATATCCGTCGGGCTTATTCTGGATCGAAAGCAGCTTTGGGGCTTTCAAAGGGACGTGCTCTCTCGCGATGATCGCGGCCACGGATTTAGCTGAGCCCCAGCCGCCGACCGGTCCGCCGTACGGTTTGATTGTGGCCGACCTTGTTTTCGATGTCATTTCTGCCTCGTTTGCATAAAGCGAGGCCGGAGCTGGTCTCACCCATATCGACGCGATGCCCGCCGGCAAGTGAAGCGACATTCGAGAACATACTGGCAATATCCAGGTCACTGATCAGTCTGCCGAGGCTGGATACTAGAACTTGGAATCTGGCGCCTGGTTCCACGCAGGGTGGCTTGGTTGAGGTCGCCTCTTGGCCATCGGCACGACCAGATTTGCCCTGTGGCGAATGTGCACTGCAGTGGCACAAGTGCGTCTGCGTTCTGAACGGAGGAAGCCTGATCCCGAGCCTGCGCGCCCATTATGCGGATGTGCTTCCCTCCTAATGATTGGTCTAAGCCAGACCGAGCTTGCTCAGCGCGCCAGAATCTCGGCACCAACGCTTCGCAGAATGGAAGCGTCCACAGGCCAAGCCTCCGGCTGCGTTAACAACGTTATCGCCGTCAGGCAGGCACTGGAATTGGCTGGCGTGATCTTCCTGGCAGAGGGTGAGACGACCGCCGGCGGGCCGGGCGTTAGGCTGCGTACTTAAGCTCAAGTCAAGCGGAAGGCGAAGGCTTAGCGGACGACCTCATCCTGCCACATGACGCGGCGTCAAGACTCAGCTATGTCTTGAGGCGCGGCGGACCTGATTGGACCGTCTGGCCGGCGCCAATTCAGCAACCTCCCTCTTGAGTGACGCCGGCCTTCTTCCTCCTGCTTAGATCGTCGGCTCGCGCCACGCCGGTTTCGTTGGTTGAGCAGATTCCTAGATCACGACCTCACACCACGAGGCCAGCGCAGCGTTTGCTCCTTCGCTGAATTCCAGCGCGCTCTTTCTACTCCCCGACAACGGACGTCGGCGGGCGTGCCGAGGTTATCGGATCGGCATGACGAAGGACGATCTTCCACCCGCCTTCCTCCCGCCGGAATATGGTGGTGACTCGAAGCGCAATCGGCACCAGTTTGTTGCCACCACCGACCTTGGATTGGAACCGCTCGACCTCGATGATGTATCCCAGGTCGGCCGTCGCATACTCCGAGATGCGATCAAAGCCGATGACTTTGCCGTCCCGGTAATTGGTGGCGGCCCGTTCCATGATCTCTGCGGCCTTTCTCCATCCCTTCGCCGGCGGGCCAAAGGGATTGGCGATAATGACGTCGTCCTGTCGCGAGTAGAGATTTTTCAAGGGCTCAGGATCGCCCTTTACGAAGGCATCCAGAGCCAGATGATCCTGCTCGATAAATTTCGTTAGGTCGGAGGCTAACATCGGTTCCTCCTGGAAAATCTTGCCGTTTTCGGGAGCGAAACAGCATACTCCTGCACGCTGACGCAAACAATCGGGGGAGGCGCGCGGCACAGAGCCCCACCAGCGCGTTTCCACCGGCCGCTGTCCGACATTCCCTATCGGCTGGCCTCGGTGTGCGGCGCAAAGAAGCAGCGGATGGTCATATTCGGGGGCGACGTGCAGATGTGATATTGGCTGTCTTCGCTCTCAAGGACGCGGTTCTTGGGGATGAAATATCGGCTCTTGGACCCCGTGCGGATATTGAAATCGCCGCCCGACAGCGGCTCGACATAGCGCGGGCTGATGACCCTACAATCCTTCTTATCGTCGCAGCATTCATAGCCGGTGACCGGATCATGGTAGCCGGTATACCAGCTGTGAGCGACGGCGAGCGCGATCAAAAAGAGCCTCATGTGTCAAGAAACTTTGCGCCTCCAGCCGAATATTAGCAATCCCTTGATGAAGCCCGGGACCGCTCCAGACCCATTCCCTTTGGCGCAGAGAATTGGCATTGGGGATCTGACCGCCACGGTGCGACGGCGGGTCGATGAGGACTTCGTAAGCATCTCGATTCCCCCCTATAATTTTCCGCATTCGATCATCGATCATTCAAAGGTGAAGCGCGGGCAGGAGATCGAGCTGACCGGCGTGGCCACGCGCATCGATGATCAACATCGACAAGGTGCGGCTGGTCGAGAAATACCGGGCTCCGACACGTAAGAGGCGGCAGCGAGAATTGGTGTATTAGCCTTGCCGTAGAGAGCCCGCGCCACGGAGGAGAGGGGGTGATGGCGCGGGCCTGCCGATGTTTGCCCACCAGCCTTACGCCGGAGCCAAGCTGCGGCATCCGAAGCATTAATTCAACTATTCGAGACCACTAATGTTCCGTCAGCATTGACTGCGCCGGACCTGTGCCGTTCCGCTGATGAACGGCGCATCCTTGCCGGTGATGTGTCCTTCATCGTCTTCAACAGGTTGTTCTGGTGGCTGCAATTACGAAGTCGCCCATTTGCCGCGCCAACAATACCGCGTGGCTGAAAGGCGGCGGCGGCCTCATTTTGAGGCCAGACCCGGACGCAAATGCGTGCGCACGGCCACATCTTCAACGGTCAACAACGCCTAAACGTCGAGCAAAACCGTTCCTTGTGGGCGGCTGCAACATGCCAGGACATAGCCGGCCGACTTCTCTTCAGCGTTCAGTCCGCCTAGGTCGTCCATCACAACTTCGCCGGATAGTTTGGCTATTCGGCACGTTCCGCAAACGCCCTGCTGGCAAGCGGTCGGGATGTAGATGCCACAATTCCGTGCCGCCTCCAGCAAGGTCTCTCCGGGCGTGCATTGATACTCCACGCCCGAGCGGGCGAAACGGACCGACGACGGAACCGCTGAACCCATTTCCGAACGCGAACCGTTGCTGCCTCCGAAACTCTCCTCGTGGTACTGGGCCGGCGGGAAGCCAATTGCGTCAAGGCAGGTGCGTGCCGTCTTCATGTACCCTTCGGGCCCACAGGCAAAAACGGTGCGCTTGTGGAGATCGGGAACCAGGCTCAGCAGCATCCGACCACCAATTCGGCCAGTTGAACCCGTCCAAGTGGGACCTCCCTGACTGCAAACCAAAGTCACTTGAACGTTGGGAAAGCGAGCAGCAAGTGCGTCCAGTTCCGATCGGAAGACGATGTCGCCTGGCGTTCTCGCACTGTGAATGAAGCGGATCTCCCTGTCATCCGCGCGATCGGTAAGTGCACGCAGCATGGACATGACCGGAGTCACGCCGCTACCGCCCGAAAGGAAAACGGGTTTCTGAGCCGGCAACTCATCAAGATTAAACGAACCGAGCGGCCCTTCGATCTCGATCTCGCTGCCTGGCCTCACATTGTCATGGAGCCAGTTGGAAGCAAGCCCGCCCGGCGTTCGTTTCACCGTGATCTGAAGATCAAGCGGTCGTGTCGGCGGTGATGATACAGAGTAGGAGCGCGTGATCGCGGCACCGTTAATCCTGAGATGCACGAGGACATACTGGCCGGCGCTGAAGCAGAACAGCCGATCCGCGGCAGACGTGAGAACGAATGTTTTCACATCGTGCGTCTCGTCGATTACGCGACGGCAGAGCACAACATCTCGCGTCTTTTGTGCCCATTGGCGCTGACGCAAGGTGGGCACGATATCGGAGGCTTGGACGGAAGCGTATGCGTTCATTGTTCGGCTCGGCTTTGCGATCGAGCGAACATGCCAGTTCTTAGCCCATAAAACAGCAGTATTAACCCAACGTTATGATCGCTAATTTCGATTAAACTTCCAGCGACATAACCGCGAGATGGAGAGCTCGGATGCCTTTGCGAATGATCGGTTCGTGTTTGCGACGTGCCAGTATCGCCGTGTGAACTGGCTGGTGCAGCGTCGGCGCTCCTTCGACGAGGAACGATGGAAGCTCGGCGGTGAACCGGCGCGCATCATCGCTACGCATGTAGCAAGTGCCGCCCGTTCGCCGGAGCATGATCTCCGCCAGCGTTTCCGATCCGGTCGAAAGTCGACAGATCGCCAATTGAGCCAGCAGCTCCGCGTGCGTTTTCTCCAGCAGAACGGTGTAGCCTGGGCGGATGTAGGTGTCAGGATCAACATCCGACAGCGTTCTGGCCGCAGTCGAAACCATTACATATTCTTCGACCATCAGGTGCTCGTAGGCGATTTCGGGCAAGTAGCGAGGGGCATAGAGCACCGCGATGTCCAGGTTTCCCATGCTCAAGTCGCTGACCATCTGGTTCGAGTAATCCGACTCGATATGAATCGAGGACTTCGGAAGTACCTGGCACAGTGTCTCGACCCACCCGGGTAGGACTGAGCGGGTCATGCCCACTTGGGCGGCAACGCGCAAGGTGCCTTCGAAACGGTTGAACGCGCGTACGTCGTGGCGAGCTTGCGACCAGGTCGAGAGCAGAGACCTGGCGTAAGCTTCGAACCGGCGTCCCGCGGCAGTCGGCTCTGCCCCGGCGCGTCCACGCTGGAACAGTTCGGACCCAATTGCGCTCTCCAGGTTCTTGATGCGAGTGCTGATCGTCGATTGGGTCAAGCCCAACCGATCCGCGGTCCGATTGAAATTTCTTGACTCGACGATGTCGAGAAAGGTTTCGATGTAATCAAGCTGCATTGAACCCCCGATCGAAAAACTCGATCATATTCGCACGTTTCATAACCTTGATCAAACGAAACCCAAGGCGGAAGCTGCACCAGTCAGCGACCCGGCAGCATCGCCGGGACGAGGCTATGGAGCGGAACAAAGTGTTTATAATCGACTGCGATTGTCATAATTACTGGTCAAGCGCCACGGTATTGCAGCCCTACCTTTCCGGCCTCTGGAAGGACATGTTCGTCGAAGGCGAGAAGACAGGTCCCGTTGGGGCCTTCCCGCACGGCCATCGTCCCTGGTTTCATCCGCAGGATTTCTCCCGCAAGGACGTCCGTCCGAAAACCGAAACCGATAACTATCTCATCATGAAAGAGAAGCACCTCGACAAGTACAAGATCGACGTGGCGATCCTGACGGGTGACGAGCCGATCGAGGCGTCAACCCTCGCCAACCCCTATTATGCCAGCGCCTTGGTCAGCGCCTACAATGACTACCAGATCGATCAGTGGCTGCCGAAGGACGACCGTTTCATGGGCTCGATCATCATCGCGCCACAAGATCCAAAGCTCGCCGCCGCCGAGATACGTCGCCTTGGCAATCACCCGCGCATGGTCCAGGTGCTCGCCTCCCAAGGATCCGTAAAGCCGTATGGCGACCCGTTCTACCACCCGATTTACGAAGCCTGCGCTGAAGTAGGGTTGCCCTTCGCCATACATCTGGGCGGCCATGGCGGAGTGAATTCAACTGCCATCGCTCCTGCCCCAACGACATTCTTCTGGGAGACCCACGCTATCCTGCACATGTCGGCAATGTCGCACGTGGCAAGCATGATCGCGCATGGCGTCTTCGAGAAATGGCCGGACCTCTATTTCGTGATTATCGAGTGCGGCGTCGCTTGGGTCCCATCGGTACTCTGGCGCCTGGACGCCGACTACAAAGCGCTGCGCAAGGAGACGCCATGGCTGAAGATGCTGCCATCGGAATATTGCCGGCGCAACATCCGCTTTTCCACGCAGCCGCTGGAACAGCCCGCAAACATCCAGCATCTGTGGTCCACGCTCGAGGCGATGGACGGCGAAAACACGCTGATGTTTGCGTCGGACTATCCCCACTGGGATTACGACGACGCAAACACGCTGCAGATCCCTCCTGCCTGGAAGAGCAAGATCATGGGACTGAATGCGCTGGAGGTCTACAAACGCATCCCGCGTGCGCAAGCCGCGAATGCCGCCTGAGGAACGATGTGATGCCCGAAAAGACCTACATCTGCCGCGTCGACGAAATCGAAACCGGGTCTCCCTTTATCGCCAAGATCCGCAGCTTTTCGGTTGGCGTTTTCCGCATTGGAGAGTCGTTCCACGCGCTACTGAATGTTTGTCCGCACCGCGGCGCTCCACTTTGCGAGGGACCGCAGTGTGGAACGACCGCGCCCGTCGAACAGGCGCAATTTATCTATCATCGCGAAAACGAGATCGTCCGATGCGCCTGGCACGGCTGGGAATTTGACATCAAGTCAGGTGAGGCCTTGGTCGATCCGACCGTTCGGGCTCGCACATTTCCAGTCACCGTCGAGGCCGGCGGCGTCTATGTGACGGCCTGATTGGCGCAAAACCGATTGGGATTGGAAAAATTCGAAGGAAAGGTGGCCGCAGCCAACCAGCAGATTTGTTCGCAGGTGCTTTGACGAGAAATAACGCGGAGAACTCCGCAATGGGAGAGTCAAATGTCAGAATCTGAATACAAGCTTGGTATCGCTCGAAGCCTGATCGGTGGCGGCGATGTTTCCCGCCGCGACTTCATTCATCTCGGGCTGGCCGCGGGCCTGACCGTCGCCGCCGCCGACAAGCTGTTCGTCGCCACGGCGCGGGCCGAACCGATGCAGGGCGGCTTCGCCAAGCTCGGCATGGCTCACGGCGCGACGACGGATTCGATCGATCCGGCCGGCTACCCCGATACGTTCACACAAACAGCATTTTCCGGCTCGCTGTCCAACAGCCTCACTGAGGTCGACGCCAAAGGCAATGTCCAACCGGACCTCGCCGAGAGCTTCGAATCTTCGGATGGGGCCAAAACCTGGGCCTTCAAGCTGCGCAAAGCCGCAACGTTCCACAACGGCAAGACTGTGACGGCGGATGACGTCGTGACCTCATTGCAATATCACATGGGCAAGGACACCAAATCGGCGGCGAAGTCGCTGTTGGAGTCCGTCGC
Source organism: Mesorhizobium sp. M1409 (assembly GCF_040317535.1). NCBI lineage: Bacteria > Pseudomonadati > Pseudomonadota > Alphaproteobacteria > Hyphomicrobiales > Phyllobacteriaceae > Mesorhizobium > Mesorhizobium sp. M1409. Next base: position 70,610 of record NZ_JAMYKV010000031.1, read on the forward strand.
CGAGATCAAGGCGGACGGCCCTGAAACGGTGATCTTCACGCTCAAGAGCGGCAATGCCGATTTCCCTTACATTATGAGTGACTACCATCTGGTCATCATGCCAGCCAAGGACGGCAAGGCGGATTGGGCCTCAGGCGTTCGCACGGGCGCTTTCGTACTCGAGAACTTCCAGCCCGGCGTTTCGGCCAAACTCAAGCGCAATCCGAACTACTTCAAGAACGGCAAACCCTACCTCGACGAGGTGGAGTTCATCGCCATTACAGATCTTGCCGCTCGCATGGCGGCGCTGTCTACGGGGGAGGTGGACTATATCGGCCGCGCCGACTTGAAGACCCTCGGCATGCTGAAACGTAATCCCAAGGTGGAAATCGTCGAAGTCACTGGCTACGGTCACTATACCTTGCCGATGAATGTCACGATGGCGCCGTTTGATAATCCGGACGTGCGAATGGCATTGAAATGGGCGATCAATCGTCAGGAGATCGTCGACAAGATCTTTCTCGGCCACGCCACCGTGGCCAACGACAACCCGATCGCGCCAGCGATCAAGTTCGCCAAGGATCCGCAACCGCAGCACAGCTTTGATCCGGAAAAAGCCAAGCACTACCTGAAAAAGGCCGGAATGGAGAACCTGAAAGTGGATCTCTCGGTCGCCGATGCCGCTTTTGCAGGCGCGGTGGACGCGGCTTCGCTCATTCGCGAGACGGCAGCCCAATGTGGCATCGACGTCAATGTCGTGCGTGAGGCCGAGGACGCCTACTGGGACAATGTCTGGCTCAAGAAACCCTGGTGCGCTTCCTATTGGAGCGGTCGAGCGACGGCCGACTGGATGTTCACCCAAGCCTTCGCCGCCGACTCCAGCTGGAATGAGTCGTTCTGGAAAAATCCCCACTTCAACGAATTGCTTGTCCAGGCGCGGGCCGAGACGGACGAGGCCAAACGAGCGGCGATGTATGCGGAGATGCAGCAGTTAACCCACGATGATGGCGGCAGCATCGTGCTGGTCTTCAACAATTTCGTCAGCGCTCAATCCAAAAAGCTCGCACACGGCGAAGTGGCGCCCAATTGGGAGAACGATGGACTGAAAATGGCCGAACGCTGGTGGATCGCCACTGCATGAGATGGCGGGCCGGAGCCGCGTTGACTGTGAGGCTCCGGTTGGCTTCCCTGGCTGTTGCAAGGGCTGCCGCCCAAAAAGGAAACGCACGCCCATGAACCCTGTCGCAAGAACGGTTCTGCAGCGGCTTGGGCTCGGCCTGATCACTTTGTTCATCGTGTCCATCATTATCTTCTCTGCGATCGCGATGCTCCCCGGCGACTTCGCCAAGGCCACGCTCGGGCAATCGGCGACATCCGAAACGGTCGCCGCGTTCCAGCGAGAAATCGGCATCGATCGTCCACCTGTCGAGCGCTATTTTGTCTGGGTCGCGCAGATGCTCCACGGTGACTTCGGCTCCTCGTTTGCGAGCCGCACCGGATACCGGCGTACCGTGGCCGAGATCATCGCGCCACGCCTATACAATACGATGTTCCTTGCAGCGGTGACTGCGCTGATCGCAGTCCCGCTGGCCCTGGGGCTTGGCATTCTCGCCGCGCTGTACCGCAACGGCTGGTTCGACCGGCTGGTGAATGTTGTGACGCTGACAACCATCTCGTTCCCGGAGTTTTTCGTCGCCTATATGCTGGCCTACCTGGTCATCTCGCGCGACACGTTCATCGGATCCGATTTCGCTCAATCGATGCCGCATTGGCTCGCAGTCTCACTGAGCTGGGCACTCAACGCGGTTCCCAAATTTCCGACGCTGTCGAATGTGAACGACCAGACGCCGTTTTGGGAGCATGTCTGGAAAGTGGCCCTGCCGGCAATCACCCTTACGCTCGTGATCGTGGCCCACATGATGCGCATGACCCGAGCGGCCATCATCAACATGCTGGCAAGCCCCTACATCGATATGGCGCGCCTCAAGGGAATGTCCCCGATGGTGATCGTGCTGAGGCATGCCCTGCCCAATGCCTGGGCTCCCATCGTCACCGTGGTGGCGTTCAATCTGGCGTATCTCATCGTCGGAGTGGTCGTGGTCGAGGTCGTGTTCGTCTATCCCGGCATCGGTCAGTTGATGGTTGATGCGGTGAAATCCAGGGATGTTCCGGTCGTCCAGGCCTGCGCCTTGATTTTCGCCGCGACCTATATCCTGCTCAACCTGATAGCTGACATCATTTCCATCGCCACCAACCCCAGGCTCTTGCATCCACGATGACCAGCTTCGAACCTATCGCGGCGATTCAAAGGCTGAGGCGTTCGCGTGCCACCCGAGCGAAAACGGCGCTGAAGAGGGCACCCTTCAGCGCATGGTTCGGTATCGTCGTGATCTTCGGGTACGTTTTTGTTGCGGTCCTCGCGCACTGGATAGCGCCATACGGCGAGACTCAGGTCTTCAGCGAAGCCTTCGCGCCGTGGAGCCAGGAGTTCAAATTGGGAACCGATCAGCTCGGCCGCGACATGCTCACCCGCTTGATCTACGGTGCGCGCAACACCATCGCTATTGCAGTCGCGACCACGTTGCTGTCCTTCGCGGTTGGCGTCTCGCTCGGTCTTCTTGCCGCGTTGTACAGGGGATGGCTCGACCAGATATTGTCGCGTGCGGTGGACGTGTTGATGTCGATCCCAAGTCTGATCTTCGCGCTGGTGCTGCTGTCGATCTTCGGCTCGTCGATCACCAGCCTGATTGTGATCATTGCCCTTCTTGATTCCACCCGTGTCTTTCGGCTTTCTCGCGCCGTCGGGCTTAACGTGGCCGTGATGGAATATGTGGAGGTGGCGCGATTGCGCGGCGAAGGCGCGAGGTGGATCATCGCCAAGGAAATCCTTCCCAATGTAATGCCGCCGCTGGTCGCAGAGTTCGGCTTGCGATTTTGCTTCGTATTCCTCACCATCGCGGCGCTGTCGTTTCTCGGCGTCGGTATTCAGCCGCCGACGGCCGATTGGGGTTCAATGGTGCGCGAGAACGCAACCCTGATCACTTACGGCGATGTCACGCCGCTGCTTCCGGCCGGCGCGATCGCTCTCCTTACGGTGTCCGTCAATTTCGTTGTGGACTGGTTCCTGCACGCAACAAGCGGATTGCGGGATGAAAAGTAGCGGTCCAGGCTCGCGCGAAAAAGGAAAGGATCTACTGCAGATCCGCAATCTGCATGTGGAGGGGTTCTCGGACGAGCGGTGGCATCCCATCGTCCGTGGGATTGATCTGACGCTAAAGCGGGGCGAGGTTCTTGGCCTGATCGGCGAGTCAGGCGCCGGCAAGTCCACCATTGGCCTTGCCGCAATGGGTTATGCCAAGCCGGGCTGCCGGATCACACAAGGCTCGATCCTGTTCGACGGGATTGATCTTCTGGCAGTCAGTGAAACAGGGCGCCGTCGCCTCAGGGGCTCCCGCATCGCCTATGTCGCGCAAAGCGCGGCGGCCTCTTTCAACCCGGCCCACCGGCTGTTGGAACAAACCGTCGAAACTGCGGTGGCGCATGGAATTGCCAGCCGGGAAGAGGCAAACCGGAGCGCCGTCGATCTTTATCGACGTCTTCAGCTCCCAGACCCGGAGACCATAGGCTTTCGCTATCCTCATCAGGTCTCCGGCGGGCAGTTGCAAAGAGCAATGACCGCAATGGCTATGGCTTGTCGGCCGGATCTCATAGTGTTCGACGAGCCAACGACCGCGCTCGATGTGACGACGCAGGTCGAAGTTCTTGCCTCCATTCGCAACATCGTGGAGGAATTCAATACGGCCGCAATCTACGTGACGCATGACCTGGCGGTGGTGGCGCAAATGGCGGACCGCATTATGGTTCTGCGCCACGGGCTCACTGTGGAGGAGGCTGAAACACGCCAGATGCTCGCTTCGCCTGCCCAGGAATACACCAAAACGCTCTGGGCTGTGCGCAAGCTCGCGAAGCCCGAAGTTCCGGCCGACGAGTATCTTCTGACGATAGACCACGTTACCGCGGCCTATGCCCGAACCGTCAAAGTGCTCCAGGATGTCTCCATCAAAGTTCCACGCGAAAGAACGGTGGCTGTGGTCGGCGAGTCCGGCTCCGGGAAGTCGACCCTCGCTCGGGTCATCACCGGCCTCCTGCCATCGCTTTCGGGGTCGATCTCTTTTGCCGGCCAGCCCCTTTCGAAGAGCTTGAAGATGCGCCCGAAGGAGGTCCTGCGCCGCATACAGATGATTTATCAAACGCCCGACAACGCGCTAAATCCGCGCCAGACGGTCGAAGACATCATAGCGCGACCGCTTGAATTCTACCTCGGCCTTAGCGGCGCGCAGCGGGATCGCCGGATCGGCGAACTCATGCATATGGTCGAGATGAGCGAAGCTTACCTGGACCGACTGCCGGCCGAATTGTCGGGTGGCCAAAAACAGCGCGTTTGCATTGCCCGGGCGCTTGCGGCCGATCCGGATTTCATCATCTGCGACGAAATTACGTCCGCGCTCGACCAGATCGTGCAGGAGGAAATCCTAAAGCTCCTCATGCGCCTGCAAAGTGACTTCGGCATGAGCTACCTCTTCATCACTCACGACATTGCCACCGTACGGGCGATAGCCGACGAAATTGTCGTCATGCACCAGGGGAAAGTCGTTGAGCAGGGTTTGAAGAGTGAAGTTCTTACGCCGCCGCATCCGGCTTACACCGAACGGCTCTTGTCATCCGTACCGGAAATGGATCCGGACTGGCTCACAACGCTGCTGGCCAGTCGGAAAATCTGATAGGGATAGGTGGACAGGAAGAGAACCCCGTCCACCAGGCACCTGCCATCCGTCCACGTGCTTTGAAGGGCATGATCGTGCTCTTGGCTGTCCAGGCATTGTCGCCCGACAAACGGAGCCCACCAGTTCACCGTCTCCTCGCTCGGAAGCTGACGACGCGGTATTGGCCCACGCAAGACAGCAGTTTCTGTTTGCCTAAGAGAGGCGACGCGAACCTCCGCTCTGAGGCGCGAAAGATACGACGCGGTTCCTGTGATGTCTGCTTTTTGGAAGCGGCTGCTATTATCGCAATGAGGAGATGGAGGCGCGAAGCAGACATTCAGGGTCTGACCGTCTACGCGCCCGGTCCTATCATGCCTTTCACATCGTCGAGCGGAAAAGAGCCTGCATGTGTTCTGGCAGGTCGAGTTCGCCGCGTGCCTCGATCTCCAAAAAATATCGCCTGGAGATGCGGCTGCTGATGGCGGTCGGCCTCATGCCCAATGTTGTTCGCCATGGCTGGCTCGCGCTGAGCTGGACCGTTTGGGAAGGGGAGATGTGCGATTCCAGGCGGTGGAAATCGACAGGACCTATGTTGCCGAAGACTAGGGGCAGGGGCCGCTATCCTTCTCTGCCATAGCTGGACGTTGACCGAAAAACACATTGCGGCGAGTCTTGTGCGACAGGGGCCGTTTCCCCCGCCGCAACAAACCTCATATCCTTTTCTCGCGGCCGGGCCGCTTCAGTGTGCTCGCGTATGTGTGAATCCTCGCTGTATGGGCAAGCACCTCGGCCTTGCTTGGCCCGCGAACTATGACTGACCAGTCGGTCGACGACGGACGGGTATCCATCCCAAATGAACGAGACAATGGCGGCTTCGACTGGTCACACCAGACCGCCGAACTCATTGCGATGCTGCCGGAAATCCAGAGCCGGGGAGTTGCGACGACCGCTGAGGTCGATATTGAAACTTTGGGACAGCGCATGCAGGGCGAAATTGAGGCCGGGTAGCGTGATCGTGAGCCGCTCGGAAGTGGACCCCTGGTCAACCGCCTCGAGCTAGCCATCACAAGACTGGAGCGACAGATAGTCCGTACCAATCCTTTCCTGGGTCTGGGCGGCTGCCGCGGAGGAAAGACTCCGGCGCGTGTCCGCTCTGGCGCGACCGAGCCGGCCCGCTCCATCGGCTCGAATTTTCGCCAATGGTTGCCAACGTCCCGATCGGGGGTGGCAAGTAGCCGTTCGGGTCACCTGCCAGACGAGCATGTTGCGCCAGCCGCGTTGGCAGGAGCGCCAATGTCGTTGGGCGCTCATAAGGAGCCGTCCCTGGCCGTTCATCGATCTTGGCTGAACAACGCTCGGCGATGGTATTATAATCTGTCGTTTCGACCGGTGGTTGAACCTTTCGACACAGATCTTTCTTTACGGAATCAATTTCCGCCTTTGTATCCGGTCGAGCCAACGAAGTCGGCTCATGGCATCGCATCGCATGGGAATTTAGTCGCTGCTGTAGCGGCTTGAAATCACCCCGTTTGGGCGCAAAGATCATCGCGATTTTCTGGCTCGGACTGTTGTGATCACGTCGTCGGCTCGGATTAAGTGAGACTGGGTGCAGCTCTTTGAGACGTTGGCCGATGTGCCGAAATCACCCCCTTCACATCGTGGAAACGGGCTTTTTGGTCGTCTTGCTGCCTTCAATCCCCGTCGATCAGCCGCCGAACCCCTTCTTTTGGAGCACAATAGATCGCTGATCAAAAATGAACTGAACTTTTTAGCCATTCGTTCACATATGGGTGCTTTCTAATCTACGTCATGGCCTTCAATTGCTTCACCCGGATTCGACTTATAGCGGACGGTATATGCCGGGGCACCGGCGCAAATGTTGCCACGATCTTCGCCCTGACCTTGCCGATCGTTGTCGGCTCCGCCGGCTTCGGTGTCGAGACCTCGTATTGGTACTACAACAGCCTGAGATTGCAGGCGATGGCCGATGCCGCCGCCTATGCCGGCGCGCTCGAACAGATCTCAGGTTCCGACCAGCCGAGCATCGTCGCAGCCGCGACCCAGTCGGCCGCTACGAATGGGCTGGGCTCGGGCACGATCGTCATCAACACGCCGCCGGCGTCGGGACCGAACACGGCGAAGAAAGCGGTCGAGGTGATCGTCCGCCAGAACCTCGACCGGATGTTTACCTTGATCTTCACGCAGAGCCAGGTTCCCGAACAGGCGCGGGCGGTGGCCCTCATCACCGATGCCTCGAAGGCCTGCCTAACCGCACTCGATCCGACCGCCCCGCAGGCTGTACAGTTTTCCGGCAATACCAGCGTGAAGTTCACACACTGCGTCATCATGTCCAATTCGAACGCCCCGGACGCCATCAATCTTCAGGGCTCGGCGAACCTCCAGGTCGATTGCCTGATATCGGCGGGCGGCGTCTCTCTCAGCAATCCCGTTACCACCGTCTGCGCGGCCCCTATCACCCAGGCACTGCCTGCCGCCGATCCATTTGCCGACCTGCCAACGCCTGCGGCCAGCAACCCGTGCAAGAATGTTAACGGTAACAAAACGACGCAGACAATCCAGCCCGGGACCTACTGCGGTGGCATGAACCTCAATGGCAATGTCACGCTTTCGCCCGGCGTCTATATCGTCCAGGGCAACTTCAAGATAAACGCCAACGCGGCCATTACCGGCAGCGGAGTGA
>NZ_JAMYKV010000032.1:0-76739 GCF_040317535.1 Mesorhizobium sp. M1409
GCGATTGAAACGAAAAGTGGCGGCGTGGGACGACGAATTCCTCGTAAGCGTCATCTCACGATAATTAACTCACCCGATTCCCCTGGCCCTGTGCGATCCGCTTGGGCCTGCTGGTGGGTGGAAATCATGCGGTTTCCGTCGCCGATACCGCAACCTTCTTCCAGTCTCCGGTCGTGTTCCACCAGCGATTCGGATTGGCGCGATCGTCCAGCCCCTTGGAACGGCTGGCCAGGATCGGCTGAATGCGGATCACCGGTTCCTGGTAGCTGTGCGCCTGGAAAATCGCCTCGACGACGCGGGCGGCCAGCGCCTGGTCGTCGGGCAGTTCGAAGGAAACCTCGACCGTGCCGGGGCGGCGCCGCAATTCGGTTTCGGCGCCGGCGGCCGCACCTTCAAGCGGCCTGTAGCGTTCGATGCCATGCGCCGACTGATAGGCATTGCGGTCATATTTGCCCATGGCCAGCGGCGCTATCGCCACCACCGCGTCCATGATGCGGTCGACATCGGCGGCCGGGGCCTGGAAGGTCACAAGCAGAAGCAGTGTCATTCGTAGCGATGTGGTTTCAAAGCCGCTGTCGATCATGGAAATGTCCTCAAGTGTTTTGGGACACCCTTTTAGCCCTGTGCTCCTGACACGGTTCTGTCAGCAGCCTGTCACCGCGCCATGCCAAATGCAGGGCTAGCGGCAGTCGCGCTACAACAGGATCTTGCGGACCAGCCTGACGGCGACCAAGGCAATATAGGCGGCGAAGAACAGGCCGAGCGACCAGCCGAAGCCGGACGGACCGAACGCATCCATGCCGATGCCGATCGCTTGCGGACCGAGAACCATGCCGACACCGTAGCACAGCACGAAGGCGGCGTTGGCCGACGCCAGTTCGTGGCCGGAAAGCTGCGAGCCGAGATGGGCAAGGCCGATCGTGTACATGGCAGCGACGACGCCGCCCCAGACGAACAGAAGTGCCGCCATCAGGTGCCAATTCTGCGCGAAGAAGGGCATGAAGACCGTGCCGACAAGGCCAACCATGGCGCAGGCAATCAGCAGATAGCGGCGGTCCGTGACGCGGTCGCTGATCATGCCGATGGGGATCTGCAGCAGCACGTTGCCGAGGCCGATCATGGTCAGGAGCAGGGCCGCGTCGGCTTCGGAATAGCCGATGCGGCTGCCGTAGATCGGGAACAGCGCAAAGCCGCCGGTTTCCACCGCGCCGAACACAAGCACGGCGGCCGTCGCCGACGGCACCAGCCAGATATAGCGCAGGAAATTGCTGGTCTCGCCGTCGGAGGCGATCGACGGGCTCTCGTTGCGCGCCGCCAGCACCGGTATGGCGGCCAGCGTCACCAGACAGATGATGACGCCGAACGGTCTGAAGCCGGAACTGCCGAGATGGGCGAACAGCCACGGCCCGGCGGCAAAGCCGAGCGACAGAACCGTGGCGTAGATGCCGAGGACAAGGCCGCGCCGATGCGGCGGCGCCGAGGTGCTGATCCAGAATTCAGACAGGATGAACAGCACCGTCAGCGCGATGTGCAGCACGATGCGCAGCGGAAACCACATCCAGAAATCGGGCGCGAAATGGAAGCCGACAAAGGCCAGCGCGCCGGCGGCGATCATGGCAATCATGGTCCAGGCGACGCCAAAGCGCATGGCGAGCGGTGTGGCGAGCGGCGCTCCGGCGATCGAGGCGAGGCCGGCGACGGCCGTGTTGAGGCCGATCATCGAGGCAGAATGGCCGCGTGTTTCGAGGATGACGCTGAGCAGCGGCATGCCGAGGCCGATGGCTATGCCGACGACACTGATCGACGAGATCGCCGCCACCATCGGCAGCCAGTGTACGCGTTCGTCGCCCTGTTGTTGGGTATCGACCGTCATGGGGATGCTGAATACTCTAGAGAAGTTCGCGGGTGAAACGGTTGCGGACAAGCCGGTAGAAGGGCACGGGACCGCCCGGACGCAACAGCGGATCATGGGCGAGGCGCTTTTGCAGCTCGTCCAGGATCATTCGGGTGATGTCGGGGATGTCGGCTTCCCTGGCCTTGGCAAGTGGCAGCCAGACCAGCTCTTCGAGTTCGTTGGTCGGGCCGCCACCGGGCAGTTCTACCGCGACATCGTCGCGCCAGGCGCTGAAGAAGCGTGTGTCGAAGCGGCGTACCCGGTTGGGCGGCGTGATGGCGCGCGCGACGAAGCGCAGCATGTCCAGAGAGGGCTGCACGCCGTGTTCGGCAAAACCTTGCCAATCGGCCCTGGCCGTGGCGAAAGCGCCTTTGCGGCCGATCAGCAATCCGGCTTCCTCATAGGTCTCGCGGATGGCCGACAAGGCGATGGCGCGGGCTCGTGCGGCGCTTGTGCGGCCCGGCCCGGCGATCAGCCTGGCTACCTGCTCAGGGTGCAGTGCGGCGGCGACCGGGATGCGGCTGTCGGCCGGGTCGGTGCGGCCGCCGGGAAAGACGAACTTGCCCGGCATGAAGGCGTGGCCGGCATGGCGGCGGCCCATCAGAACCAGCACGTCATCGCCCTTGCGGTCGAGCAGGATCAGGGTTGCCGCGTCGCGCGGGCGAATTGGCTGGTCGCTATGAGCGATCATGCTCCGCTCGATCTTGGCGACTTCCGCCTTGGTCATACCGTCCATGCGCAGGACCTAGCGGAAACTTCTGGCAAGCGAAAGTGGCCTTTCACGGTCGGTATGTTGCGCCAGGCCGCAATCTTGGCCGCGCCTCAGGTTCCGGGATGCGGCTCGATCACGTCGTGCTCGCCGCCGAAGCCGTGCATATAGAAGGCCCATTGCAGTCCGATGACGGCCCCCTTGACCGGTTGCAGCAGCGCGACCGACAGAAGGATGGTCAGCGGCACCCAGATGGCGATGTGCTGCCACGTCGACAAGGTGGACGTCGCCTCCACGCCCATGAAGGCGCCGAGCACGATGTGGCCGACGATGACGATGACGAGATAGGCGGGCAGGTCGTCGGCGCGGTGGTGATGCAGTTCCTCGCCGCAGATACCGCATGTGTCGACGGTCTTGGTGAAAGCGCGAAACAGCTTGCCTTCGCCGCAATGCGGGCAGCGGCCGAGCAGGCCGCGCTTCATCGCCGTCCACAGCGGGCGGGCAGCCCGGCCCGAGTGATGTTCTCCGCCGAAAACCTGTTCTTCCGTGGCTGTTGTCATCATCGTCTCCTGCCGCGCGAACCCGGTCGCGATTGCGACGCGCGGGCGCGGCCCTTGGCCTTGTGAAACGACCGCTTGGAGCCCGGCAAAGGCTTCGGGTCGGTCAACATCTCGAAGCGCATCGCGCCGGCCATCGGCGCCACTTCGACGAGTCGGACCTCGACGCGGTCCGCGAGCTGGTAGCCTTTGCCCGAGCGTTCTCCGAACAGGGAACGGGCGGTTTCGTCGTATATGTAGTAATCGCCGTTCAATGTTGACACCGGGATGAAACCATCCGCGCCGTACTGCGGCAATTGGACAAATAGTCCTGATTTGGTGACGCCGGAGATGCGGGCATCGAAACGGTCGTCGATGCGCTCGGCGAGATAGGCGGCGACCAGACGGTCGACCGTGTCCCGCTCGGCCGCCATTGCGCGGCGTTCCGTGCCTGAGATCAGCACCGCGACATCTTCGAGCCGTGCCGCTTCGTCCTGCGTCAGCGCGCCCGGACCGAGGCCGAGTGCGGCAATAAGTCCGCGATGCACGATCAAATCGGCATAGCGGCGGATCGGCGAGGTGAAATGGGCGTAGCGCCTGAGGTTGAGACCGAAATGACCGATGTTCTTGGGCGAGTATTCGGCCTGGCTCTGCGAGCGCAGCACGACTTCGTTGACCAGGCCTTCATTGTCGGCGCCGCGCACACGCTCGAGGATGCCGTTGAACTGGCTCGGCTGCATCTGCGCGCCGCGGGCCAGCGACAGGCCAAGCGTCTGCAGGAACTCGCGCAGCGATTCCTGTTTGGCGAGCGATGGCGCGTCATGGACGCGGTAGACCAGTTCCTGCTTCTTCGCCTCCAGCGTCTCGGCTGCCGCGACATTGGCCTGGATCATGAATTCTTCGATGAGCTTGTGGGCATCGAGCCGGTCCGGCACGATGACGCGATCGACCGTGCCGTCTGGCTTGAGCAGGATCTTGCGCTCCGGCAGGTCGAGCTCGAGCGGCTGGCGGCCTTCGCGGCCACGCTTGAGGATCGCATAGGCCTCCCACAACGGCTTAAGCACCGTATCGAGGATCGGGCCGGTCTTCTCGTCCGGCACGCCGTCGATCGCTGCTTGCGCCTGGCTGTAGGCGAGCTTTGCCGCCGACTTCATCATGACGCGGTGGAAGGAGTGCCTGAGCTTGCGGCCCTCGGCCGAAAAGATCATGCGCACCGCCAGCGCCGGGCGATCCTGGCCCTCGCGCAGCGAGCAGAGATCGTTGGAGATGCGCTCGGGCAGCATCGGCACCACGCGATCCGGGAAATAGACCGAATTGCCGCGCTTCAGCGCCTCGCGGTCGAGCGCCGTGCCATAGCGCACATAGGCCGCGACATCGGCGATCGCCACCGTGGCGACCACGCCGCCGGGGTTCTTCTCGTCGAGATCCGGCGTGGCGAAAACGGCATCGTCATGGTCCTTGGCGTCGGCCGGATCGATGGTGACCAGCGGCAGGTCGCGCCAGTCCTCGCGGTGAGCAAGCGTCGCCGGCTTGACGGCTTCGGATTCGGCGATGACGTCGGCCGGAAAAATATGCGGAATGTCGTGGGCGTGGATGGCGATCATCGAGACCGCCTTTTCGCTGGTCAGCGAGCCCAGCACGTTGAGCACCTTGGCTCTCGGCAACCCATAGCGGGAGGCCCGCGCGGGCTCGACCTCGACCAGGTCGCCGCCTTTGGCGCCGTTCTGGAATTCCTTGTCGACGATCAGTTCGGGCTGGCGCCGTTCCACCGGTTCGATGCGGAAGGTGCCATCCTGCAGGATGCGAAAGACACCGAGCACGGCATCGGTGCGCTTTTCGAAGATCTTCACCACCCGTCCGGTGTATGCCGGGCCACCCAGGGCGACATTCGTCTCGTCGGCGGGGAAGGTCTTGGCCAGCACGCGGTCGCCAATGCCGGGCGCCGGTCCACCACCACTGCGCGACAGGCGGATGGAAACAATGGGTGGCGGTCCATTGGCTGTGTGTTCGGTGGGACGCGCCAACAGAACGCCATCGGCGTCACGGTCAAAAATATCGAGGACCGTGACGTGGGGCAGGGCACCGACGCGGGCCAACCCTTTGCGCTCCTTGGTCAGGAAACCTTCGTCCTGCAGGTCGCGCAGCAGATCCTTCAGCCAGATGCGGTCGTCGCCGCGCAGCGCGAACGCCTTGGCGATGTCGCGTTTTCCGGCGCGATCGGGATTTTCGGCGATGTAGCGCAGGATTTCGTCACGCGAGGGCCGATAGTCGTCCTTGACCTTGGCTCTCGTGTCGGCGGTGCGCGGATCGCCGTGGGTTCTACCGGTGATCTTGCGCGCCACGCCGTCCTACCCTTTTTTCTTCGCTGCCGGCTTCTTGGCCGCCGTTTTCTTGGCCGCCACTTTCTTCGTTGCCGGGGCCTTGGCCGCAGCCGCCTTGCGGAACGGCTTCTTGCCGCCGCCGCCCTTGGCTTCCTTCTCGGCAATCAGCGCCAGCGCATCCTCGATGGTCACCGACTGCGGATCCCTGCCCTTCGGCAGGGTGGCGTTGATCTTGCCGAAATTCACGTACGGCCCGTATTTGCCGTCACGTACGACGATCTTGCCGCCGCCATCGGGATGGTCGCCAAGCTCCTTCAACGCAGCGGCGGTGCCGCCATTGCGGCCGCCCTTGCCCTTCAACTGCTTCTCGGCGATCACCGACACGGCGCGGTTCAGGCCAATCGAGAACACGTCCTCGATGCTGTCGAGATTGGCGTAGGTGCCGTCATGCAGAACGAACGGGCCGTAGCGGCCGAGCCCGGCCGAGATCATCTTGGCCGTTTCCGGATGCTGGCCGACATCGCGCGGCAGCGACAGCAGCGCCAGCGCCTTCTCGTGGTCGATCGATTCTGCCGTCCAGCCCTTGGGCAGGCTGGAGCGCTTGGCTTCCTTGCCGTCGCCGCGCTGCAGATAGGGGCCGAAGCGGCCGCTGCGCAGCGTGATTTCCTCTGACGTGTAGGGATCCTTGCCGATGACCTTGGTGCCGTCTTCGCCGCCGCCATTCTCGCCATTGGGATTGGCGGCGTCGCCGAGCTGGCGGGTGAAGGAGCATTCGGGATAGTTCGAGCAGCCGACGAAGGCGCCGAACTTGCCGAGCTTCAGCGACAGGTTGCCGGTGCCGCATTTCGGGCAGATGCGGGGGTTCGAGCCGTCTTCGCGCGCGGGAAACACCAGCGGCGCCAGTTCCTCGTTAAGCGCATCGAGCACGTCGGTGACGCGCAGCTCCTTGATGTCCGTGACGGCGCCCGAAAAATCCTTCCAGAAATCGCGCAGCACGTCCTTCCAGGCGAGCTTGCCGTCGGAAATCTCGTCGAGCTTTTCCTCGAGGGACGCGGTGAAGTCGTACTCGACATAGCGCTTGAAGAAGCTTTCGAGGAAGGCCGACAGCAACCGGCCCTTGGCCTGCGGCACCAGCCGGCGCTTGTCGATGGTGACGTAGTCGCGGTCCTCGAGCGTCTTCAGGATCGCCGTATAGGTGGAAGGCCGGCCGATGCCGAGCTCTTCCAGCTTCTTGATCAGCGAAGCCTCCGAATAACGCGGCGGCGGCTCGGTGGTGTGCTGCGTGGCGTTGATCGCCTGGCGGACCAGCTGCTCGCCGGCGCGGATCTCGGGCAGGCGGCGGTTTTCCTCGTCTTCCGCGTCGTCCTCCTTCTGGTCGGTGTAGGCGGCAATGAAGCCGTCGAAGCGAACGACCGAGCCGATGGCGCGAAGCTCGGCGGTGCGCGATCCGTTGACCGCCTCGATCTCGGCGGTGGTGCGCTCGATCTCGGCCGGCTGCATCTGGCTGGCGATGGCGCGCTTCCAGATCAGCTCATAAAGCCGCATCTGGTCGGAATCGAGATATTGCCTGACCGATGCCGGGGTGCGCATGAAATCCGTCGGGCGGATCGCTTCGTGCGCTTCCTGCGCATTCTTGGCCTTGGTCGTGTAAAGGCGCGGCTTTTCCGGCAGGTATTTCGGGCCGAATTCCTTGGCGATGGCATCGCGTGCGGCGTCGATCGCCTCCGGCGCCATCTGCACGCCGTCGGTTCGCATATAGGTGATCAGGCCGGTGGTCTCGCCGCCGATCTCCATGCCTTCATAGAGGCGCTGTGCCACCTGCATGGTGCGGCTGGCCGAGAAGCCGAGGCCCGATGAGGCGGCCTGCTGCAGCGTCGAGGTGGTGAAGGGCGGGCCCGGATTGCGCTTGGTCGGCTTGGCTTCCACCGACACCGCCTTGAAGGTCGCGCCTTCAAGCATCGACTTGATGTCGTCGGCCTGCGCCTTGTTGGAAATGTCGAGCTTTTGCAGCTTCTTGCGGTCGAAGGCGGTCAGCCGCGCTTCGAAATTCTCGTTGCGCGGCGTGCCGAGCAGAGCGGCTATCTGCCAGTATTCCTCGCGGATGAAGCGCTCGATCTCGGATTCGCGGTCGCAGACCAGACGCAGCGCCACCGACTGAACGCGGCCGGCCGAGCGGGCGCCCGGCAGCTTGCGCCACAGCACCGGAGACAGCGTGAAGCCGACGAGATAATCCAGCGCCCGACGGGCGAGATAGGCATCGACCAGCGGCGCATCGATCTGGCGCGGATTGGCCATTGCTTCCAGCACCGACGATTTGGTGATGGCGTTGAAGACGACGCGGCTGACCGGCTTGTCCTTCAGCGCGCGCTTCTGCTTCAGCACCTCCAGCACATGCCAGGAGATGGCTTCACCCTCGCGATCCGGATCGGTGGCGAGGATCAGGCCGTCGGCATCCTTGACCGCCTTGGCGATGTCGGCAAGCCGCTTGCCCGAAGCGGTGTCGACCGCCCAGGACATGGCGAAATCCTCGTCCGGACGCACCGAGCCATCCTTGGCCGGCAAATCGCGGACATGGCCGAACGAGGCCAGAACCTTGTAGTTCTTGCCGAGGTATTTGTTGATTGTCTTTGCCTTGGCCGGCGATTCGACGACGACGACGTCCATGAGGTCTCATATCAGCTGTGGTGCGGCAGAAGAATTCCGCTGCGCGCGACGAAATCTTGTTCTATTTGTCGCTCACATGGCGGCGCTTTTGCATCCGGTCAAGGGGAAGCGCCCAAATTGCGAAGCTCTCCGCAGCAATACACTCTTAGAGTGTATGGTGAAAATCACAGAATTTTGGGAAAGGGAGTTGGTGGTCCCCGAGTCATCGGAATCGACCCGATCTGTTTTCCACCGAGTCGCTGAAATGCTGCCCAGAGCCATAACAGGCGGCTTTAATAGCAAGCTGTGGCGCCGGTCGCCGGCTGAAAGAGGGATGCCCGGCGACCAGCCCTTGTCCCGCCATCGGGCGGCTGGGTATCGAGTACCCTAGTCGGCCTTGACGATATGCCAGACCTCGCCGACACCATCTCCGGTCACATCGCCTGGTTTCTTGTCCTTGATGAAGGTATAGACCGGCTTGCCGTCATAGGCCCACATCTTGGTGCCGTCGGTGCGGTCGACAACGCTCCATTCGTCGTCCGCCTTGGCGCCGGCCTCGGCCTTCAGCGGCGGCCAGTTGGTGGCGCATTTGTCGTAGCAGTTGGTCTTGCCCTTCTCGTCCTTGTCATAGGTATAAAGCGTCATGCCGTTGGCGTCGGTGTAGATCTTGGTGCCATTGACCTCGGCTTCCTTCCACGCGTCGGCGGCGAAGGATGCGGCGGTGCTGAGCAAAAGCGCTGCCAGCCCTAAGGTTATGGTTTTCATGGAAATCTCCTTGACTGATATCTGGAGACGCGCGGGAAATCGCGGCCTCACCGCATCAACGCCCGCGCGTCGTCGTTTCTTCCCCGGCAAGTGCGTTCGGCAAGGGATGATCTTGCCAACACAATGGTGATTGGTGGACAAGGCTGCGCGCCGCTATATCAGCCACGGCACTGGAGTTCTTGGAAATGGCATTGGACATCGGCTATGTCAGCGCGGTCGGGGCGGGAGCGATCTCGTTCCTGTCGCCTTGCGTGCTGCCGCTGGTGCCGCCCTATCTCTGCTATATGGCAGGCGTCTCGGTCGACGATTTCCGCGGCAATGCGGGTGCGGCGACGCGCGAAGGCGCCCGCGGTGCGCTGCTCTATTCCTCGATCGCCTTCGTGCTAGGCTTTTCCACGGTGTTCGTTGCGCTCGGAGCCGGTGCGTCGACCATCGGCCGGCTGCTGCGGGTCTGGCAGGAGCAACTGGCGATGGGTGCCGGTGTGCTGATCATCCTGATGGGCCTGAACTTCCTCGGCATCCTGCGCATCCCGCTGTTGTCGCGCGAGGCGCGCTTCCAGTCGCAGGGCAAGCCGGCAAGCGCGGTCGCCGCCTATGTCATGGGGCTGGCTTTCGCGTTCGGCTGGACACCGTGCATCGGCCCCGTGCTGGGGCCGATCCTGACGCTGGCCGGCGGCCGCGAGACGGTGGGCGAGGGCGCGCTGCTGCTTGCCGCCTATTCGCTTGGCCTCGGCATCCCGTTCCTGATCGCGGCGCTGTTTTCGGGCGCCTTCATGCGCTTCCTCGGCAAATTCCGCGTCCATCTCGGCCGCGTCGAAAAGGCGATCGGCGCGCTGCTGGTCGTCGCCGGCGTGTTTTTCCTCACCGGTGGCGTGCAGACCGTGTCCTACTGGCTGCTGGAGAATTTCCCGGTGCTGGGGCGGTTGGGGTAGGCACCCGACACTAGATCTGCACTCTGGACCCACTGATTAAGAGTCAGCTGCACCACCATCTCACCGGAATTTAACCGCATTGGTGCAGCATGGCGCCACTGCTATCGTGTCTTGATTCCCAACCCTTTCATTCGGTTGTCCTTTCATGAGCCAGAGATCCTGCCTGTCCGTCATCCTCGCCGCCGGCGAAGGCACGCGCATGAAGAGTGCGTTGCCGAAGGTGCTGCATCTGATTGCCGGGCTGCCGATGGTGGCCCATGTGGTGAAGGCGGCCGAGGCCGCTGGCGCCGGCAGTCAGGCGCTGGTGATTGGCCATGGCGCGGAAGACATGCGCAAGGCCGCGGCAAAATTCGCTCCGGCGGCGGAGACCTTCGTGCAGGAAAACCGCCTTGGCACCGCTCATGCGGTATTGGCCGCGCGCGATGCAATATCAAAGGGTTATGACGATATCCTTGTGATGTTTGGCGACACGCCGCTGATCGACGCTGATGCTCTGACCGTGGCGCGGCTGAAACTGGCGGAGGGTGCTGCCGTCGTCGTGATCGGTTTCCGTCCGCCCAATCCGACCGGCTATGGCAGGCTGATCGAAAAAGACGGCAAGCTGGTCGCAATCCGCGAGGAGAAGGATTGCTCCGAGGAGGAGAAGAAAATCACGTTCTGCAATGCCGGCATGATGGCGGTGGCCGGCGCGCATGCGCTGAAGCTGCTCGACGCGGTCGGCAACAAGAATGCCAAGGGCGAGTACTACCTCACCGACATCGTCGAGATCGCCGGCGCGCGGAGACTCGACGTCGTTGCCACCGAAGCCAGCTTCGAGAGCGCGCTCGGCATCAACAACCGCGCCGAACTGGCGCAAGCCGAGGGCATCTGGCAGGCGCGCCGCCGCCATGAGGCAATGCTGTCGGGCGTGACGCTGATCGCGCCGGAGACCGTGTATTTCTCGCACGACACCGAAATCGGCGCCGACACGATCGTCGAACCCAATGTCTGGTTTGGCCCAGGCGTGAAAATCGCCGGCGGCGCCAAGATCCATGCCTTCAGCCACATCGAAGGCGCCACTATTGCAGCGAATTGCGATGTCGGGCCGTATGCGCGGCTGCGGCCGGGCGCCGATCTCAGGCAAAAGGCCAAGGTCGGTAATTTCTGCGAGGTCAAGCAGGCTGTTATCGAGGAGGGCGCCAAGGTCAACCATTTGACCTATATCGGCGATGCACGGGTCGGCGCGGGCGCCAATATCGGTGCCGGCACCATCACCTGCAATTATGACGGCTATTCGAAATTCTTCACCGACATCGGCGAGGGCGCCTTTGTCGGTTCGAATTCCTCACTGGTGGCGCCTGTCACCATCGGCAACGGCGGCTACATTGCTTCAGGCAGCGTCATCACCGAAGACGTACCCGAAGATGCGCTGGCCTTCGGCCGCGCTCGCCAGAAGACGATCCCCGGCAAGGGCAGGGAATTGCGCGAACGCTTTGCTTCGGCCGCTGCGGCGAAGAAAAAGTAACTCGGCCCGCAAAAAGCCGAACGAGTGCAGTAACCGGATTGCAAGAGCGGCCTGTCATGGTGCATCGACAGGAATAAGCGTTCCGTTACACGGGACGAAATGCAATGTGACTTTCGCGGCAGGCCGGCCATCCCTAAATAGCGCTGGTTTTCCATGGGAATCGGGGGCTTTCTGGATGTGCGGCATCGTTGGAATCGTCGGCCACTCGCAGGTTGCGCCGCTCATCGTCGATGCGCTGAAGCGGCTCGAATATCGCGGGTATGACTCGGCCGGCGTTGCCACCATCGACCACGGTGCGCTTGCCCGCCGCCGCGCCGAAGGCAAGCTGGTCAACCTCGAACGCCTGCTGAAAAACGAGCCGCTCGACGGTACGATCGGCATCGGCCACACGCGCTGGGCGACGCATGGCGTGCCCAACGAGACCAATGCGCATCCGCATTTTTCCGATGGCGTCGCCATCGTCCACAACGGCATCATCGAGAATTTCGCCGAATTGCGCGCCGAGCTGATCCGCGACGGCTATTCTTTCTCGTCGCAGACCGACACCGAGGTCGTGGCGCATCTGGTGGCGAGCGAACTCGCCAAGGGGCTGAAGCCGGTTGATGCCGCGCACCAGGCGCTGAAGCGGCTGGAAGGCGCTTTCGCATTGGCCATCATGTTCAAGGGCGATGAAGACCTGATCGTCGGCGCCCGCAACGGCCCGCCGCTGGCTGTTGGCCATGGCGATGGCGAGATGTTCCTGGGGTCAGACGCCATAGCGCTCGCCCCGTTCACCAATTCGATCACCTATCTCGAAGATGGTGACTGGGCGGTGGTGCGCCGCGACGGCGTCACCATCTTCGACATTGACGGCACAAAGGTCGACCGTAAGCGCCAGCAGTCGCTCTCGACCAGCTTCATGGTCGACAAGGGCAATCGGCGCCATTTCATGGAGAAGGAAATCCATGAACAACCCGAGGTGATCTCGCACACGCTGGCGAATTATCTCGATTTTGTCGGTGGCGTTTCCAAGCCGCTCGACCTGCCTTTCGATTTCGCTAATATCGACCGGCTGGCGATTTCGGCTTGCGGTACGGCGTATCTCGCCGGCCTGATCGGCAAATACTGGTTCGAGCGCTACGCTCGGCTGCCGGTCGACATCGATGTCGCCTCCGAATTCCGCTACCGCGAAATGCCGCTGTCGAAGAACGATGCCGCCTTCTTCATCTCGCAGTCGGGCGAGACCGCCGACACGCTGGCCTCGCTGCGCTACTGCCGCAAGGCGGGGATGAAGATCGGCGCCGTCGTCAATGTGCGGGAATCGACCATGGCGCGCGAATCCGACGTCGTGCTGCCGACGCTGGCCGGGCCGGAGATCGGCGTCGCCTCGACCAAGGCGTTCACTTGCCAGCTATCGGTGCTGGCATCGCTCGCCGTGCGCGCCGGCGTGGCGCGCGGCACGATTTCGAAGGAGCAGGAAAAGATCTTTGTGCGCGAGCTTTCGGAGGCTCCGCGCTTTGCCAACCAGGTGCTAAAGCTCGATCATCAGATCGAAAAGATCGCGCGCGAGCTCGCGCACTACAAGAACGTGCTCTATCTCGGCCGCGACACCAATTTCCCGCTGGCCATGGAAGGCGCGCTAAAACTCAAGGAAATCTCCTACATCCATGCCGAGGGCTATGCCGCGGGCGAACTGAAGCATGGCCCGATCGCGCTGATCGACGAGAACATGCCGGTCATCGTCATCGCGCCACATGACCGCATTTTCGAAAAAACCGTGTCGAACATGCAGGAAGTGGCGGCACGCGGCGGCAAGATCATCCTGATCACCGACAGCAAGGGTGCGGCACTGACGAGCGTCAAGACGATGGAGACGATCGTGCTGCCCGACGTGCCGGAAATCATCTCGCCGATCATCTACGCATTGCCGATCCAGATGCTGGCCTATTTCACCGCCGTGTTCATGGGCACCGACGTCGACCAGCCGCGCAATCTGGCGAAATCGGTGACGGTGGAATAGCTATCGGCAACTCACCATTTGCCACCCATCAACCGGTGGCAAATTTGTATCGGCCGATGATACATTTGCTTGCGTGCCGGTCTGTATCAATGTATGATACAGTCCAGAGGGCGCGTTATTGATCGTTTCGTTCAAAGGCAAGGCGGTCGAAGCGGTTGCCGAAGGGAAGGCGCCAAAAGGCTTTCCGCCAGATTTGGTTGCCCGCGGCGAACGTCGCCTCCGCGCAATTGCCAACGCTGCCCAACTGAATGACCTTCGATCGCCGCCCGGAAATCACCTCGAAGCCCTGGAAGGAAGCCGCGCCGGACAGCATTCAATTCGCATCAACGACCAATGGCGCATCTGCTTCAAATGGACCGCCGCTGGCGCTGAAGACGTGGAGATCGTCGATTACCATTGAGCAGGCATTTGCCCTGAACCCTTGAGGACCCTGAATTATGCTCAAGTTCGCACGTCCAGTTCATCCTGGAGAATTCCTGCGCGAAGAATATCTCGTCCCGCTCGGCATGAGTGCCGGCGCGCTGGCAAAAAATCTCAATCTTCCGCGCACCCGTATCGAGCGCATTGCCAAGGAGGAGATCGGCTTGACCCCCGATACGGCCCTCCGCCTCGCCAGATTTTTCAACACCACACCCGAATTCTGGATGAATTTTCAACAGGCCTATGAGCTTGAAACCGAAGCCAAGAAACTGGCGCCGGAACTCGAGAAAATCGAACCGCTGGACGCGGCGGCATAATCGGCCCTTTAAAAACTTCGTAGTTCCAAAGCGTCTTGCGGTTCACTATGTTGCGCTGCAACCCGCGTTCCCGGTGAACCATGTCCGACGCTCCCAAGACCTCCGGCATGACCCGGCTGAGGAATTATTTCCTCACAGGCTTCGTTGTCTGTGCGCCACTGGCGATCACCGCCTATATCGCCTGGTCGTTCATCGGCTGGGTCGATTCCTGGGTGAAACCCTATATTCCGGTGCGCTACAGTCCGGACTCCTACCTGCCGTTTCCGGTTCCGGGGTTCGGGCTGATCGTGGCGCTGATCCTGATCACGCTGATCGGTTTCCTGACGGCCAACATCGTCGGCCGAGCCATCGTCAATTTCGGCGAACGGCTGCTTGGCCGCATGCCGCTGGTGCGCGGCATCTATGGTTCGCTGAAGCAGATTTTCGAGACCGTGCTGTCCAACAAGGGCGACATGTTCCGCCAGGTCGGGCTGGTCGAATATCCGCGCAAGGGCGTTTGGTCGCTGGTTTTCGTCGCCAGCGAGAAGGAGACCGAGATCAACCAGAAGCTCGATCAGGAAGGCGATCCGCTCATTGCGGTGTTCATGCCCTGTACGCCGAACCCGACCACTGGCTTTCTCATGTACGTGCCGAAGTCGGATATCGTGCTGCTTGACATGACGATCGAGGACGGCGCCAAGCTGATCGTCTCGGCCGGGCTGGTGGCCCCCGAGGTCAAGCCAATGGTCGTCGTGAATGGCGAGCCGATCGAGGGGATGCTTGCCAATCCATCGGTTGCCGCCTTGGCTCAGCCGGCGCGCAGGAGCCGCACGGCCTCGTCGCGTCCGAACAAATAAAGCAGCAGGCGCAGCGCCTCGCCACGCTCGGATTGCAGCTCCGGATCGCGCGACAGGATCAGCCTGGCGTCGTCGCGGGCGGCCTCAAGAAGGTCGGCATGCGCCTCGATGCGCGCCACCTGGAAACCCGGCGTGCCGGACTGGCGGGTGCCCAGCAATTCGCCTTCGCCGCGCAGCTTCAGGTCTTCCTCGGCAATCAGAAACCCGTCTTCGGTCTCGCGCATTACCGACAGCCGGCGTTTTGCGGTCTCGCCGAGCGGGTCCTTGTAAAGCAGCACGCAGGAGGAGGGCTTGTCGCTGCGCCCAACACGCCCGCGCAGCTGGTGCAACTGGGCCAGGCCAAAGCGTTCGGCATGTTCGATGACCATGACGGTGGCGTCCGGTACATCGACGCCGACCTCGATGACCGTGGTGGCGATCAGGATGCGTGTCTCGCCCTGCTTGAAGGCGCGCATCGCCTCGTCCTTGTCGGCGCCCTTCATGCGGCCATGGACGAGGCCGATGCGGTCGCCGAACAGCGGCTTCAGCGAGGCAAAACGGTCCTCGGCCGACATCAGCTTGATCTCTTCGGATTCCTCGACCAGCGGACAGATCCAGTAGATCTTCTGGCCAGCGGCAACGGCGTCGACCATGCGCCCGACCAGTTCATCGAGCCGCTCCAGGGGCAGTGTGACGGTGCGGATCGGCTGGCGGCCGGCCGGCTTTTCCGTCAGCTTCGACACGTCCATGTCGCCGAAAGCGGTCAGTACCAACGTGCGCGGGATCGGTGTGGCCGTCATCACCAGCATGTCTGGCGCATCGCCCTTGGCGGTGATGGCAAGGCGCTGGTGGACACCGAAGCGGTGCTGCTCGTCGATGACGGCAAAGACCAGGTCGTGGAAGGTGACCGTCTCCTGGAACAGCGCGTGGGTGCCGACGATGATGTCGATCGCGCCGCTGGCCAGGCCTGCCAGCGTGTCGGTGCGCTCGCGGCCCTTTTCACGGCCTGTGAGGATAGCGATGCGCAGCCCGACCTTGGCGGCAAGCGGCGCGATGGTCGCCAGGTGCTGACGCGCCAGGATTTCCGTCGGTGCCATCAAGGCGGCCTGGCCGCCGGCCTCGACGGCACGCGCCATGGCCAGCAGCGCCACGACCGTCTTGCCGGAGCCGACATCGCCCTGCAAAAGCCGCAGCATGCGTTCGGGATCGGCGAGGTCGGCATTGATTTCGGCCAGCGCGAACTCCTGGCTTGATGTCAGCGAGTAGGGCAGTGCGGCGCGCAGTTTCTCGACGATGCTGCCGTCGCCGACCAGGGGACGGCCGGACAGGCGACGGACTTTTGCCCGCACCAGCGCCAGCGAAACCTGGCCCGCCAGCAACTCGTCATAGGCCAGGCGCCGCCATGCAGCGCCGTCGACAGAGACGTCGATCGGGTCCGCCGGATTGTGGATACGGGCAAGCGCATCACCAAAGGCCGCAAAGGTGTGCCGGCGCATGAAGGCGCCATCCTGCCATTCGGGAAATTCAGGCACGCGCGCCAGCGCCTGGCCGATTGCCCGGCGCAGCACCTTGCCCGAGAGCCCGGCGGTGAGCGGATAGACCGGTTCGACCAGCGGCAGGTTCTCCGCTTCGCTGGCCAGCGCGATATGGTCGGGGTGGACCATGCTTGGGCGGCCATTGAACCATTCCATGCGGCCCGAGACCACGACATGCTCGCCTTCGGGCATCGCCTTTTCGAGATAGGAAGCATGCGCATGGAAGAAGGTCAGCGCGATCTCGCCGGTGTCGTCATGGGCATAGACCCGGTAGGGCACCGACCTGTTGCCGCGCGGCGGCGGCTGGTGGCGGTCGATGCGCACGTCGAGCGTGACGATCTGGCCTTCGGCGGACCCTGCAATACCCGGACGGCTGCGGCGGTCGATGACGGTGTGCGGCAGCACGAACAGAAGGTCGCCCGCGCGGGCGACGCGATCACCCAGATCGGCCGCGACAACCTTTTCGATCAGGGCGCCAACCTTCGGCCCGACGCCGGCAAGCGAGGTGATCGGGACAAACAGCGGATCGAGGATGGTGGGGCGCATGATGATGTCAGCTTATGTCGTGACGGCTACAGCGCAAGGCTGACAGCACCTTCTATCCACGCTATATGCGCCGCAGCAAGTGAGGATGCGGCACAATGACCGGAACGACGAGATCAAGCGAGGGGCTGGACGCCCACCGCCGCAAGCTTCTGTTTCGCTCCTGGCATCGCGGTATGCGCGAGATGGACCTGATCCTTGGCACTTTCGCCGACGCCGAGATCGGCGCCTTGACCGGCGAGGAAATCGACCAATATGAGAAGCTCCTCGACATTCCCGACACCGAATTCCTGCCCATGGTCACCGGCGAACGCCCGGTCCCGGCGGACATCGATTGTGCCGTCCTGCAAAAGATCCTGGCATTCCGCCACTCCCTGACATTTTGAACAACCACATTCAAAACGACGTGATTTCATGAGCCTCATTCCCACCATCGGTCTGCCGAAAGGCCGCGCCGGCCAGTTTATCGTCGACGGCGTCGCCGACGGCTACGAAGCTTTCGCGCTGGTGCAGGCGGCACTCGAGATCGCGCCCGACAAGCCGGTGCTGTTCGTGGCGCGCGACGGCCAGCGCCTGCCGGCGATCATCGAGGCGCTGTCCTTCGCGGCGCCAGGTCTGCCGATTCTCGAACTACCGGCCTGGGATTGTCTGCCCTACGACCGCGTCTCGCCTGGTTCGGACGCCGCCGCCAAGCGCCTCGATGCGCTGACCGCCATGATCGCGCTGGCGAAAAAGCCGCACCGCGCCGTCATCCTCACCACCGCCAATGCACTGCTGCAGCGGATTCCGCCGGCTGAACTGGTCGAGGCACAGACTTTTCACGCCAGGCCCGGTAACCAGATCGACATGAACGCACTGGTGTCGCGGCTGGAAACATCCGGCTTCGAGCGCGTGCCGACGGTGCGCGGCATCGGCGAATTCGCGGTGCGCGGCGGCATTCTCGACCTGTTTGCTCCCGGCTGGACCGAGGCGCTCAGGCTCGACTTCTTCGGTGACACGCTGGAATCGATTCGTGTCTTCGATGCCGCCACCCAGCGCACCACCGGCCAACGCAAGTCGATGGCGCTGCAAGCGATGAGCGAAGTGGCGCTGACGCCGGAAACTATCAGCCGCTTTCGCCGCTCCTATATCGAAGCTTTTGGCGCACCGCAGCGCGACGACGGGCTCTATGCGGCGGTCAGTGAAGGACGACGCTTCGCCGGCATGGAGCACTGGCTGCCGTTCTTCTACGAGCGGTTGGAGACGGTGTTCGACTATCTCACCGATACACCTGTCGTCTTCGATCACCTGGCGCATGAGGCACTGGCCGAACGCCACACGCTGATCCTCGATCACTACGAGGCGCGCAAGAAGCAGGCCGATAGTGCCTTGAAGGACGCCGTGCCCTACAAGCCGGTGCCGCCGGATCTGCTTTATCTTTCGCCGGAAAACCTGATCGCCTCGCTCGGGCCGCGCGAAGCGATCGATTTCACGCCGTTCGATGCGCCCGATGCCGGCGCGAAAAAGGTCTTTCACTCCGGTTCGCGGCACGGCCGCAGATTCGTCGAGGAACGCGCCGACCCGAACGTCAATGTCTTTGATGTCGTCGTCAAACACATCGCCGACGAGCGCGCGGCGCGCCGCCGCGTCGTCATCGCCGGCTGGACAGAAGGCTCACTCGACCGGCTTGGCCAGATCCTTGGCGAGCACCACCTCGGCAACCTCAAGCAGGTCGCGACGCTGGCGGAAGCCGAAAAGCTTGAGCCGGGGCAGGCGGCTCTCGCCGTGCTGCCGCTCGAATCCGGCTTCGAGACCGAAAAACTGGTTGTCGTCGCCGAACAGGACATTCTCGGCGACCGGCTGATCCGGCGCTCGAAGCGCAAGAAGCGTCCGTCGGACTTCATCGCCGAGGCCTCGGCGCTGTCGGCGGGCGACATCGTCGTCCATGCCGACCACGGCATTGGCCGCTTCATCGGCCTGCGCACCATCGAAGCGGTCGGCGCGCCGCATGACTGCCTGGAAATCCACTATGCCGGCGATGACCGGCTGTTCCTGCCGGTCGAGAATATCGAGCTTCTTTCGCGCTATGGCTCGGATTCGGCCGAAGCGACGCTGGACAAGCTCGGCGGCGGAGCCTGGCAGTCGCGCAAGGCGCGGCTGAAGAAACGCCTGCTCGACATGGCCGGGCAATTGATCCGCATCGCCGCCGAACGGCAGATGCGCGCCGCACCGGCGCTGGTGCCGGCCGAAGGCCTCTATGGCGAGTTCGCCGCCCGCTTCCCGTATGAGGAGACCGACGATCAGCAGACGGCGATCGACTCCGTGCGCGACGATCTTGGCGCCGGCAAGCCGATGGACCGGCTGATCTGCGGCGATGTCGGCTTCGGCAAGACCGAGGTCGCGTTGCGGGCCGCCTTCATCGCGGCGATGGAAGGATTTCAGGTGGCGGTGGTGGTGCCGACGACACTGTTGTCGCGCCAGCATTTCAAGACGTTTTCGCAGCGTTTCTCAGGCCTGCCGATCCGCGTTGCCCAGGCCTCGCGTCTGGTCGGTGCCAAGGAGCTGGCGGAAACGAAGAAGGGCATTGCCGAGGGCCAGGTCGACATCGTCATCGGCACCCATGCGCTGCTTGGGTCCGCGATCTCGTTCAAGAGTCTTGGGCTGCTGATCATCGACGAGGAGCAGCACTTTGGCGTCAAGCACAAGGAACGGCTGAAGGACCTGAAAACCGATGTGCACGTGCTGACGCTGTCGGCGACGCCGATCCCGCGTACGCTGCAACTGGCACTGACCGGTGTGCGCGAGCTGTCGCTGATCGCTACGCCGCCGGTCGACCGCCTGGCGGTGCGCACCTTCATCTCGCCCTTCGATCCGCTGGTGATCCGCGAGACGCTGCTTCGCGAACGTTATCGCGGCGGGCATTCCTTCTATGTCGTTCCGCGCATCAGTGATCTGGCGGAAATCCATGATTTCCTGAGAGAATCCGTGCCTGAATTGAAAGTTGCGGTGGCCCATGGCCAGATGCCGCCGGGCGAACTCGACGACATCATGAATGCCTTCTACGACGGCCAGTACGACGTGCTGCTGTCGACCACCATCGTCGAATCCGGCCTCGACATCCCAACCGCCAACACGCTGATCATCCATCGCGCCGACATGTTCGGCCTGTCGCAGCTCTACCAATTGCGCGGGCGCGTCGGGCGTTCGAAGGTGCGCGCCTATGCGCTGTTCACGCTGCCGGCCAACCGCAAGCTGACCGACACCGCCGAGCGCCGGCTAAAAGTGCTGCAATCGCTCGACACGCTGGGCGCCGGCTTCCAACTGGCCAGCCACGACCTCGACATCAGAGGCGCGGGCAATCTTCTGGGCGAAGAGCAGTCCGGCCACATCAAGGAGGTCGGCTTCGAACTCTACCAGCAGATGCTGGAAGAAGCCGTCGCCGAGGTGAAGGATTCCGGCGAGGTTCAGGATGGCGGCTGGTCGCCGCAGATCGCCGTCGGCACGGCGGTGATGATCCCGGAAAGCTATGTTCCGGACCTGCAGCTCAGGCTGGCGCTCTATCGCCGTCTCGGCGATCTTGAAAACACCGAGGAGATCGATGCTTTCGGCGCCGAGCTGATCGACCGCTTCGGCCCGCTGCCGGAGGAGGTCAAGCATCTCCTCAAGATCGTCTTCATCAAGGCGCTCTGCCGCAAGGCCAATGTCGAGAAGCTCGACGCCGGCCCGAAGGGCGTCGTCATCCATTTCCGCAAGCGTGAATTCTCCAACCCGGTCGGGCTGGTCCGGTTCATCGGCGAGCAGGGCTCGCTGGCCAAGATCCGGCCGGACCACAGCGTCGTGTTCGTGCGCGACTGGCCAACGGCCGAGAAGCGGCTGGCGGGCTCCGCGGTCGTCATGACGCAACTGGCGCGGCTGGTGGAGAAGGCGGCGGCGTAGGGCAGGGGTAGGACAGCGCCTCGCCAGGCCGCCATTCGCCACGCGGCCAAATCCGGTCTAGAATAGGAAATCGGCTTCGTGTATGGAGCCGCGATCCCCATATGGGGCGGGTTGGCGGGCGATGGCGCTTGCTTTTGTTGTTTGACGCAATTCCGGACGGAAAACCGTTTCACGCTTTTCCTGGAGTTGCTCGGAAAGAGCGTTGGGTGCAGCGATGACGAAATGGTCGCCGAATTCTTGGAGAGCGATGCCGATCAAGCAGGTTCCTGCCTATCCGGACCTTGCCGCGCTGAAGACCACGGAAGCCCAACTCGCGACCTTTCCGCCGCTGGTTTTTGCAGGTGAGGCACGCAAGCTGAAGAAGCAGCTTGCGGCCGTCGCTGCCGGTGACGCATTCCTTCTCCAGGGCGGCGATTGCGCCGAGAGCTTCGCCGAGCATGGCGCGGACAACATCCGCGACTTCTTCCGCGTGTTCCTGCAGATGTCGGTGGTGCTCACCTTCGCCGGCGCGCAGCCGGTGGTCAAGGTCGGCCGCGTTGCTGGCCAGTTCGCCAAGCCGCGCTCGTCAGACAACGAGACCAAGGGCGGGGTGACGCTGCCCAGCTATCGCGGCGACATCATCAACGGCATCGAATTCGACGCCAAGTCGCGCATTCCCGATCCTGCCCGCCAGGAGATGGCGTACCGCCAGTCGGCGGCGACACTCAACCTTCTGCGCGCCTTCGCGCAGGGCGGCTATGCCAGCCTGGAGAATGTGCATCGCTGGATGCTCGGCTTCGTGTCCGACAGTCCGCAAGGCGAGAAGTATGAATCGCTTGCCAATCGTATCACCGAGACGATGGACTTCATGAAGGCCGTCGGTATCACCTCGGAAACCAACTACGCCCTGCGCGAAACCGATTTCTACACCAGCCACGAGGCGTTGCTGCTCGGCTACGAGGAGGCGCTGACCCGCGTCGATTCGACTTCCGGCGACTGGTACGCCACCTCAGGCCATATGATCTGGATCGGCGACCGCACACGCCAGCCCGACCATGCGCATGTCGAATATTGCCGCGGCATCAAGAACCCGCTCGGCCTGAAATGCGGACCGTCGCTGACGCCGGACGGGTTGCTGGAACTGATCGATCTGCTCAACCCCGACAACGAGCCCGGCCGGCTGACGCTGATCGCGCGCTTCGGTTCCGACAAGGTCGCCGACCATCTGCCGAAGCTGGTCCGCGCGGTGAAGAAGGAAGGCCGCAGCGTGGTGTGGTCTTCGGACCCGATGCACGGCAACACGATAGAGGCGGCCGGCTACAAGACGCGGCCGTTCGACCGCATCCTGAAGGAGGTGCAGACCTTCTTCGAGGTGCATCGCGCCGAAGGCACGCATCCGGGCGGCATCCATATCGAGATGACCGGCAAGAACGTCACCGAATGCACCGGTGGCGCGCGCGCCATCACCGCCGAAGAGTTGCAGGACCGCTACCACACCCATTGCGATCCGCGCCTCAACGCCGACCAGGCGATCGAACTGGCCTTCCTGGTCTCGGATCTCTTGAAGAAGAGCCACCCGGTGCAGCACAAGCAGGCCGTGAACGGCTGATTTTCGCCGCGGTCCGAATGAAATCATAAAAAGGCGCCGGAGAAATTCGGCGCCTTTTTCGTTTTTGGTTCAGCGGCCGCGTTCCCAGCGCAGGCCAGCGAGACGGGGATCGGCAAAGGCGGTTCTGGAAAACTCGATCCGTTTTTCAGGAAATTCGCAGATCGCCTGCACACCGAACGCGCCCAGGCGGATCCGCCAGGTCCGTGGCTCCATCGGCTTGGCCTTGGCAAAGCCGCGGCAGGTCAGCAGCGCTATGTTGGCACCTTTGGGGTCACGCGCCGAGCGGTAGCGGATCGCCTCCAGCCCGGCCTCGCGGGCGGCATCGGCAAGGGCCTGGCAAGCCGCGTAATCGGTCGGATGTGTCCAGGCAGCCGCGTCGCGATCAAGCGGCTTCCGGGTGAGATCGATCGCCCTGGCGCATTTGATCGCGGCGGCAAAGGCCGTGTATTCGGCGGCGTCGCTCGGCCAGGGTGTTTTGGGCGACTCGGCAAAGAACAGCAGCCGGTAGAAGGCCATTTCGGCAACCGCCGTCATCACGGTCCCGGCCGCGTAGTAGACGCCCTTGGTCCTGCCGGCGCGGCGGAAGCGCGAACCGTGCGGATAGACCGAGCCGTAGCGGAAGGGCGTCGCCAGGAGATAGTGGAGATGGCGGCATTCGAGCGGGATCCGCGGCTTGGTTTCCTCGATCAAGTCTTCCAGTATCGCCTGCTCGTCGAGCGTGTCGACGATTTTCAGCGTCGAGACGTGGTGCTGCGCCTCGACCATGCGCCAGTATTTGCCGTCGATCCCGACGGCCTCAGACGAGAGCGCGACGGGAGTCCAGATAGGCGATGACATCGACAAGTCCGGTGATGGTGAGGATTTTTTCAAGCGGAGCGGCGTCGAACGCCGTGTTGGCGTTCTTCAGCCATGCCCGGGCGACAGCCGCGTCGCCGCCGACTATGGCGTCGAGCGAGCGGAACAGCCTGACGAACAGCACGGCGAGTTCGAATGGCTTGGTGCCGCGCTCGAGCAGGAATTCATCCCTGCGCATGCGCGAAACCGTGGCCTCCGAAACGCCTATTACCGAGGCAAGCATCCTGGCTGTGATGTCCAGCAGATCGGCCGCGCGCAGCGTTGCCTTGGTAAGGACTGCATTCTCGGCTGTCTTGGCAGCGGTTTGAGGTTGCATCGCGGCGCCTTTCTATTTCTGTGGAAAATATAGCCCACAGAAATTCATATGGAAAGGGATGGCGCAAGACAATTCGCAGCGGCGATCGGCGGGGAAGCTCAGTCCTTCTTGTAAAGCAGCCAGCTTTTGCCGGCCCGACCGGCCATCGTCGAGTGCTTGGTGACGCGGTTGCGGCCGCTGACCTTCGAGCGATAGAGCGCCCGGTCGGCCTTGGTGTAGAGATCCTCCGGCCCCTCGGCCTCGGACGCCATGCAGATGCCCATCGAGACGGTGACGGTGCCGTAATTGGTGCCGGTCTGGCTGCTGGTGAACGGCGTCTGTTCGATCAGGGCGCGAATGCGCTCGGCGATCTCGTAGGTGGCATCCTCGCTGGCGCCCTCGACAATCAGCGCGAATTCCTCGCCGCCGGTGCGGGCGACGAACATGTCGCCGCGAATGCCGGTCTGGAAAATGTCGGCGATGATCTGGATGATCTTGTCGCCAACCGGGTGGCCGTAGCGATCGTTGATGTCCTTGAAGCGATCGATGTCGGCAAGGATCAAGGCATTGAACAGGATGCCCCTGTTGCTGTTGTAGATCCTGGTGATTTCCTTGTCGAAGGCGCGGCGATTCCAGATATGGGTCAAGGGATCGGTATCGGCCAGCCGCTTGTACTCCTCGAGCTTCGACTTGACGCTCTCGAGTTCGGCCGTCCTGTCGCTGAGCGTCGAGGCCACCTGCCGGCCGTGATCGATCGTCGAATTGGTGGCAACCGCCATGGCGTTGGCGATCTTCTGCAAAAGGTCCTGGGAGAGAAGGCTGCGGCCGCTGAGGCCACTCGATGTCTCATCGAGGATCCTGCCGTATTTCTCGATGTGGCTGCGCTCGCTCCGCAACAGCGAGGCGACCTCCTCAAGCTCCCTGGCAATGACGTCCCTGGCATGCTCGACGATGCCCGGGCCATGGTTCTGGGCAAAGAAAGTGCGCCCGATCTGGTCCAGTTCATCCTGTGTCGGCCGGTTGCTCAGCGAAACGACGGCGAGGCTGAGTTCGCGATTGGTGCCGCTCAGGGCCTCGTAGAAGATCTCGTAGTTGCGTGGCAGGCCGAGCACACCCAGCTGGCGCATTGTGGCGATGACACTGGCTGCGATGTCGGTGCTTCGTTCGGTCGGGACAGGTGCCGGCTGCATTTTTGTTTCTTCCCCTCGAATCCCGCCGCGGAATTCGCGGGTCCCCTTTGTCGCCGATCTGGGGAATGCGACCGACACTCCAGAACAACCTGCGAAGGGATGCGTCCCCACCCACGACCTTCGCTTGCCGTGACCATAAATGCGCTGGCGCTAAAGTTTCCTTAATTTGTAAGAAGCGGACACGTTTTTCTCTATTTTGCGGCTGTAGAAGCTTGAATCTTCGCACCAACAATCCGTGACAGCGCCAGTTTGGTGGCGTCGAATCCGAAATTCGCGCATTAAGAATGAAACCGAATTTCGGATTCGCCGCGCCAGTACATGTCGCATTTGCTTGCGCGTGGCCGCCGCAAAGCTGGAATCCTGATGGCGATGCTCGTGCCAGGCAGAATTTTCTTCAACAAGGGGTCGACATGAGTGATGGCCATCAAGGGTCCTGTCTGTGCGGAGCGGTCCGCTTCGGAACGCACGGAGCGCTGCGTGGCGTCGTCTATTGTCATTGCTCGCAATGCCGCAAGCAGAGCGGACATTTCTATGCCGCGACCAATGTTGCCAACGCCGACATCGTCATCGAAGGCACGGAAAGCATCACCTGGTACGAGGCGTCCGCCTTCGCCAGGCGCGGTTTTTGCAAGGTGTGCGGCTCGGTGCTGTTCTGGAAGCCGCGAGACCACGACTACATTTCAGTCATGGCGGGATCGTTCGACAGGCCGACAGGCCTTGAGGGCGAATGCCATATCTTCGTCGGCGACAAGGGCGACTATTATTCGATCAACGACGGGCTGCCGCAGTTTGAAAAATCGACACCGTCCATACCGGTCGCTGAATGAAACTTGGACAAGTCGCCTTATTCCATTGATCTGGCCAGCCATTGCATTATCCCGTGCCGGTGATTCGGAAAGGGGTTTAGCATGCAGCGGCTGATCGACGCTTTTTTCAATTCGGTGCGGGCGTTTCGCAAACTGGCCGTCAGCGAGAAGGCTTTCCAGCAGGAGCTGATGCTGCTGGCGCTTGCCTTGCCGCTCGGCTGGTTCGTTTCGATCTCATGGCGCGGCTATGCCTTGTTGATCGGCGCGGTGCTGCTGCTGATCATGGTCGAAGTGCTGAACACCGGCATCGAGGCGGCGTGCGACGCCTTCAGCCGCGAGTTCAATGTCGACATCCAGCTGGCCAAGGACTGCGGTTCGCTGGCGGTGCTGATTTCGGTGCTCATCGTCGCCGGTGTCTGGGGCATCGCCATCATCGAACGGATTACGGGACTACCGATCTAGAGAAGGTGCTCGATATTCAGGTGATACCGGCCTAACCTGAATCTCAAGCACATCCAGCTCAGCTCTCCCTGGCGCGCTCCCTGCTGGCGATGTGACGGGCGACGAACCAGGCAAGGATCGCCACGCTCAGGCCGATGCCAAGCCCGATCAGCAGCCGCTCGTGGCGCATCAATGCCTGGCCGATGAAGTGCTCGGCTCCCAGTCCAAAGACATAACCGACCGTGCCGAACAGCACCGCCCAGATTGCCGATGAAATGGCGTTGAGGACGACGAAGCGCAGCGCGGGGATATTGGAAAGCCCGGCCGCGATGCCGCCGACGAGGCGCATGCCGTAGACGTAGCGGTTCGACAGGACGAAAATGTCGGGATGAGAGTTGAGCAGGCGAAAGGCGCGGCGAAAGCCGGGTCGCTTGCGCAATCTGACGACATAGCGATGGTCGGCAAAGCTTCGTCCGAGGATGAAGAAGAAGGTGTCGCCGGCGAAGGCGCCGAGGCCAGCCGCGACAAAGGCGTGCCACGGGACGAAGACCTGCTGGTGCGCGAAAAAGCCACCGAGGATGGCGGCACTTTCACCTTCGGCGACGCAGCCGATAAAGACAGCAAGCAGCCCATATTGTTCGATGAAATGATGGATGGCCTGCGTCATGAGGGCTGGGTCTGGGGGGCAAGCCGTTCGTCGATCCGTTTCAGCTGTTCTGCTATCTGGGCGATCTCGTCGCGCATGCCGATGATCTGGCTGTGGCGCAGCTCGTCCAGCTTTTCGTGCAGTGCCATGATCTCGATCTCGGCCTTGAGGTTGACCTCGTAGTCGTGGGCGGCGTCGATGCGGTCGCGCGCCGCTTGGCGGTTCTGCGACATCATGATCACCGGCGCCTGCAAGGCGGCGATCATCGAGAGGACGAGGTTGAGGAAGATGAAGGGGTAGGGGTCGAACGACTCTCGCCCCAGCAGCCACCAATTGGCACCGATCCAGAGGATCAGGAAGGCGATGAAGGACAGGATGAACGTCCACGAGCCGCCGACGCGCGCAATGGCGTCGGCGATACGGTCGCCCGCGCCCTGAAGGCCGGCAAGATGGTCGTTGATGTCCTGCGCTATGGGCTTGCGGTCGACGGTACTCTGCAGCACCCGCCTCTCAAGTTCGCTCAGGCTCTCCGGGTTTCGCCTCAGCCAGCGATTGGCGAGTTCCGGCACGGTCTTGTTCATGGATGTCTCCATACAAAGCAGCGGCTTGGCAGCCTGGTTTCCATATAGGAAGATGCCGGTTCGTCAAAAGCACGACGTGAGGATGCAAGCAGAATGCCCGATTTCGCAAAAATCCGCGCTCGTGCCGCAAAACGCAAGGGTGGCGAGGCGGAGCTTTCGTCACTGCTGGGCCCGGCGCCCGACAATGCCGCCGTGGCAGACATCGCGGACGATCGCATTCTGTCTGTTATGGCCGAGCGGGTCTTTGCCGCCGGTTTCGTCTGGCGCGTTGTCGAACAGAAATGGCCTGGCTTCGAAGAGGCGTTTCTGCGCTTCGAGCCAAAGCGGCTGTTGTTCCAGCCCGATGATTTCTGGCACGATCTGGCTTCCGATCAGCGCATTGTGCGCAACCCGCAGAAGATCAAATCCGTTCGCGACAACGCGGCCTTCGTCGAACGTGTGTCGAAGGAGCACGGCGGCTTCGGTGAATTCCTCGCCAACTGGCCGGCCGACGATCAGGTCGGGCTGATGGCGTGGCTCGGCAAGCATGGCAGCCGGCTCGGCGGCAACACCGGCCAGTATTTTCTGCGTTGGCTGGGTTGGGATGCCTTCGTTATTTCGGGCGATATGGCGGCGGCATTGCGCGACTCGGGGCTCGACATCGCCGAAACCCCGACTTCGAAGAGGGACCTCGACAAGATCCAGGCCCAGATCAACCAGTGGGTGGCGCAGACGGGCCTGCCGCGCCGCCATATCTCGCGCATCCTGGCGATGTCGATCGGCGACAACCATTCTCCGCAAGCGTTGCGCGAATATATGGGCGACGACCGATCGCCGGCAGTCCGGCCACAATCGGTCCGAAGTGGTCCAAACGAACGCCATTGCCCGACGAAATTTGCCGCGCTAAGTCAGCAGGCATGACCAAGAACCTCGACATCCTGCGCATCGCGATCGCCCAGCTCAACCCGACCGTCGGTGACGTCGCCGGCAACCTCGCCAAGGCCCGCGAGGCGAGAGCGGATGCCGCTCGCCAAGGCGCCGATCTCGTGCTCTATACCGAGCTTTTCCTCGCCGGCTATCCGCCGGAAGATCTGGTGCTGAAGCCGGCTTTCCTGAAGGCCTGCGAAAAGGCGGCACAGGACTTTGCCGCCGATACCGCCGACGGCGGCCCGGGCGTCATCATCGGCACGCCGCTAAAGCGCAAGAGCGGCACGCACAATTCGATCATCTTCGCCGATGGCGGCAAGATCATCGCCGAGCGCTACAAGCTCGATCTGCCGAACTACGGCGAATTCGACGAGAAGCGCGTCTTCCAGGCCGGGCCCGAGATTCAGGGGCCGGTCAATTTCCGCGGCGTGCGGATCGGGATTCCGATCTGCGAAGACATCTGGGGCGATATCGACATCTGCGAGACGCTGGCCGAAAGCGGGGCGGAAATCCTGCTGGTGCCGAACGGTTCGCCCTACTATCGCGCCAAGATCGATGTTCGCCACCAGGTCGTCATCCGCCAGGTCATCCAATGCGGGCTGCCAATGATCTATGCCAACCAGCTTGGCGGCCAGGACGAGCTGATCTTCGACGGCGCCTCGTTTGCCATAGGTTCTGACAAGACACTGGCCTTCCAGATGAGCCAGTTCGAGGAAGCAGTCGACGTCACCACCTGGAAAAGACAAGGCGAAGGGTGGGTCTGTTCGGAAGGGCCGATGTCGAAAATCCCGGACAGGGAAGAGGCCGACTATCGCGCCTGCATGCTGGGCCTGCGCGACTACGTCAACAAGAACGGTTTCAAGAACGTCGTGCTTGGTCTCTCGGGCGGCATCGATTCGGCGATCTGCGCCGCCCTTGCCGTCGATGCGCTCGGCGAGGAACGCCTGCGCGCGGTGATGATGCCTTACCGCTACACCTCGAAGGACTCGCTGAAGGACGCCGAGGACTGCGCCCGTGCGCTCGGCTGCCGCTATGACATCGTGCCGATCTTCGAGCCGGTCGAGGGCTTTCTGCATACGTTGACGCAGATGTTCGAAGGCACCAAGGAAGGCATCACCGAGGAGAATTTGCAGAGCCGCGCGCGCGGCACCATCCTGATGGCGATCTCCAACAAGTTTGGCTCGATGGTCGTCACCACCGGCAACAAGAGCGAGATGTCGGTCGGCTACGCCACGCTCTACGGTGACATGAACGGCGGCTTCAATCCGATCAAGGACCTCTACAAGATGCAGGTCTACGCACTGTCGCGCTGGCGCAACAGCCATGTGCCGCCGGGCGCGCTCGGGCCTTCGGGCGAGGTGATCCCGAAGAACATCATCGACAAGGCGCCGTCGGCGGAATTGCGCGAGAACCAGACCGACCAGGACTCGCTGCCGCCCTATCCGGTGCTGGACGACATCCTCGAATGCCTGGTCGAGAACGAGATGGGCGTCGACGACATCGTTGCGCGCGGCCATGACCGGGCGACGGTGACGCGTATCGAGCACTTGCTCTACATCGCCGAATACAAACGCAGGCAGGCGGCTCCGGGCGTGAAGATCACCAAAAAGAACTTCGGCCGCGACCGCCGCTACCCCATCACCAACCGGTTCAGGGATCGCGGCTAGACACTGAAAGCGCGCGGCGGCCGCGGCGGCATCGGCAACTGGCTCGTCCCAGCCCTTTTCGACCAGATGAAGCGGCACGCGGCGATGACTTGCTGCCATTGTTGCAAAATGATCGCAGTGGTTGGACCAGATACACTTTTGGCGTGCGCTGATCTTGGCGATGCATCTGGGCGTCTCTATAAGGACCTCTCCGCGATTCATTTGCGGGAGGTCCGAATGGCAGTATTTCAAATGGTAATGCGAGGCCGCGAAGCCTAGGTCTCATCTGGCGTTCCGCGAGGGCTTTGCCCCCGCACCGACTCCGGATCGAGCGCAGGCTTATGCCGATGCCGGTCGCCGCCCGACTACGGGCGAGACGCCAAATATGCCACTCCGCTTCTGGGCGCTCATTGGCCCCATGCGCGGCTTCTTCAATTTTCGACCTTACTGGGATCGGGCTCGTTCGCGCCCGAATGACATCATGGCTCGTTTTCGAATCGATTTGCGCGCGAGCGCCTTTCGCAGCGTCCTTGGCTTCACGCTCACCCATTGGCGGCGCCAGCCGTGGCGGCTTTCGCTCATCATGGGCGGCTTCCTGCTGTCGACGCTGGCCGACGTCCTGACGCCGCTCTATTCCGGCCGGCTGGTCGACGCCGTCGCCAGCAGCGCCGGTGCGGACGCCATTGCCTGGAATGCCGCGATGACGGCGTTTTCGATGCTGATGGCCCTGGCATTGACCGGCGTTGTTTTGCGCAACCTTGCCTTCATGGGCATCGTCGAATTGACGCTGAAGATGATGGCGGATATCGCCGCCGACGCCTTCCATCGCGTCCAGCGCTTTTCCACCGACTGGCATGCCAACAGCTTTGCCGGCTCGACCGTGCGCAAGGTGACGCGCGGCATGTGGGCGCTCGACCTGCTCAACGACACGATCCTCATCGCGCTGCTGCCGTCCGTCGTCATGCTGGTCGGCTCGACGCTGCTGCTCGGCTGGTTCTGGCCGTTGATGGGCGCGGTGGTTGCCGCCGGTTCGGTGCTGTTCATCATGGTGACCGCGATGCTGTCGCTTGGCTATGTCGCCCCGGCGGCAAGGCTCGCCAACATCTGGGACACGCGCCTCGGCGGCTCGCTGGCCGACGCGGTCAGCTGCAACGCCGTGGTCAAGGGCTTTGGCGCCGAGGAGCGCGAGGAGCGCCGCCTCGCCAGGGTCGTCGCCAAATGGCGTGCGCGCACACGGCGCACCTGGGTGCGCGGCACCATCAACGGCACCACGCAAGGGGCGCTGCTGCTGGTCATGCGGGCCGCGGTGATCGGCCTGGCGCTGATGCTGTGGTCGTGGGGGCAGGCGAGCGCCGGTGACGTCGCCTTCGTGCTGACCTCGTTCTTCGTGCTGCAAGGCTATCTCAGGGATATCGGCACGCACATCCGCAATCTGCAGCGCTCGATCAACGACATGGAGGAACTGGTCGATTTCCAGTCCGAACCGCTCGGCATCGAGGACCGGCGCGGCGCAAAGCCGATCCGGATCACTGAAGGACGGATCGGCTTCGACAACGTCACCTTTCACTACGGCAATCACCGATCGGCGCTCTATCGCGACTTTTCGGTCGATATCGCGCCGGGTGAACGTGTCGGGCTGGTCGGCCATTCGGGTTCGGGCAAGACAACCTTCGTCAAGCTGATCCAGCGGCTCTATGACGTGAATGCGGGAAAGATCCTGGTCGACGGCCAGGACATCTCGCAGGTGGCGCAAGCGTCGCTGCGCGGGCAGATCGCCATCGTCCAGCAGGAACCGATCCTGTTCCACCGGTCGCTGGCCGAGAACATCGCCTATAGCAGGCCGAGCGCGACGCAGGATGAGATCGAGCATGCCGCAAAGCTGGCGAGCGCGCATGATTTCATCACCAACCTGCCGAAGGGCTACGGCACTCTGGTCGGCGAACGCGGTGTGAAACTGTCGGGCGGCGAGCGTCAGCGCGTGGCGATCGCGCGTGCCTTTCTTGCCGATGCGCGCATCCTGATCCTCGACGAGGCGACATCAAGCCTCGATTCGGAATCCGAGGTGCTGATCCAGCAGGCGATGGAGCGGCTGATGGTCGGCCGCACCACGTTGGTTATCGCGCACCGGCTTTCGACGGTGCGGGCGCTCGACAGGCTCTTGGTCTTCGATCGCGGCAGGA
This sequence comes from Mesorhizobium sp. M1409, assembly GCF_040317535.1. Lineage (NCBI taxonomy): Bacteria > Pseudomonadati > Pseudomonadota > Alphaproteobacteria > Hyphomicrobiales > Phyllobacteriaceae > Mesorhizobium > Mesorhizobium sp. M1409. The sequence continues at coordinate 31,983 of NZ_JAMYKV010000032.1, forward strand.
TCGTCGAGGAAGGCTCGCATGACGAGCTGATCCGGCTGAAAGGCGGCATCTATCGCCGCCTGTTCGAGCGCCAGGCGCTGGAACTGACCAAGGGTCTGGTGATCTGACCCTGAGATGGCCTCCGGCTTCGGCCGGGGGCCACCTCTAACCGCCGGCCGGCCGCCGGGTATGCGCCGCCTGAGGCGCCCCGCCCCGGTCTTTTCATTATGTGCGCCATGTTCTATGTCTGCCGGGCAGCGCGGGGGCGCGTCTTGTCAACCGCAAAAGCATCCGGTACGCCCCGCTCATGACAGTTACCGTTCGTTTCGCCCCGTCGCCAACCGGCCGCATCCATATCGGCAATGCGCGCACCGCCTTGTTCAACTGGCTGTTTGCCATGAACAATAAAGGTCGCTTCATCCAGCGCTTCGACGACACCGATATTGCGCGCTCGAAGCAGGAATTTTCAGACGCCATCCTCTACGACCTGCATTGGCTGGGCATTTTCCCGGACGCCACGGAGTACCAGTCGCGGCGTTTCGAGATCTACGACGCGGCGGTCGAGAGGTTGAAGACGGCAGGCGTTCTCTATGCCTGCTATGAAACGCCGGAGGAACTTGATCTCCGCCGCAAGGTGCGCCGAACGCGCGGCCTGCCGCCAGTCTATGGCCGCGAGGCGCTGGCCCTGACGCACGAGCAGATCGCCGAATACCAGGCCGATGGCCGCCGGCCGCACTGGCGTTTTCTCCTCCCCAATTTCTCGGGCGATCCGCAACAGCCGGAACGCACCGAAATCCAGTGGAACGATCTGGTGCGCGGCGAGGAAACCGTCGACCTCGCTTCGCTTTCCGATCCGGTGCTGGTGCGCGAGGACGGTACTTACCTCTATACGCTCCCCTCCGTGGTCGACGACATCGAGATGGGCGTCAGCCATGTCATCCGCGGCGACGACCACGTCACCAATACGGGCGTGCAGATCGCGCTGTTCCAGGCACTGGCTGCCGCGCCGCCGGTGTTCGGCCACCACAATCTCTTGACCACGTCCTCGGGCGAGGGGTTGTCGAAGCGCACCGGCGCGCTCTCCATCGAAAGCCTGCGCGAGGACGGCATCGAGCCGATGGCCGTCGCCTCATTGGCCGTGCTGGTTGGCACCTCGGAGAATGTCGCGGCGGTGCCGACGATGGGCGAACTCGCCGAACGCTTCGATCCGGCGGCGACATCGAGATCCGCGGCCAAATTCGATCCGGACGAGCTGTTCGTGCTCAACCGGACACTGCTGCACCACATGCCGTTCGCCGAGGCGCAAGACCGGCTGATCGTGCTCGGCGTATCGGGCGAGCAGGCCGAACCGTTCTGGCTGGCGGTGCGCGGCAATCTCGACAGGCTGGCCGATGCGGTCAATTGGTGGCGTATCCTGCGCGAAGGGCCACGGGAGAAGCCGGAATTTTCCGATGACGACCGCGATTTTCTCGGTCAGGCCTTCGACCTTTTGCCGGAAGAGCCTTGGAACGGGACGATCTGGAAAGACTGGACGGGCAAGATCAGGGAAGCGACCGGCCGCAAGGGCAAGGCGTTGTTCATGCCGCTCAGAACAGCCCTTACCGGACTGCCCTCGGGGCCGGAGCTTGCAGATCTATTGCCGCTGATGGGTCGGGAAGGAACGTTGGCCCGACGACCCTGACCTTGCGCTGGTCCGGCGGCAGCGCGGACACCGGCGACGTCACCGGCTTGACGGAAAGCCGCTTGATCGCCTCGCGGTCGAGCCCGCCTTCCAGATTGGCCAGGGTTTCCGGATCGGCGCCCGGGTCTGGCTTGGAACTGGGGACTGGGATGAACGATGCAGCGTCCGTTTCGGGCTGCGATTGCTCCTGATATGGCGGGTTGCCGGCGATGATCTGGAAGCCCTGCGCGGCGGCGTTGCAACCGCAAGCCGGTGGCCGCGACATGTCGGGCTGCTTGTAGAGATAGGCGGTCGGCAATTCGCTGTAGGGCCGGCCGGTTACCGATGACGTCATCGAGGCCGAATCGTCATCCATGCCGCGCGAGTAGAAAACCTCCATCTCGGTGCCTGGGCAGCTCGATTCGCAATTCTTCTGGTCGCGTTCGAAATCGCTCGCCGAGGCCGAGTTGGACATCGGGAAGAAGTAGCCGTCGCAGGTGCGCACACAGGAGGTGTGGAATTCACCGCCGACGCTCGGAAAGTCCGGTACGCCGGGCCGGTTGAGCACCCGGCGGACGCTGCGCTCCTCGCCAGGATCGCCAAGCTGGTCAAGTGGATCTGGCGTATCGAGCTGCTGGCTGTTGCCGCCGAAAAGCTGATCGAACAGGTTTGTGCCGCCGCCTTCGCGGTCCGCCTCCTGCAAGGGCGCGCGCCGTGGCGCAACGGTGTCGTCGCGGCAGCCATTGGCATCAAGTGCCGCCACGATGCGCTCGCGGTCACGGCGCGAGCCACCGCCGGCCATCCGCTCGCGCTTGTTTTGCAAGGCGTCGAGATTGGCATTCATGCGGTCGATGGTGGCGTTGAGCCCGGCGCATTGATTGAGGTTGCGGTCAAACAGGGAAAAGCCGCACCCGGCCCGGCTCGCTTGGCCGCGGGCCTTGGAAATCTGCTCATGCTGCCTGGCAATTGCGGAATCGTATTTCCGGATCAGTGCCGGACCGCCGCCACCGCCGCGTGAGGCTGAGGCAAGATCGGCCTCCAACTGGCGGCAGATCCGCGAGGCGGCCTGTGGCTCGGCCACTCCCCAGGTTGCGGACAACAGAAGGCCAAGCAGCACGGCAGCATGCGCCTGCTTCCACCCTCCGCTTGCCATCCGCCCAAACTCCGCCTGCCCAAATCCCGCCCGTTGGCCCGCAAGGCTACCGTGTTCGCGGTTAACCGCAGTTTACCGCGAAATCCGCGTTCAGCCCAGATTGACGACCGCCTGCGCCTTGTGAGCGGCTTCGACCACGGCAAGCGCCGTCATGTTGACGACGCCGCGTGAGGTCACCGACGGCGTCAATATGTGCGCCGGCATGTCGGTGCCGAGCAGGATCGGCCCGACATGCAGCGCATCCATCATGGTTCTGAGTGCGGTCAGCGTGATGTTGGCCGAATCGAGGTTGGGGAATACCAGCAGATTGGCTTCGCCCTTCAGCCGCGAATGCGGATAGACGCGCTGGCGCAGATGCTCAGACAAGGCGGAATCGGCATGCATCTCGCCGTCGCACTCCAGTTCGGGTGCGATACGCGCCAGGATCGCCGCCGCTTGCCGCATCTTGAGCGCGCTGGGTGAATCGCGCGAGCCGAAATCGGAATGCGACAGGAGTGCTGCCTTCGGCTCGATGCCGAAGCGCTGGATTTCTTCCGCCGCCAGCACCGTCATCTCGGCAATCTCCTCGGCCGTCGGGTCGACGGAGACGTGGGTGTCGGTGAGGAAGATGATGCCACGCTGCGAGATCAGCATCGACAGCGTCGAGAGGTCGCGATCCCTGACGCCGGTGCGCGGACCGATGATCAGGGTGACGTTGCGCAGATGCCGCTCGAAGCGGCCTTCGAGGCCGCAGACCATGGCATCGGCATCGCCGCGCTTGAGCGCAAGTGCTGCGATCACCGTGTTGTCGGTGCGCACCATGGTGCGCGCGGCCTCCGTCGTCACGCCGCGCCGGCCGGCGAGTTCGATCAACAGGTCGACATAGTGGCGATAGCGCGGATCGTCTTCCGGATTGATCAGGCCGAAATCGACACCGGGCTTGATGCGCAGCCCGTAGCGCTTCAGGCGCACTTCGATGACATGTGGGCGGCCGATCAGAATCGGTTCTGCGATGCCTTCCTCGAGCACCACCTGGGCGGCGCGGAGCACGCGCTCGTCCTCGCCGTCGGCGTAGATGACGCGCTTGGCGGTCGATGCCTTGGCCGACGAGAACACCGGCTTCATCACCAGGCCGGAGCGGAAAACGAAGCGATTGAGCTTGTCGATATAGGCGGCGGAGTCGGTGATCGGCCTTGTCGCGACACCGGTGTCGCAGGCCGCCTTGGCGACCGCCGGGGCGATGCGCAGGATCAGGCGCGGATCGAAGGGCGAGGGGATCAGGAACTCGGGGCCGAAGATCGGCGTCTCGCCGGAATAGGCGCGGGCCGCGACATCGGAGGGTTCTTCACGAGCGAGCGCTGCGATCGCCCGCACCGCGGCCATTTTCATCTCCTCGTTGATGGCGCTGGCGCCACAGTCGAGCGCACCGCGAAAGATGTAAGGAAAACACAGTACGTTGTTGACCTGATTAGGAAAATCGGAGCGGCCGGTGCAAATCATCGCATCGGGACGCGCCGCACGCGCCACCTCCGGCATGATCTCCGGATTGGGGTTGGCCAGCGCCAGGATCAGTGGCTTCGGCGCCATGTGCTGGAGCAGTTCCGGCTTCAGCACGCCTGCCGCCGACAAGCCGAGGAAGACGTCGGCGCCTGATATGACATCGGCCAGCGTGCGCGCCTCTGTGTCTTTCACATAGGGGTCCTTCCAGCGGTCCATCTCGTCGACGCGGCCCTTGTAGGCGACGCCGAAACGGTCGGTGACCCAGATGTTTTCGACCCGCGCGCCGAGCGAGACCAGCAGGTTGAGGCAGGCAAGGGCGGCAGCGCCGGCGCCTGAGGTGACGATCTTGATGTTCGAGATGGTCTTGCCGGCGAATTCCAGCCCGTTGAGTACGGCGGCGGCGACGATGATCGCGGTGCCGTGTTGGTCGTCGTGGAACACCGGTATGCCCATGCGGGCCTTCAACTGCTCCTCGACCTCGAAGCACTCCGGCGCCTTGATGTCTTCGAGATTGATGCCGCCGAAGGTCGGCTCGAGCGCCGAGATCGTCTCGACCATGCGCTCGATGCCGGGCGCGTCGATCTCGATGTCGAAGACGTCGATGCCGGCGAATTTCTTGAACAGGACAGCCTTGCCCTCCATCACCGGCTTGGAGGCCAGCGGGCCGATATTGCCGAGGCCGAGCACCGCCGACCCGTTGGAGACGACACCAACCAGATTGGCGCGCGCCGTATAGTCGGCGGCGGTCGCCGGATCGTCACGGATTTCCAGGCAAGGGGCGGCGACACCAGGCGAATAGGCGAGCGCGAGGTCGCGCTGATTGCCGAGCGGCTTGGTCGCCTGGATCTCGAGTTTTCCCGGCCTTGGGTGCTTGTGGAAGTAGAGGGCGGCTTCGTCGAGGTCCGAACGTGCCGTCTTTTTGCTCTCGCCTTCCATGCGGCCGCTCCTCCGAAATCTGCCTGGAGATTCCCTTTTAGCATGCAGCCGAGGTTTTTCGCGACGCTAATTGACGCGCCGGCGGCTTTACCCTGCGGCGTGTCGAAAATCGTTATCTATCAAGTGCTTATGCCGATTTGACAGCAAATGATTGCTGCTGGTTGGCAGGCGCGTCGATCAAAAGGCGCTGACATAGAGACCGCCATCGACCGGTATGTTCTGCCCGGTCAGATAGCCCGCATGGACCGAGCACAGGAAGGCGCAGATCTGGCCGAATTCCTCCGGCGTGCCGAGCCGCTTGGCCGGAACATCGGCGCTGATGCGGGTCTTGCGGGCTGCCGCGGCGGCGGGATCCTCTGATGTGCCGGCCTCGTGCGGCCCGCGCAGCCGGTCGGTGTCGAGCTTGCCCGGCAAAAGACTGTTGATGGTCACGTTGCGATCGACCACCGTCCGCGCCACGCCGGCCAGGAACGAGGTCAGGCCGGCGCGTGCGCCGGACGACAGGTCCAGGCCGGGGATCGGAACATAGACCGACAGCGAGGTGATGTTGACGATGCGGCCGAAGCCGCGCGCCGCCATGCCGTCGAGGACAGCCTGCACCAGTTCGATCGGCGTCACCATATTCTGGGTGACGCCTTCGAGAATCTTTTCGCGGTCGAGCGTGCGGAAATCGCGAAGCGGCGGTCCGCCATTGTTGTTGACGAGGATATCCGGTTCCGGGCAGGCCGCGAGCAGCGCCTTCTGCACCTCGGGCCTCGAGACGTCGCCAACGACTTCCGTCACCGTGACGCCATAGCGCTGGCGCAGTTCCGCAGCGGTTTTCGCCACCAGTTCGGCATTGCGCCCGTTGACGACGACGTCGCAGCCGGCTTCCGCCAGCGCCATGGCACAACCGCGCCCAAGTCCCTTGCTCGAAGCGCAGACGATGGCCTTCTTCCCGCTGATACCGAGATCCATGATGATTTCTCCTTGTGAGCCGGCGGCAAGCTAGTCCTTCGACTGGACCAATCGCAACCGTCATACGGTTGTTGCATGAATCGGGGCATAGGCTCTCGCGAAAGCAACGGTGAAAAATCGCGATGTCCGGCCAAGAGCCCCGCACTTTCCGCAGCATGTTCATTTCCGATGTCCATTTGGGCTCGAAGGCGGCCAAGGCCGAATTCCTGATCGACTTCCTGCGCTATCATGACGCCGACATCATCTATCTGGTCGGGGACATCGTCGACGGCTGGCGGCTGCGGCGGAACTGGCACTGGCCGCAAAGCCACAACGACGTCGTGCAGAAATTGCTGCGCAAGGCGCGCAAGGGCGCCAACATCACCTACATCGCCGGCAACCATGACGAATTCGCCCGCCAGTTCCAGGGCGTGCATTTCGGCGGCATCGTCGTGGCCGACCGTGCCATCCACGAGACCGCCGACGGCAAGCGCCTGCTCGTCATCCATGGCGACCAGTTCGACACCGTCGTCCACAATGCGCGCTGGCTGGCCTATCTTGGTGATCACGCCTATGACGCGGCCATGCTGGTCAACCGCGTGGTGACGCGGCTGCGCCAGCTGCTCGGACTGCCTTATTGGTCGTTCTCCTCCTGGGCCAAGGTCAACGTCAAGAAAGCGGTCAACTTCATCGGCTCGTTCCAGACGATGCTTGCCGAAGAGGCGCGCCGCTCGCATGTCGACGGCGTCGTCTGCGGCCACATCCATCATGCCGTCATCGAGAATTTTGGCGATGTCCAGTACATCAACACCGGCGACTGGGTGGAAAGCTGCACGGCGGTGGTCGAGCATTTTGATGGCCGGATGGAAATCCTGACCTGGGCACAGGTGCTGCCCGAGGCGCCGGACGAGCCCTTTATCCCGTTGCTCATCGAAGACCGGGTAGGGCAGGCGGCATAGCGCCGGCGTTCCTCCCCGCTCCGGCGGCAATCGATTGGTCCAACCGGTTTCGCCCGGTTTTCGCTCATGTTAAGGGATCGACACGCGTTGCCGTCCGGCCAAGTGCAGCGTGATTGGATCGATTCATGTCCCTGCCGCCGCTTTCGCCCGAACAACTCGTCAAGCCGCGTCATTTCGAACTGCGCATGAGCTTGATCTTCGCGACGCTGTTCGTGCCGCTCGGAACGCATCTGCCGTATTTCCCGCTGTGGCTGCAGGCCAAGGGTTTTCATGCCGAGCAGATCGCCGTCATCCTGGCGGCCCCCATGTTCCTGCGCGTGGTGACGACGCCGTTGCTGACCGCGCTGGCCGACCGTGCCAGGGACCGCGCCGATGTCTACGTCGCGCTGGTGGCTGCGTCGCTGCTTTTGTCGGCCGGTTATTTCCTGACGCCGACCTACGCGATGGTGCTGGCGGTGTCGCTGGCGCTGACCATCGTCTGGACGCCGCATTCGCCGATCGCCGATTCGCTGGCGCTTTCAGGCGTGCGCCGCTTCGGATCGAACTATACGAGCATGCGCAAATGGGGCTCGATCTCCTATCTGCTCGCCAATGTCGCCGGTGGCTTCATCCTGTCGGCAACCGGCTCGCGGGCGGTTCCGGTGATCATTCTCGTGGCGTTTGTCGCGGCCCTTGCCGCCGGGCTGCTGGCGCCGCGTCTTGGCCGTCCGCGGCGCGCTTCGCCGCTGTCGGCCACCGACATCCAGCATTCAGCACCGAAGCTTCTCAACCCGTATTTCCTGTATTTTTCCATCGGCGTCGGCGTCATCACCGCCAGCCACGCATTTCTCTACGGCTTCGTCTCCATCTACTGGAAATCGATCGGCATCAGCGATTCGGTTGTGGGCTTTTTGTGGGCGTGGGGCGTGGTTTCGGAAGTCTGCATGTTCATGATGTTCACCCGCTTTTTCGACCGGTTCTCCGTCGTGTCGATCATGGTGATGGCAGGGATCGGCTCGATCGTGCGCTGGATCGCCTTTCCGCTGGTCTGGCCGCTCGGCCTCGGCGTTGCCGGATTTTTCGGCGTCCAGACGCTGCACTCGGTCTCTGTGGCGCTGGTGCTGATCGGCCTGCAGAAGATGATCGGTGAAACGGTGTCCGAAGAGCGGACAGGCGCCGCGCAAGGCATCGCCTATTTCTCCAACGGCTTCTTCATGGCGGTAATGACGCTGGCATCCGGCCCGCTTTACGAGCGGTTCGGCGTCAACGGCTTTTTTGCCATGATCCCGATCGCCTTGATCGGCCTGGTGCTGATCGGGCTAGCGGCGCGCTCAGCCCCACAGCGCCTTATCAGGCGGTGACACCAGCGAGCCCTGGTAGACAAGGCCGGGCACACGGTCGCGAGCAAGCAGCAGCGGACCGTCGAGGTCGACGAAATCGGCATCCTGAGCGAGCAGCACCGCCGGCGCCATCGCCAGCGACGTACCGACCATGCAGCCGACCATCACGCCGAAACCGAGTTCGCGGGCGCGATCGCGCAGCACAAGGGCAGCTGTCAGGCCACCCGACTTGTCGAGCTTGATGTTGATGGCGTCGTAAAGGCCGATAAGAGTTCCGAGATTCTTCACCTCGTGCACGCTTTCATCGGCGCAGATTGGCACTGGATGCGCGATATGGCGCAGGATTTCGTCATGGCCAGCCGGCAGCGGCTGTTCGATCAGCGCGATGCCTTGCTCGGCGGCAAAGGCAAGGTTTGCCACGATATTATCGTCGGTCCAGCCCTCATTGGCGTCGAGGACGATGCGGCTGTCGGGCGCCGCTTGCCTTACCGCGCGGATACGGGCGATGTCGTTGTCGCCACCGATCTTGACCTTGAGCAGAGGCCGCGCCGCATTGGCGCGGGCCTGCGCCGCCATCGCTTCCGGTTCGCCGAGCGACAGCGTGTAGGCGGTTTCGAGCGTCCGTAAGGGAGCAGCACCTATACGATCGGCTACCGATGTTCCGCTGACCTTTGCCTCCAGATCCCATAAGGCGCAGTCGATAGCGTTGCGGGCGGCTCCGGCCGGCATGGCCGTGAGCAAGGCGGTTCGGCTGATGCCGCCGGCGATCCGGTCGCGCATGGCTTCGATCGCCTCGCGAACGGCGTCCATCGTCTCGCCATAACGCTTGTAGGGAACGCATTCGCCGCGGCCGGCGTGGCTGCCCTCGCTGATCGTGCAGGAGATCACTTCGGCTTCGGTCTTGGAACCGCGCGAAATGGTGAAGGTTCCGGCGATTGGAAAACGCTCGGCCTCGACCGAAATGACACGCGCCATATTTTTCTGCTCCTGCTATGCGACAAGCGTTGTCGGCAAATCGACAGGTCAGACCCGTCAGGCTAAACAGGACGCCATGTTGACCATTGGCAAGCGCGACGCAAGCGGCACGACCGCAGGGGAGGCTGACCACGAACCGCGCGTGGCAATCGGCGAGGAGGACGGCGTTCTCGGCTGCGCCTTCTCCGGAATCTGGACGACACGGACCGTCGCGCTGATCGACGCCGACATGCGCAAGATCGAAAAACGAAGCGGCTTCAAAACCTTGGCGCTCGATCTTTCCAAGATCGAGAAGATGGACACCGCCGGCGCCTGGCTGATCGATCGGCTGGTAAGCGCCTTCGAGAAGAAGGGCGTCGAGATCCAGATGCAAGGCCAGAGCGAGATCGCTTCGATCCTGCTCGACGCTGTGGGCGAGGCCGTGCGACGCGAACCCGAATCCGGCGCCGCCGGTCCGCCCAATATCGTCATCCGCGCGCTGGAGGCGGTCGGCCGTCGCGTCTACGAGATGCGCGACGACTTCCTCGCCTCGATGAACATCCTCGGCGCCACCATCCGCGGCGCGCAGATGAAGCTCGGTCGTGGTCATGCCGTCAATCCGGCGGCGATCTTCAACCAGATCGACCGCATGGGCGTCGGCGCCATTCCGGTGGTGGTGCTGATGTCGGCGATCGTCGGCGCCATCGTCGCCCAGCAAGGCGCCTATCAGCTCAGCTATTTCGGTGCCGACATATTCGTCGTCGACCTGGTCGGCGTGCTGATCCTGCGCGAACTCGGCGTGCTGATGACGGCGATCATGATCGCCGGCCGCTCCGGCAGCGCGATCACCGCCGAGATCGGCTCGATGAAAATGCGCGAGGAGGTCGACGCGCTGAAGGTCATCGGGCTCAACCCGATCGGCGTCCTGGTCTTTCCACGGCTCGTGGCGCTGGTCATCGCCTTGCCGTGCCTGACCATCATCGCCAATTTCGCCGCTCTCGGCGGCGGCATACTGGCTGCCTGGCTCTATTCCGACATCGCGCCGGCCGCCTTCATCGACCGGCTGCGCGTCGCCATCGATCTCAGCACGATTTTCGCCGGCCTGATCAAGGCGCCGTTCATGGCCATGATCATCGGCACGATTGCCTCGGTCGAAGGCATGAAGGTCGGCGGCAGCGCGGAATCGCTCGGCCAGCACGTGACAGCCTCGGTGGTGAAGTCGATTTTCGTCGTCATCATCCTCGACGGGCTTTTCGCCATGTTCTACGCAGCGATCGAGTTTTGAGATGAAGCTGCGAAACCGGAAAAAGGCAAGTGCGCTGACTGACGACACGGGCGAGGGCGACATCGTGCTTTCCGCGCACGACATCAGCGTGTCCTTCGCCGACAAGCTCATCCTCGACAAACTGTCGCTCGATATCAGGCGCGGCGAGATCCTTGGCTTTGTCGGCGCCTCGGGCGCCGGCAAGTCAGTTCTGCTGCGAACCATTCTCGGCCTGACGCGCAAGCAGTCGGGAACGATCAAGCTGTTCGGCGTCGATGTCGAGAAGATCAGCGAAGTGGAGCGTCTGCGCATCGACATGCGGCTTGGCGTGCTGTTCCAGCACGGCGCCCTGTTTTCGGCACTGACGGTACAGGAAAACGTCCAGGTGCCGATGCGCGAATATCTCGACCTGCCCAAGAAGCTGATGGATGAGCTGGCGCTGCTCAAGATCGAACTGGTCGGATTGCCGCCTGACGCGGCGCAGAAATTCCCGTCCGAACTTTCCGGCGGCATGATCAAGCGCGCCGCGCTGGCGCGGGCGCTGGCACTCGACCCCGATATCGTCTTCCTCGACGAGCCGACATCCGGCCTCGATCCGATCAGCGCGGCTGAATTCGACGAACTGGTGGTCAAACTGCGCGATACGATGGATCTGACCGTTTATATGGTGACGCATGATCTCGACACGCTTTTCACGGCGTGTGACCGGGTGGCCGTGCTCGGCAAGAAGAAAGTGCTGGTCGAAGGCACCATCGACGACATGCTGAAGAGCGAGGAACCGTGGGTAAAGTCCTATTTCCGCGGAAAACGCGCCCGGCAACTTGATCTTGCGGCGCGCGCATAGCCATAAGTGGGACAATGGAAACCAGAGCCAATTACGTCATTGTCGGCATTTTCACGCTGGCCGCGATCCTGGCGGCCTTTGCCTTCGTCTACTGGACGGCGGCGATCGGCGACAAGGGCGAGACGACGGTGCTGCGCGTGCGCATTCCAGGCTCGGCGTCCGGACTAGGCCGCGGCAGTTTCGTGCTGTTCAACGGCGTCAAGGTCGGTGATGTCAGGCGCGTCTATATCGACGTCGACAATCCGACCGTCGCCATCGCCGATACCGAGATCGATCGCCTGACGCCGATCACCAAGTCGACGCAGGCTGATATCGGTCTTGCCGGCCTCACCGGACAGGCCAACATCGAGCTCAAGGGCGCCGATCCCAAGGAAGTGAAACTCCTCGACCAGGCGGAAAAGGAAGGCAAGGTCGCCGAGATCGTCGCCAACCCGTCGGCGGTGACCAACCTCCTGCAGACAGCGCAGAACATCTTCACTCGCGCCGACAAGGTGCTCACGGAGCTCGAAGGCTTCACCAGGGACGTTCGTGGGCCGCTGACGCAGACCGTGCAGAACGTGCGGACCTTTTCCGACGCGCTGGCCAAGAATTCCGACGGCATCGACAAGTTCCTGTCCGCCGCCAGTGCGCTGTCCGATGAGCTGAAAGGCGTTTCCGGCAAGCTCGACGGCACGCTGAAGGCAGCCGAAGGCCTGCTCAACGCCGTCGACAAGGACAAGATCAAGAGCATTGTCGCCAACGTCGATACGGTGACAGGCAACCTCAAGGAGACTTCGAAACAGCTCGACGGCGTGATCAAGAACGTCGACACGGCGGTCGGGTCGGTCAACGATTTCGCCAAGCAGACGCAAGGCACGCTGGCCAAGGTCGACGGCGTGCTCGACGGCATCGATCCGGCGCAGGTGCGCACGGCGCTTGCCAATATCCAGAAAGCCAGCGAAAACGCCAACAAGGCCGCCGCCGACATCGCGGAGGTGACCGACAAGTTCGCCAACCGCGCCGACGACATCAACCAGACGATCAAGGACGCCAAGCAACTGGCGCAACGCCTCAACGACGCCTCGGTGCGTGTCGACGGCATTCTCGCCAGGGTCGACCACTTGCTCGGTTCAGGGCAGGCCGATGGGGTGATGGCCGACGCCAGGGCCACACTGAAATCGTTCAAGCAGGTTGCCGACACGCTGAATGCCCGCCTTGGCGTCATAACCGACAATCTGACGCGTTTCTCGGGCCAGGGGCTGTCGAATGTCGAAGCACTGGTGCAGGACAGCCGCCGTTCGATCAGCCGCATCGAGGAGGCGGTGACCGATCTCAGCCGCAATCCGCAGCGCATCCTTTCGGGTGGCGAGGGCGAGGTTCGGCAGTTCAATGGCAGGGCGCGGCGTTGACTTCGGCGTCGGCGCGCCGCAAGAACATGAGCCGCGAAAGCGGGTTGATCTTACGATCCGGGGACAACGGGGATCGCGTGTGAAGTCTGTGTGGGTGAGAACGGGCGGGTTGACATCGGCTGCGGCTCTGCTTGCCCTAACGCTGGCCGGCTGCGCAGTGTTGGGCGGCAAGCCTGCGCCACTCGACACCTTTGAGCTGTCGGCGCCTTCGATTGATGTGCGCGGCCACAGCCGTCGCCAGATCCTGATCGCGCAGCCATCTGCGCTCAAGGCGCTGGACAGCCAGAACATCGTCATCAAGCCGTCGGATCGCTCGATCCAGTATCTCAAGGGCGCGCAATGGGCCGACCGGCTGCCGCTGATCGTGCAGGCGCGGCTGGCCGAGACGTTCCAGCGTTCGGGCAGTTTTGCCGGCGTCGGCAAGCCGGGCGAGGGCCTTGCCATCGATTATCAGGTGATCGTCGAGATCCGTTCGTTCGAGGTGCGCGTCGACGGCGGCGAGCATGCCGAGGTCGACCTGTTCGTGCGCATCCTCAACGACCGCAATGGCGAGGTGCGTGCATCGAAGAGCTTCACCGCCTCGGCGCCTGTTTCGGGCAGCGGCAATCCAGCCTATGTCAACGCGCTCGACAACGCGTTCGGCGATGCCGCCCGGCAGATCGTGCGCTGGACGGATTCGGTGATCTGAGCGCGAGGCGCCAGAATCCCATCAAACTCTTCTACCTACAGGCGGTCGAAGATGTCCGGCCAGAGCTTTCCAGTCTTCATCACGTGCTGCAGGGTGTAGGCCACAGACAGCGCGTCATCGAGCGCGTCGTGCCCCTGCAATGGCGGGTGTTCGATGCCATAGTAGTCCGCAAGCTTGTTGCTCGGTGTTCTCGCCAGATCCTCGGTCGGCATCCCAGCCTCGACCAGCAGCCTGACGGCGTTGTCGAACCGGGTGGCCGGGATCGAAGGTTGAATGCCCGCGATATAGCAACTGATGGCGACCATGTTCAGTTCGTCCTTGCCCCAGGACCAGAACCGCGCTCCATCGGAAAAGCGATCGACGTCCGCGAGGGCTTCCCCGAGGTCTACCCCTTCGGTCTCCAAGTCTTCCTCGGTGATGCCGGTCAGCTTGGTGAAGAACGGGTCGAGGGCGTATCTGTTGCCAAACCGGTCGACCGGTCTGATATAGGCCTTGTGCGTGCCCAACAGGGGAAAGTCGTGCCCGAGTCCTAGTCTGACGGCGCCGATCTGCACGATCACCGGGTCGGGGTCGTGGGCCGCACACCAGAATCGACGTTGCGAACCTTCGAGGCAAAGAAACTCGCAGTCGAATATGATTGCCGTCTTCACGATCACATCCTTTGAGCGTAGGCGGAGCTTTGCCAGTGGACTTGGTGCCGTTGGGAATCGGACTTTGGACGATTCCCGAACGCATCCAGGTTCAGCGCGTGCTGGAGGTTAAGGCAGTCACAGGCGGGACCCATGGCCCCGCCTATTCAATTGCTGTCTTAGTGCAGCCGGCCGCTGGCGTGGGCCAGCATGGTGTAGACCTTGCCGGTATCCGACGTCAGGTAGGTCTGCGCCATGATGTTGTCGCGGTCGTTGCGCGAGACATCCTTGAGCAGCTTCTCGAAATCGTCGCAGTAACGGTCGACGGCGGCGCGGAACTCGGCCTCCGCCTGATACTTGCGACGGATCTCGTCGAACGTCTGCTGACCCTTCAGCGTGTAGAGCCGCCGCGTGAACACGTCACGCTCGCCGCGCCGGTAGCGGTTCCACAACTCGATCGACGCTTCGTGATCGATGGCCCGCGCGATATCGACGGAGAGCGAGTTCAGCGATTCCACGACATGCAGGGGCGAGCGCTGGGCAGGGGCCGCGCGCGGCCCTTCCGAGGGTGCCGCGGGCCTCAGGTCCTCGTCGTTCGACGCCGCGGTCAGGAGATCGCGCACCCAGCCGCCTTGCGGCGTGCGGGCACTGGCGTCCGAACGCTGGCGCGGCGCCGATTCGGCCGGACGCTCAAGGTCGAGCGTGCCGCGCAATGCAGGGCCGCCCAAGGGTGCCTGGGGCGTGCGCAGCTCCGGCTGCGGCGACGGTGCACGGCGCGGTGGTTCGGCGGCGCGTGCGGCCGGCGCTTGCGGCGCCGGGCGCAGATTGCGTGGCTCGGACCCGTCACCATTGCGGCCAGATTTCGCAACGATCTCGGAAAGCTCTTTCAGCGCATTGATCTGCTCGGAAACGGCGCGGCGGATGGCCGAGGTCGATTCCTTGGCCTCCTCCGGCATTTCGATGACGCCCTTCTTGAGCTCGGCGCGGGTGAGGTCGAGCTCGCTCTTGATCGAGCCAGCGGTGCGCCGCATCTCCTCGGTCGCATCGGCGAAGCGCTTGGTAGCCGAATCGACGACGTCGGTGATGGCGTTGCGGATCTTGTCGGCCGACTCCATCGTCTTGCCCTCGGCGTTCTGCAGCGTCTGGCCGACGAGGTTTTCGAACGAGCGCATGACCCTTTCGAGATCTTCCGACTTCTTGACCAAGCCGACGGCGAGGTCTTCGAGCGACGACTGCCGTTCGAGCGTGTGTTCGAGGTTGCTCTGGGCCGAGCTCAACAGGTCCGAAGCGCTGGAGAGCAGGCGGCTATGTTCGTCGAACTTGGTGGCGATCGACGCGACCTCGCGCAAGGTGGACGACGACAGTTCAGTCAGCCTTGTCGTGTTCGAATCGACCAGTCGCGCCGAACTGGCGAAGGTCTGAGCGGCCTTCTCCGTGGTGGCGGCGAAGCTTTGTGTGCTGCCGCTGAGGCGTTCATCGACCTGGCCGAGATTGACCGCGGCCTGCTCGATCAGCTGACCGAGCTGCGAGCTGGACTTGGTCATGCGGCCGATGAGATCGGCGACGCTGTCGGACAGCGACGAGCGAGCGCCTTCGACCGCCGACAAGGTCTCGGCGGTACGGCTGGCGAGCGCGTCGACAAGGGCGGCATTCTCGCTGCGCAGCTTCTCGGTGGCGCGTTCGGTGACCTCTTCCATGCTCTTTTGCAGTTCCGAGCCACCTTGCGCGAAGCGCTCGACCAAAGGCCGTGCGGTTTCGTCGAGGATCTTCGACATTTCGGCCGAACGCGCCGCGAGCATGGTGTTGAGTTCGCGGGTGTTGGCGCCGATCGTCTTGGCGGCATCGTTGGTGCTCTGGCCGATATGCTGGCCGACCGCGGTGAAGGTCTCCGCGATGACATTGGCGCGCGAGACGAGTTGCGCCTCGGCATTCGACACCTGCTCGTTGAGCTTCTGGCCCATCGTCTCGGCCGTGTGGGCGAGGCGGTTCTCGACGCCCGAGACCTGCTCTTCCACACGGGCGGCCGCGGCCGCCGCGCTCGACGCAAGCCGCTCGTCGGCGCCGACAAGCGCCTGTTCGATTTCGCGGGCATGCACGGCCATTTCCTGGCCGGTCCGCCTTGCACGTTCGGCGACCCGTTGCTCGGTGTCGGTAAAGGCGCCGACGATGGTCTCGGCATGCTCGCCGATCGCGGTGGTGCTGCTTGCGATGCGCGACACCAGACGCTGATCCGCGTCGTCGAAGATGCGGCCGATTTCGGAGGCACGGCTCGACAGCGCTTCCGAACCTTCGGCGATGCGCGAGACCAATTGCTGGTCGGCGGCATCGAAGATGCGGCCGAGGTCCGATGCACGGGCGGCAAGCGCTTCGGCCGATTCGCCAATGCGCATGCCGAGCCGCTGGTCGGCGCCTTCGAAATTGCGCAAGATGTCGCCGGCGCGAGCGGCCAGCGACTGGGCCGTTTCGATGGCGCGGGCGACCAGCTTCTGGTCGGCTGCATCGAACGTACCGGCGATCTCGCTTGCACGGGCGGCCAGATGATCGGCGGCGTCCTGAGCCCGGGCGGTCAGCTGGTCGGTGGTTTCCTGGGCGCGGGCGGCGAGCTTCTGGTCCGCCACGTCGAAGGCGCCGGCGATCTGGCTTGCACGAGCAGCCAGCTGATCGGCGGATTCATGGGCGCGGGCCAGCAGCGAGCTGGACGTATCTTCCGCGCGGGCGAGCAAGGCGTTCGACGTATCTTCCGCACGGGCGTGCAGGCGACGGTCCGCGTCCTCGAACGTGCGGGCGATGTCCTCGGCCCGTGCCAGCAGGGCTGCGGAAGTCTGCTCGGCGCGCTCGGCGATCTTGCGGTCGGCGTCGCTGAACGCGGCACCGGCCTGCTCGTGCAGCGTGCTGGTGACTTCCAGCACCTTCTCGCGCAAGGCGCCGGCGACAAACACGGCGCTCTTTTCGAGCACGGCGCGGACGTTGTCGACGCCTGTCGAGAGCGCACGCTCCATGGTGCCGGCGCGCTCCTCGATGATGCCGGTCTGGCGGCTGAACGCCTGCTCGATCTTCTCGACATCGCTTGCGATCGCCGCGGAGATATCGGTGCTCCTGGCGGCGATCTGGTCGATATGGCCCGACAACGAGCGGTCGACGTCCTTGCGGGTCTCGACGAGCTTGCCGAGATCGTCTTCCAGTGCGCGGGTCAGCATATTGCGGCCTTCGGACAGCTTGCCGACATGTCCGGCAATGACATCGTCGATATCGCCGCGGCTTTCGGCCAGCTTCTGCAGGTCAGCTTCGAGGGCGCGTTTGAGAATATCGCGGCCTTCGGCCAGTTTCTCCACCTGACCAGCGACCAAACCGTCGATGCTGGAGCGGCTCTCGGCCAGCTTGGCAAGGTCGGCTTCCAGCGCGCGCTTGAGAACATCGCGGCCTTCGGCGAGTTTCTCGACCTGGCCGGCGACAAGGCCATCGATGCTGGAGCGGCTCTCGGCGAGCTTGGCTAGGTCGTCTTCAAGCGCCTTCGACAGGGTCGAGCGCTCCTGGACAAGCCTTTCCGCGTGGCTGTCGACCAGGCCGGCGACGTTGTCGAGGTCGGCCTCAAGTGATCTCGACAGGGTCGAACGATCCTGGGCGAGCCGTTCGGAATGGCTGTTGACGAGGCCGTTGACGCTTTCGAGATCAGCCTCGAGCGCCCGGGCGAACTGTGCCCGGTCATCGACCAGTTTCTGCGACTGGTCGGCAATGGTTCCCTTGATCGCATTGAGGTCGGATTCCAGGGCGCGCCGCAGGATATCTCTGCCTTCCGCCAGCTTCTCGACCTGGCCGGCGACCAGCCCGTCGATGCTGGAGCGGCTCTCCGCCAGCTTGGCGAGATCGTCCTCAAGGGCCTTGGACAGGGTCGAACGATCCTGCACCAGCCTGTTCATGTGGTCGGCGATGACGCTGTTCACATTCTCCAGATCGGTTTCCAGCACCCGCGAAAGTTGGCCGCGATCCTCGGCCAACTTTTCCGACTGGCTCGATATGACGCCCTTGATCGTGTTCAGATCAGATTCAAGCGCGCGTTTGAGAATGTCGCGCCCTTCGGCCAGCTTCTCGACCTGGCCGGCGACGAGCCCGTCGATGCTGGAGCGGCTCTCCGCCAGCTTGGCAAGGTCGGCTTCGAGGGTCTGTGACAGCAGGCTGCGGTCTTCGGCCAGCCGTCCCGAATGGCTTTCGATCAGGCCGCGTATGCCGGATAGATCGTCGTCCAGCGAATGGGAAAGCTGCGTGCGGTCTTCCGCCAGCTTGGCGGAATGGGTTTCGATGAGGCTCTTGATGCCGATGATGTCGTTTTCCAACGCCTTGGCGAGCACGGCGCGGCCTTCGGCGATCTTTTCGACCTGACCGGCGACCAGACCGTCGATGTCGGCACGGCTGTCCGACAGTTTGCCGAGATCGGCTTCCAGGGCGCGCGACAGGATGTTACGGCCTTCGGCGAGTTTTCCGACATGGCCGGCAACCATTTCATCAATGATCGTACGGGCTTGCACCAGTTTCCCTGAGTCTTCATTCAGGGCGGCGGAGAGCCTGTTGCGGCCTTCTTCCAGCCTTTCGAGATGGCTGCCAAGCGACGCATCGATGGCCGCCCGCGATTCATTGACCTTGCGCAGATCCTCTTCGAGAGCGCGCGAGATCAGGCTGCGGCCCTCGGCCAGCTTCTGCACCTGGTCTGTCACCGCTGCATCGATGCCGGCGCGGCTCTCGGCGAACTTCGCCAGATCGGCCTGCATGGCCTCGGCCATGCGCTCGCGGCTTTCGGACAGCTTTCTGCTGTGGTTCTCGACGGCTTCCTCGATGCCGACGCGGGCGTCGGCGAGCCGCTGGATGTCGCTGTCGAACGAACGCGAGACGACGTGACGGGCGGCTTCCATGCGCCCGGCGAAGTCGCTGGCGCGGGCTTCGAGCATGGAGGAGGTCGAGGTGACGATGTCGGCCATATCGGCGCCGATCTGGGTCTTGCCCTGATCGATCATCGCCGACAGCGTGTCCTTGCTCTCGGCAAAGGTATGGGCGATTTCGCGGGCGCGCTCGACCAGTGTCTCGTTGATCTGGCGGGCGCGGGCCTCGAGGGCCGCATTAAGCTTCTGCGTTCCGGTATCCAGCGCCTCGGCGCGGGTCTGGAACTCGCTGATCAGCGCCTGGCCGCGTTCGGCGAGCGTGCGTTCGATGCCGTTGAGGCTGGCCTCGAATTCGGAATTGAGCGTGCGCGCGGCGCCGCCAAGCAGCGACACCATGCCGGTGGTGCGATCGTCGAGCAGATCGGTCAACGACCGTGTCAGGCCGTCCGTGGTGTCCGTCAGCTTGGCGATGCGGGTGTCGAGAAGGCTGGCGAAGGCCTCGCCCGAGGTCGACAGCCGGTCGGTGATCGAATCGAGCCGGCCTTCCACCGAATCGAAGATCGACATCGAGCTTTCGTTGATGCGGTCGATGAGCGTGTCGCCGGAATTGGTGATGGTCATCGACAATTTGGTCGACGCATTGAGGATGCTGTCGCGGATGATGTCGGAGGCGGCGCCGATCTCGTCCTTCAGCGTCTCATGCGCACCGGTGATCGACGCGCGGACGCGCTCTGCGTGGGTGACGACGGCTTCGCGCTCGCTGCCGAGCCCGTCGACCAGCGAACGGATGCGGGATTCATTCTCGGAATAGGAGCGTTCGATCTGGTTGACTTCGCTGTGCACCAGCGTTTCCAGCTCGACGGCGCGGGCAAGCGTGCGTTCGATGCCTTCGCCCATGGCCGCGACCTCGCGACGAACGGCCTGGCCGATCATCATGACGCGGTCCTGGGCAAGGTTTTCCGGTTCGGTCAGGCGAAAGGCAACTTCGGTCATAGACTGGGCGGCGATGCGCATTTCCTGGGCGCGGCGGATCATGGCCGCGAAGGCCCAGAACAGGATGACCGGCACGATCGCCGCGACGGCGAGGCCGATCAGTTCCGGACGGGCAAGGAACTGGTCGAGCGTGCGGATACTCCAGATGCTCGGTCCGAAAAGGAGATTGGCCAATCCGCCGGCGCCGGCGAACCAGGCGAGCGAAACGAAGGCAACGACCCAGTAAATGGTGTTCGAGGCACGCCTGTTGAGGCTGTGCAGGAGCGTCTTGTAGTCCTTCTGGCGATCGTCATTGGCCGGGGCGAAGCCCGCGGGCTGGGCACCATTGCGTGTTTCCACGGGGCGCAACTCGGCGGGCTTGGCCCTTGGCGCGGGTTTTGTGGCCTGGCTCTGGGCCTGGCCCTGATTGACCACGGACTCTGGTTTCTGATTGCGTCCCTCGCGTGCCAGCTCGTCGGCGGCCTGGGATATCTGTGCTTCCAGATCCTCCATCGAAGCCGCGATGTCGAGGTCGCCGCTGCCGACGTCATTGCTGAGGTCGATATCAAGCGCCTTCTCCAGTTCCCTGGCCACGTCGCTGTCGAGAGTTCTCGTCGTCGTTGGTTTCTTTGCCATGCCTTCGCTACCCTGTACTAGCTGCCGCGGGCTTATAATTCTGTTTGTCGTACCACGCGCAGGAGGCTGAAAATGGACCCCTCGTATCGTAATGACACAGGGGGGTAAAGAAAACATGCATTCCGCGGGATACGTAAAACTTTAAATATAAGGTTAACGCAACCGTGATTTCGGCGCCGTTTTCGCAACATTTTTCGGGGCCATCCATTAACCCGTTGTCCACTGGATTCGCCTAGGTTTTGGGGCGATTGAAGAAACGGAGTTCGAGTTCATGCGTGGCGAAAGCGGCATTGCCTTCTCAATGCCCGGGGGCGACGTATCCGGACCGAGGCGGTCGCGGCCGGTCGATTTGGCACACCTTGCCCACCAGACGA
Source organism: Mesorhizobium sp. M1409 (assembly GCF_040317535.1). NCBI lineage: Bacteria > Pseudomonadati > Pseudomonadota > Alphaproteobacteria > Hyphomicrobiales > Phyllobacteriaceae > Mesorhizobium > Mesorhizobium sp. M1409. The sequence goes on from NZ_JAMYKV010000032.1 coordinate 53,024, forward strand.
TGGGCGACCGCGGCCTCGAGCAGGAGGTGCTGGCGCTGTTTGTACAACAGGCTCTGTCGGTGCGCGACCGAATAGTCGACGCCGACATCAAGGACCGGCTTCTGCTCGCCCATGGGCTCAAGGGCTCGGCACGGGGCGTGGGTGCCTTTGCCATTGCCGATTGCGTCACCGAGATCGAGCGCCGGCCGGAAGACAACCAGACGCTCAAGCGGCTCGGCACGCTGATCGACGAAGTGCGCGATTTCATCGCCGCCATCAGTCGCTGAATCCGGCGCTAAAGCCGGTTTGCGGAAAAACGTCACGGGGCGGCGCTTTCGCGCGGCAGTTGACTTGCTCGCCGGTGTGATTATCTCGGCTGCAACTCCCTTCAGGTGACAAATGACCAAGCTGACTTTCATCGCCCATGACGGCACACATTTCGACGTGGACGCCGAGAACGGCTCGACGGTCATGGAGAACGCGATCCGCAACGCCGTGCCCGGGATCGAGGCGGAATGCGGCGGCGCCTGTGCCTGCGCGACCTGTCACGTCTATGTCGACGAAGCCTGGACGGCTGAGGTCGGCGAGCCGGAAGCGATGGAAGAGGACATGCTGGACTTCGCCTACGAGGTCCAGCCGAACTCACGCCTGTCGTGCCAGATCAAGGTGCGCGACGCGCTTGACGGCCTGGTTGTCCGCGTGCCCGCCCGCCAGGGATAAGCGCAGGATCCTTGCCAACTGATTTTTCCCGCTGCGGCTTGGCAGCGGAGCATTGGTCATGCAGTGTCCTGCTCTCTTCGCAGCGAGGCGCATCGCATGACCGAGACCACCAAGACAGACGTGCTTATTGTCGGGGCAGGGCCTGTCGGCCTGTTTGCCGTGTTCGAACTCGGCCTGTTCGACATGAAGTGCCACCTGATCGACATCCTCGACCGGCCCGGCGGCCAATGCGCGGAACTTTATCCGGAAAAGCCGATCTACGACATTCCCGGCTGGCCCTCGATCTCGGCGCAGGGGCTGGTTGACAAACTGCTTGAGCAGATCGCGCCGTTCAAGCCTGATTTCACCTACAACCGCATGGTTTCCAGCCTCGAAAAGCTGGAGGACGGCAGTTTTCGCGTCACCACCGACGAGAACGAAGTGTTCGAGGCCAAGGTGGTGGTGATCGCCGCCGGCGGCGGCTCCTTCCAGCCCAAGCGTCCGCCGATCCCGGGCATCGAACCCTATGAAGGCAAGAGTGTCTTCTATTCGGTGCGGCGGATGGAGGATTTTCGCGACCACGACCTCGTCATTGTCGGCGGCGGCGACTCGGCGCTCGACTGGACGCTCAACCTGCAGCCTGTGGCAAAGAGCGTGACGCTGGTGCACCGGCGGCCTGAATTCCGTGCCGCGCCCGACAGCGTCAACAAGATGTATGCCATGCAGGAGATGAAGCAGCTGCATTTCCAGGTCGGGCAGGTGACCGGATTGACCGGCGCCGACGGCCAGCTGTCATCGGCCACCATCAAGGGGCCGGACGGCGATGTCGAGGTGCCTTGTACGCGCATGCTGCCGTTCTTCGGCCTGACCATGAAGCTCGGACCGATCGCGGAGTGGGGGCTCAATCTTCACGAGAACCTCATTCCGGTGGATACCGAGAAGTTCCAGACATCGGTGCCCGGCATCTTCGCGGTCGGCGACATCAACTGGTATCCGGGCAAGTTGAAGCTGATCCTGTCGGGTTTCCACGAGGTGGCGCTGATGGCGCAGGCCGCCAAGCGCGTCATCAGCCCCGGCGAGCGTATCGTGTTCCAGTACACGACCTCGTCGACCAGCCTGCAGAAGAAGCTCGGCGTGGTGGAAGCTTCTTGAAACGCGTCGCTTTGAATAATCAAATGCAGCCGACGCGCTTCACGTCTTTTGTCAGTCAGCCAGCACCGGAGCCTCGGGATGGCCGCGCAGCGGCTTTTCCGGCATCAGCACCAGCGCGACGAGCGCCATGACCAGCATCGTTGCCGCGGTGAAGAAGATCATCACGAATGCCAGTGCCTCGACGGCGGTGCTGGCCGCTTGGGTCCCTTCTCCGGCAAGCGGCAGGCCGTAGCCGAGCGCGACCGCGCCAAGGATGGCGACGCCAAGCGCGCTGCCCAAAGAACGAAGGAAGGTCAGTACGCCGGTGGCGACGCCGAGATGGGCCTGATCGACGGCATTCTCAACCGATACGGTGGCAACCGGGAATGTCGTGCCGCTGCCCAGGCCGATGCAGGTCGTCAGAATCTCGACGATCAGCAGGGAAGCATGTCCCGCCACCAGGCTGAGTATGCCGAGGCACAGGATGGCGAAGGTTACCCCTGCCATCGCGATCCGCTTGTAGTGAACGAACCGGGGAATCGTGCGGCCGCTGAATGTCGCGCCCGCAACGGTGCCGAGCATGAGCCCAAGCATGGCGGTTCCCGATTCACTGGCCGAAAGCCCGAGGATGGACTGCAAATAGACCGGCAGGTAGACCGCAAGGCCAATATTGGCGGCCTGCAGCAGGAACAATGACAACGTGCCGGCAAGGACGATCGGGTTGCCAAGCACTTCGAGCGAGATTAACGGTTCGGCCGCACGCAGCAGCCGCAACGCAAAGGCGCTCCAGATGACAGCCGAACAGGCGAGCAGCCCGAAGATTTCGCGTGACAGCCATGGATATTCGCTGCCACCCCAGTTCAACGCCAGCAACAGCAAGGCGGTGGCCGCGACGAGCAGCAACGCGCCTAGGCCATCGATGCGATGGTGTTTTGCCGCGATCGGCAGCTTTCTCAGCGGCTTGTTGATGATGGCCATGGCGACGAGACCAAGCGGGATGTTGATCCAGAAGATCAGCGACCAGTGGAGATGCTCGGCGAAGGTGCCGCCCAAAAGCGGGCCCGCGATGCTGGCGACCGCCCAGGTTCCCGCGATCCAGGCCGAGTAGCGCGCGCGCTCGCGCGGCGGCACGAGGTCACCGATCACGGTCTGCGCCAGCGCGAACAGGCCGCCGCCGCCGGCGCCCTGGATCGCGCGGCCGACGATCAGGACCAGCATGTTAGGCGCCATGGCGCTAACCAGTGATCCGGCAAGGAAGATGAGGATTGCCGCGTAAATCGTTGGCCGGCGACCATAAACGTCCGATATCTTGCCATAGAGCGGCGCCATCGCGGTGGCGGTCAACAGGTAACCGGTCACGATCCATGGCAGATATTCGGCATGGCCGAGCAGGCGCGCCATGGTCGGCATCGCCGGCGCGACGATGGTCTGGTCAAGCGCTGCCAGAAGCATCGACAGGAGTACGCCACCGATGATTGCGTTCTTTTCGCTTTCGCTGAGAGGCGCGTCGCTCTTCACCGCCGTCCGACTATCGACAGTCTGGTCCATGTCCATTCATCCGTATGCTTGCGGCTGGCCGGCCCCATTCAGCCATTCCAGCGTGTTGATCGCGTTGGCCGCATTGATCTTTCGAAGGTCGCCCTGGCGAACCTGACATATGTCGTCCCGTATAGGCCGATTTCGACCGGTGCTCGGAAATTTTTCGAAGCTGGCACTACGCTTCAGCGCAATTGGCCTGCGCCGCCATTCAACGCCTCGGCGGATTCAGGCCGGCGGCAGTTTACCGTTCCCGATGCGCTCCATCCGGTAGCGCAGCAACCTGAGGATGCGGCTTTGGAAATTGACGCTTTCGACACGGTCGAACTGGACCTGGGCACGGTCATGTCTGGCCAGAACGGCTGCCGTGATGGCGGCGGCCTTGGCCTTGGCGGCGTCGCAGTTCCTTTGCGGGTAGGTGGCTTCCAGCGCCTGTTCGAGCTCGCGGCCATGGTTCTTCGCGATCTCGACGTGGCGCTCCTCATGTCGCTTGATGTCGGCCGAGAGCGTATCCCAGAACAGCCTGACATCGGCATCGGCCTTGCGTGTGCGGCGCCATTCGGGAAGGATCACCTTCACTTTGACGGTCACCACGGCATCGGCGATCCGGCAGGAGCTCGATGTCCGCGCATAGCTGATGCGGGTGGTGAAGGCCATTTGCGTGGCGCCAGGGTGGCGCGTACCCGTGCTTTTCACCTCCGGCCCGCGTTTGAAGAGCTGTGCCTCGATTTCATCGAGCGTGCTGCCGCCAACGGCGAAGTAGCTGTACGTCTTGACGAGATTGGCCGCACCCGCCGGGATCGCGGTCAGGGCGAGCAGCGCGCCAAGCAGGAATTGTTTCATGCCAAGCATGGATGGTTTCATCATGTTGCCTCTTCGACCACCTTGCTTTACGGCCGTTGCCGGCGCAACGGAATTGATCCGCCGGGGATCACACATGATTGATGAACTCCATGGTTGATGAGCAATGACGGCTAGGCGGTGGCAGTTGGCGCATGGGCGCCATCTCGACCTTGGCGATAAGGCCGTGGTCGTCGGCATCCTCAACGTCACGCCCGACAGCTTTTCCGACGGCGGTCTGTTCGACGCCCCCGAAACGGCGCTGACCCAGGCACGGCGCATCATGGCGGAAGGGGCATTGGTCGTCGACATCGGCGGAGAATCGACCCGCCCCGGTGCCGCCGCGGTATCGGCAAGCGAGGAACAGGCCCGCATCCTGCCGGTGATCGAGGCACTGGCGAGCACTGGCGAGGTGCTGATTTCGGTCGACACCTATCGCGCCGACACCGCGCGGCTCGCGGTTGCCGCCGGTGCGCATATCGTCAACGATGTCTGGGGTTTGCAGCGCGAGCCCGACATTGCGCGCGTCGCCGCCGATACCGGCGCCGGGCTGGTCATCATGCATACCGGGCGGGATCGCCGGAAGCTGCCGGACGTGATTGCCGATCAGTTGGCGTTCCTGCGGAAATCGCTGGAGATCGCCCGCCAGAACGGCGTTGCCGACGACCATATCGTGCTCGATCCGGGATTCGGATTCGCCAAGGAGACGGCGGAGGAAAATCTCGACCTGATGGCTCGCTTTTCCGAGCTGCATATACTGGGCTTGCCGCTGATGGCCGGTACGTCGCGAAAACGCTTCATCGGCACGGTCACCGGCCGCGATGCCGCCGACAGAGGGGTTGGAACAGCGGCGACCAGCGTCATCTTGCGGCTCAAGGGCGCCGATCTGTTTCGCGTCCACGATGTCGCATTCAACGTGGACGCATTGGCGCTCGCGGATGCTATGCTGGCGCGTCAAACCGACCGGGCGAGAAACTGAGCGATGTATGTCATCCGCATGAAGAACTGCGCTTTCTTTGCCCGGCACGGCGTGCTGGACGAGGAAGAGAGGCTCGGCCAGCGCTTCTATGTCGATGCCGCGCTCACCGTCGATCCCGGCCGCGCGCTTGTCGAGGATTCCATCGATGACACCGTCAACTATGGCATTGCGTTCACGGTGATCGAAAAGATCATCACCGGGCAGCGCCGTTTCCTGATCGAGTCCCTGGCGCTCGAAGTCGCCCGTGCGCTGACGGCGCGTTTTCCGCAGATCAAGAAAGCCGAGATCACGGTGCGCAAGCCGAACGCCCCGGTGCCCGGCGTGCTCGATTACGTCGAGGTGACCGTTGTCTGGCCCGAATAGCACGGTCTATCTCAGCCTTGGCGGCAATCTTGGCGACCCGGCAAAGTCGATGGGCGCGGCGCTGCGCATGCTGGATGCCGACGCGGACACGCGTGTCACCGGCGTCTCCTCGCTCTATCGCACGCCGCCCTGGGGCAAGCTCGATCAGCCGGATTTTCTCAATGCGGCTGCGGAAATTTCCACCGGGCTAGCGCCGCGTGCCTTGCTCGACCTTTGCCTCGATGCCGAACGCAAGCTGAAGCGGGTGCGCGAGGAGCGCTGGGGGCCACGGTTGATCGACATCGACATTCTGGTGTTCGGCGACCGCGTCATTCACGAGACGGGGCTGGAGGTGCCGCATCCGCGCATGCTGGAGCGTGCCTTCGTGCTGGCGCCGCTGGCCGAGATCGCGCCCAGCCTGGTTGTCAATGGTCGCAGCATCACGGACCGGCTGGTCGCCGTCGACACCTCTGGCATCGAGCGATTGTCGTCCGGCCGGGATTGGTGGCTGGCCTGAAATCCGGACGAGGCGGCGGCCGGACTTTTAGCCCGAGAATCCGCCGCCATCCAGGAACGTCTGCTCCTGTGGGGTGGTTTCGCGGCCAAGCATCCTGTTTCGGTGCGGAAAACGACCGAAATTCTGAATTATATCAAGGTGTTCGACAGCATACTTCAGATAGGGTTCGGCCCTGGCCTGGGTCAGATCGACCGATATGTGCTGGTCGGCGAGCAATTCCGAATGCTCATACGGCAGATAGAGGAAGACGCGGACTTCCTCCTCGAGCGCCAGATCATGGCCAGCCGCGATCGCCTTTGCGGCAAAATATCTGGCGAGCGGGTCGGTCGCGTACATATGGCCGGTGCCGCGAAAGCAGTTCCGCGGAAACTGATCGAGCAGGATCATCAGCGCCAGCGAGCCTTCGGCATGCTCCAGCCAGCCGTCGCATTCACGCCGCGCCGCCGCGTAGTGCAGATCGAGAAAGCGGTCGCGGAAGACGGCATCGAATGCCTCATTCTTCTCGAACCACGCGTCCTCGCCGGCATCGCGCCAGAACTTGGTGACCGACAGGGCTGTGCTGTCCAATTCCATGCCTGATTCCTTGCTCAGTCAGCGGGTTCGGATTTGTGCAGCACGCCGGCCGTCTCTTCGTTGAGCGCCTGACCAGGGCGGCGTGGCGTGGAGAGCGGTGTCGGAATCGGCGTGCCGATATTGCCTTTCAAGAAGCGCTGTCCGGCGCGAATGCCTTCGGCGAGCTGAGTTTCGAAGCGGTCGGTGTCGCGGCGTCTGACATCTTCGATCGTTTCAGCCACGTCTTCCGGATCGACACCCAGCGATTCCAGGGCCGAGCCGCCGAAAACAAGTGCGGATTCGAAGGTTTCACGCAGTTGGTAATCAACGCCGGCGCGAATGAGTTGCAGCGCGGTACCACGATCGAAAGCGCGTGCCAGCACTGTGAGCAAAGGAAACTCAGCCTTGATCAGCTGTGCGATGCGGACGGCGGCATCCGGCTTATCGACGCAGATCAGTACGGCGCGCGCCCGGCCGGCGCCGGCCGCATGCAGGATGTCCAGCCGGGTGCCGTCGCCATAGTAGACCTTGAAGCCGAAATCGGCCGCCGCCTGGATCATCTCCACCTCATTGTCGATGATCGAGACGTCGATGCCGCGCAGCAGCAGCGGCTGGCTGGCGATCTGCCCGAAGCGGCCGAAACCGATGATCAGCACGCTGCCGGTCAGGCCATCGGCGACATCGACCCCGTCGAGCGACTGCTCGTCGCGTGGTGTCAGATACCGCAAGGCGATGATCGCCAGCGGCGTCAGTACCATGGAGATGATGACGATCGCCGTCAGCGTCGCGTTGGCGTTGCCGTCGATGATGCCGACGGCCGCCGCCGCCGAGTAAAGGACAAAGGCGAATTCGCCGCCTTGCGCCATGAAGATCGCGCGCTCCAAGGCTTCGCGATGACCTGACTTCAGGACCCGGGCGACGATGTAGATGCCAAACGCCTTCATCACCATGTAGGCGACGACATAGATGGCGATCAGCCGCCAGTTCGCGGCGACCACATGCAGGTCGAGCGACATGCCGACCGCGAGAAAGAACAGGCCGAGCAGGATGCCGCGGAACGGTTCGATGTCGGCTTCGAGTTGGTGGCGGAAAGTCGATTCGGACAGCAGCACGCCGGCCAGGAAGGCCCCCATCGCCATCGACAGGCCGCTGAGCTGCATGGCGAGCGCGGATCCGAGAACGACCAGAAGCGCCGCCGCCGTCATCACCTCGCGGGCACGGGCATCCGCCAGGATGCGGAAGAACGGATTGAGCAAATAGCGACCGGCCACCACCAGGCCTACGATCGCGGCGAGGCCGATGCCGACCTCGGTCAGCCGCTCCGACAGGCTGGTGTCGGCTCCACCAGGCGCCAGGAACGCGATCAGGGCCAGCAGCGGCACGATGGCCAGGTCCTCGAGCAGCAGGACCGATACGATGCGCTGGCCTTTCGGCGCGGCGATTTCGCCGCGTTCCTCGAGAAGCTGCATGACGATCGCCGTCGAGGTCAGCACGAAGCCGGCGCCGGCGACGAAGGATTGCGCGATCGGAAACCCTCCCGCCATGCCAACACCGGTCAGCAGAAGCGCGCAGACGCCGACCTGCAGGGCGCCCAGGCCGAAGATCTCGCGGCGCAGGCCCCACAGCCGCGACGGCTGCATTTCCAACCCGATGATGAACAGGAACATCACCACGCCGAGTTCGGCGACATGAAGAATGGCTTCCGATTCGGAAAAGACGCCGAGGCCGAACGGGCCGATCACCACACCGGCGGCCAGATAGCCGAGAATCGAGCCGAGGCCCATGCGCTTGAAGATCGGAACGGCGACGACGCCGGCCGCAAGCAGCGCCACCACCTGAACCAGATCGCTGCTCGATGCCTCTACCGCCATGCCGCCATTCCGCTCGTTTGAGGACCGATTCCGATTTCGGGTTTATGTGACAGGGGGCGAAGATAGGGGCTTCGGCGGGGATCGAACAGCCCGAATCCAGATCACCGGCGACGTTGCAGGCGCGATACACAAGTTGACGCCGGGAACACGTTGCATCTTGGCACAATCGATGGCTAAGGACGCTCGGCTTCGGCCATTGGAGGGTGATCGACGATCAAGTCGCGCCCTTTTTGAGGAGATGACTGACATGAAGAAGTTTTTGTTTGTTGCCGTCGGCCTGGCGGTGCTTGCCGGTTCGGCTTGCTCGAAGGCGCCTGAGTGCACGGCGGAGATCGCGACCAAGAAGGCGCAGGACATGGCTACCGCGCTGCAGGAGGCGATCACCAAGGACCCGTCCAAGGCGGCTGATCTGACCGCCAAGGTCCAGGCGGTGACAACCAAGTATCAGGGCACCACGACACTGGCCGACGCCTGCAAGGCCTATGACGAGGTGACGGCCGCGATCAAGGGCTAACGCCCTGATTCGAGATCAAGGGCTAAGCGCCTGATTCGATGATTCAAACGAGGCGGCGACCGCTGGGTCGCCGCCTTTTTTTGGATTTTTCAGTTCGGGGCGATGGAGCCGACTTGGACGGCGTCGACGCGCTTCAGGCTCATGCCGATCACCGGCACCAACTGGTCGTCGACGCGCACTGCAATGGTCACCGTCATCGAGTTGTCGTCGGGGATGCGGGCCTGCATGACACCGCGCAACTGGTTGCGGTTGATGGTGAAGACCACCTTGCGGGCATCGACCACGTTGCCGCCGATGATGTCGAGGCCGGAGCCGGTGGCACCACCCATGAAGCTGCCCTTGTAGCCCTCCCGGCCCTTGCGCTCGATCTTGGCCGACATCTGCTGGGTGAACATGCCGACCCGGCAGCCGCCGTCGAGCGACATGCCGACCGTGCCGTCGGGCGTCGAGCCGGTGAAGCTGCAGTTGAATTTGGTGCCCTTGTACTTGCCGGCGACGATTTCGCCGGGGCCGATCCATTTGCCTTCGGCCGACTGGAAGAACTGCTTGTCCGGTTCCGCCGCGGAGGCCGCTCCGGCAATGCCGACGAGAGCTGTGATCACGGTTGCCAGGGGCAGGACGCTGGATAGTACTACGCTTTTCATCGACGACACCCGGCAACAAAGAGGCTGTTTGGAACCCGTCTGACCATGAACAAGATTGGTTAATGCTTCGTCACTAAGGGGCCGCCACAAAGCAGTCCGGTAACAATTCCGAAGGTCCAAACGCTCCGGCCCGGCTTACTTGCCAGGCGGGGCTGCTTCACTGTCTTTCCTGGTGGCAAACGATGTCAGCGCGGAGAGGAAATCGCCCAGTCCGGGACGCTTCGCGGCGCTGAAGGGCAGGGGGCGCGCCGTCTCCATCGCCGCGATGCCGATGCGCGCCGTCATCATGCCGTTGACGACGCCCTCGCCAAGCTTGGCCGAAAGACGCGCCGCCAGGCCGTGGCCGACGATCTGCTGGACGAAACTGTCGCCGATCGCGATCGAGCCGGTAACCGCCAGATGCGCCAGCACGCTGCGCGCCAGGCGGAAGAAACCCAGTGTTCCCGGCCGTCCGCCATAGAGTTCCGACAGGCGGCGGATGAGCCGCCCGGCCTCGAACACGACATAGGCGACATCGACGAGCGCGCGCGGGCTGACCGCCGTCACCAGCGAGACGCGTTTGGCGGCCTCGAGAATCATCACCTTCGCCCTGGCATCGAGGGGGCCGAGAATTTCGGCCTCGGCCAGGCGCACAAGATTGCCGCCGTCGATGATTTCGCCACGCAGTTCGGCCAGCGCGCGCCGGCCGGCCGCAGTCTCGGGTTTGGCCGCGACAAAGGCCGACAGTTCGTCGACGACCGATCGTGCTGCCTTGGGATCGTCACGCGCGATCGCGTCGAGCGCCCGCTTCTGCAGCTTTTCGACCTCGGCGAGGCGGGCAATCGCCAGAAACTCGCGAATCAGGATCACCACAAGCGCCAGCACGGCGATGGCAGCCATGCCCGCGGCCAGCCAGCCCAGCCATTCGGCGCGCGCGAAGAGGTCGCGTATGAGCTGGTCGGTCCACAGGCCGACAGCCAGCGAAACCAGGACACCAAAAGCGCCGAAGAAGATGCTGCCGAGCAGCGAGCGTTTTTTGGGGGCGATCGCTGGCGGCGGCTCCGCGGCAATGATGTCGGGCTCGTCGAAGACATCGACATCCGCCGGTATGACCATCGCGACATCGGTTTTCATCGCACGGGGTTTGCGTTTGGTGTCGGTCTGGGCACGGATTGCGGCCTGGGCACGGGTCTCAGCCTGGTCGTTGCGAGGCCCAGGGGCCGATTGTCTCGATGTGGCTTCCGGCTCGATGCGGAATGCCGCCGGCTTGCGGGGGGCGGTCATGCCAGATGATCTCCGATCAGGAACTGCAAGGCACGATCGAGCCTGATATGCGGCAACGACAGCGTGACACCTTCGGCCGTGCGTTCGAGCTTTGGTGGACGGAAACGGACGAAGCGAATTGCGTGATCCGCGGAGTCCTGCTTATGGTCGGGGCCCGAAACATCGAACACCGCATCAATATTCTCCGGTAAGTCACCGGGAAATATGGCTGTTTCCGTCTTTCCATCAAAGGTTTCGCCGTTGATCCTCTCGTCGGCGATCGGCGTGCCGATGATGACTGGCAACGTCTCTCGACCCTGCTTGACGGTGCCTTCGCGTGTCGCGCGCATCGCCGCCATGGCGACGACATCGACATCCGCGCCGGTGAAATTCGCGCGCGCCACGGCGCGGTCGGCAAGCCGCCGCACGATCGCCTGCAGGCGGTCATGGCTTTCGTGGTGCAGGTGATCGGCCTTGGTCGCGGCAACCAGTATGCGGTCGATGCGCCGCGAGAACAGGTCAGTGAGGAAGCTGCCGCGGCCGGGACGGAAACAACTGAGGATCTCGGTCACCGCGCGCTCCAGGTCGGCCATGGCGCCGGGACCGGCGTTCAGCGCCTGCATGGCGTCGATCAGCACGATCTGGCGATCGAGGCGGGTGATGTGTTCGCGGAAGAACGGTTTCACGACATGCGTCTTGTAGGCCTCGTAACGCCTGTCCATCATGGCGTGCAGCGACCCTGGGCGCGGACGCTTGTCGCCAATCCCAGCCAGAGGCGCGAAGGTCAGTGCTGGCGAGCCCTCGAGATCGCCAGGCATCAGGAAGCGGCCGGGCGGCAAGGTCGAAAGCGCCCGGTCGTCGAGCTTACATGCCTTCAGATAGGCGGCGAAACTTTCGGCCAGGCGGCGCGCCGTCATCTCGTCGGCATCGGCGTTCGGGTTGATCTCCGCCGACAGCGCCCGCCAGGCCTGCGACAGGTCCTCGCGCACCGGCAGAACGGCCATTTCGAATGCTTCGTGCGAAAAATCGGCGAAGGATTTGCCGAGCAGCGGCAGGTCGAGCAGCCATTCGCCGGGATAGTCGACGATATCGACCGACAATCTGCCGGAGGAGAACATGCGGCTCCAGCCGGAGGCCGATTCATATTCGATGGTCAGCCGCAGTTCCGAAATGGCGCGCGTCGAATCGGGCCAGGCGCGGTCGTTGACCAAGGCGGCGATGTGGTCTTCGTACTGGAAGCGCGGCACGGCGTCGTCCGGCTGCTGCTCAAGGAAGGCGCGGGCGATGCGCCCTGATTTCTGTGCCTTGAACAGCGGCAGGCGCCCGCCATGGATCAAGTTGTGGACAAGGGCCGATATGAACACCGTCTTGCCCGCGCGGGACAATCCGGTCACGCCGAGGCGCAGCGATGGGGAAAAAAGCCCGGTAGCGCGTCCCGACAGCGTGTCGAGGGCAATCCTCGCCTCGTCGGTGAAGGTGGTCAGCGATGATGCCAAAATGTGCTCTCTTGGGCTTGCCTCCGCCCGATATAGGCTCTGCAACCCGCGTTTGAAATGGCTTCAGAGATTGGCCGGCGTCAGGAACGCTTCGAGATAGCCGGTGCCCTGGGCGGCCTTGGCAAGATCGCCGTCGAAGCGGACGACCGCCAGGCCCGCGGTCGGGAACCCATGGTTGAGTGTTGCCCGCGCCGTCTCGTCGCCATCGCCCGAAACCGCCATGGTGAGATCTTCCGTCATCGGATTGTGGCCGATGACCAGCAAGGAGCCCGATCCGCCATTGTCGCGGATGAGATGGAGGTAGCCGGCCGCGTCCGCGCTGTAGAGCGTGTCGAAGAACAGCACCCGACCGGTGTCGGTCTGGCCGGCCAGGCCTTCCAGCGTCTCCTTGGCGCGTTTGGCATTGGAGCACAGCGTCAGGTCCGGAACATAGGAGCGGGAGCGCATGGCGGCGCCCATCATTTCGGCGTCGGCGCGGCCGGATGCATCGAGCGGGCGATCGAAATCGCGCATGCCGGGCAGTGCCCAGCCAGCCTTGGCATGTCGCAACAGATAAAGCCTGCTCACCCAACCTCCGAATGCCGTGGCCTTCCGGGATTAGCCACGAGAACGCGTTGCGCACAATGGCTCGTGTGCCTCGAATACCCGAATCACCCATGATGCGGTGCCGCAAAAGGCGATAGTGCATCGGCCGAAGATCACAGCCGATGTTCCGAAAGCATGTTTCACAGGATCCAACGTGTCACAGCGTAGTTTGGTATCAAGACCACCGCGCACCGCTGCAAAGGTGCGCTCCGGCGCACATTAACAATTGCGTGAGACAGCGGCTGATTGCGCTTGTGCAGGCGTCGGACGGCGAATATATAGGCGCCAAATTTGGGGCAGTTTGGGTGAGTCGAATGAACGACATCGTTACCGCCGATTACGTACCCTCCGAAGACGAGCCGTTCATGAACGAGCGGCAGAAATCCTATTTCCGCTCAAAGCTCGTCACCTGGAAGAACGACATATTGCGCGAAGCGCGCGAAACACTGGAAATCCTGCAACAAGAAAACGCCAACCATCCCGATCTGGCCGATCGCGCCTCTTCGGAAACCGACCGCGCCATCGAACTCAGGGCGCGTGACCGTCAGCGCAAGCTCATTGCAAAGATCGATTCCGCGCTGCAGCGCATCGACGAAGGCACTTATGGCTATTGCGAAGAGACCGGCGAGCCGATCGCGCTGAAGCGGCTCGATGCACGTCCGATCGCGACGTTGTCGATCGAAGCGCAGGAGCGGCATGAGCGCCGCGAAAAAGTCTACCGCGACGACTGAGAGTCAAAGCCGGCGGCGCACGACCGGCCGTCATGAGCGACGTTGATTTTGAAATGGCCGGTTTTCCGGCCATTTCATTGGCGCGGCAGACCGGTCAGGGCGCACGAAATCCACAAAACCTTGAAGCATGGGCTCTTGACCCCATGGCCCTTGACGTATGGGCCTTCCGAAAGGTGGTTCGGCAGCCAAACCGGTTACGATTTTCGCTTGGGATAGCTAATCAGGGGCCGCTCATCGCTTCTGGCTGGAGAGTTCGCCGAGAAGCTTGGTCATTTCATCGTCGAGCGACTGTGGTGTCTTGGCCGCCGGCTTGCCCGCCGGGCTGCCGGAGCGGGGCTGGTCGAGCGACACTTCGAGTTCCCTCATCAGCGTGTCGTCGATGCTCTCCTGTCTCGGCGGCGGCAGTGGTGCAGGCCGGACGACATTGGCATTCGCGGAGCCGTAGGCGGGCAGCGGCGTGACATTGGTCGGCTGGTAGCTTTGCGCCGCGGTTGGCGGTGCCGGTGCTGTTTGGCGCGGGCGAGCGGGCGGCGCTGTGTTCGCCGGCTGCGGAGCCGGTGCCTGTCTTGGCGGCGGTGGAGCGGGTTGCGGCGGACGCGGCCTTGCCGCCGGGGCCGCGGCGGCCGGCACCGGCTGCAAGCCGCCGTCTCCGGTCAATGCCGGACGCCGCGGCGCCGAAAGACGGATATCGCGCTCGACGACGAGGTCGGTCGGGCCGCCGATCAGAAGCAGATGCTCGATGTCATCGCGGCGCACCAGCACCAGCCGGCGATGGCTGTCGACGGCGGTGGCGTCCATGACGGCCAGCCGTGTCTTGCGGTTCCTGCCGCCGGCAACGAAGGTTCCGAACGTCAGATTGCGCACCAGCTTGACGATGATGAGAACGATGACCAGCAGGACAAGTGCTGCAAACGTCCACAACAGTGCCGCGGCATAACCAGGACCCGCCACGCTATCCAGCCATTGCATCGGTTTCCCCTGATTGCCCTTGGAAGTGACGCGACACTAGACCGTTGCGGCGGGCCACCGCAAGTTGCGTTTCACGCTGGTGAACAGCTAGAAAAACTCCGAAGGCTTGAAGACATCATTTTTATCCGACATTTGCCGCCAAGGCCTTTTCCGGACTAGGAGAATGTGATTCAACCCGCTAGGGGCGGATGTCGGAACACCGGAATTCACGAGCAGGGGGCATATGGCCAAGGAAGCGCGCGGCGATTTCTATCCGGTACCGATCGTCGACCAGAACACGCGACCGGGCGCGGTCACCCGGCTCATCATTTTCATCGTCGTTCTGACGGGGGCGGCGATCGTCTTCGGCCTTTTCCGCGAGCGCCTCGGCGATCCTTTCCTGCTCGGCATGCTCGGCGTGCTGGCGATGATCGGCGTCGGCTTCCTGTTTGCCACGGCGATCGGCTTCGTGCAGGTCACGCCGCGCTCGACGGGCGACGAACTGTCGAAATCCTTCGTCGATTCGATGTCGCAGGGCCTTCTCGTCACCGACACCAAGGGCCGTGTCGTCTACGCCAATCGCGCCTATGCCGATATGACCGGAGCGTCGTCGGCGGCCGACCTGAAGACGGTCGAGGGGTTGCTCTCGGATGTCCCCGAAGCGTCGGTGACGATCTATCGCCTGGCGTCCGGCCTGCGCGACGGCCAGCCGGGCGATGGCGAGTTTCGGCTCGCGCAATCCATTCGGCCCGGTGCCGAGCCCGGCGCCCGCTGGTACCGGGCGCGCGCCCGCACCTTCAGCGTTCCGGGCCAGCGGCTGCCCATGCTCGCTTGGCAGCTTGCCGACATCTCGCAGGAGCGGGCCGAGCAGGAGCGGTTCTTTCTAGATTTGCAGCAGGCGATAGATCATCTCGACCACGCGCCGGCCGGCTTCTTTTCGGCCGATCAGGAGGGCCGCGTCACCTACATCAATGCCACGCTCGCCGAATGGCTGGGCATCGACCTCACCAGCTTCACGCCCGGTGCGGTCTCCCTGGCCGAGATCGTGGCCGGCGACGGCATGGCGCTGGTCCGTTCGGTCAAGGCCGATCCCGGCACGACGCGCAACGCGGTCATCGATCTCGACTTGACGACGATGACGGGCGAGGCGCTGCCGGTGCGCTTCATGCATCGCGTGTCGGCCAGCCGCGAAGGCCTCAACGGGCCGACACGCACGATCGTGCTCAACCGTACGCAAGGCGAGGACTCCTCTGCCGATTTGCGGGCCTCGGAAGTGCGCTTCACCCGCTTCTTCAATTCGACACCGATGGCGATAGCCGGCGTCGACCACGACGGGCGCATCCTGCGCACCAATGCGCCGTTCCTGTCGCTGTTTTCATCCGTCGTCGACCGCGACGCCGTCGATCGCCGTGTGCGGCTCGACACGGTCATCCATGAACGCGACCGGCCGGCCTTCGCGGCTGCTTTCGAAAAGGCGCAGCAGCGGCAGGCCGACATCGAGCCGATCGATACGCTTCTGCCCGGCAATGACGAGCGGCACATCCGTTTCTACGTCAACGCTGTCGCCGACGGTACCGGCGGCGAGGGCGCCGAGGAGTCCGCCATCGTCTACGCCGTCGAGACGACGGAGCAGAAAGCGCTCGAAGGGCAGATGGCGCAAAGCCAGAAGATGCAGGCGGTGGGCCAGCTTGCCGGCGGCATCGCGCATGATTTCAACAATGTGCTGACCGCCATCATCATGGCGTCCGACCTTTTGTTGACCAACCACCGTCCGTCGGATCCATCCTTCCCCGACATCATGAACATCAAGCAGAACGCCAACCGGGCGGCTTCGCTGGTGCGGCAGTTGCTGGCCTTCTCGCGCAAGCAGACGTTGCGGCCGGAAGTGCTCAACCTGACCGACGTGCTCGCCGATCTCCGGATGCTGCTGGCCCGCCTGGTCGGCAACGATATCAAGCTGAAGGTCGACCATGGCCGCGACCTGTGGCCGGTCAAGGTCGATATCGGGCAGTTCGAGCAGGTGGTGGTCAACCTCGCGGTCAACGCGCGCGACGCCATGCCGGGGGGTGGTGATCTCACCGTGCGCACCCGCAATGTGACCGCCGAGGAATGCAAGGCCTTTTCCTATCGTGAACTCACCCCGGCCGACTATGTCGTGGTCGAAGTCGAGGACACCGGCAGCGGTATCGCGCCCGACGTGCTGAAGAAGATTTTCGAGCCCTTCTTCACCACCAAGGAAGTCGGCAAGGGCACCGGCCTTGGCCTGTCGATGGTCTACGGCATCATCAAGCAGACCGGCGGCTTCATCTACTGCGATTCCGAGGTCGGCAAAGGGTCGACTTTCCGCATTTTCCTGCCACGTCATATCGCGGAGCTGAAAAAAGCGGGCGAGCCCGACGATGTGCCGGCGGCACCGGTGAAGGTGGCCGATGCGGCCAAGGACCTGTCTGGCTCGGCCACGGTGCTGCTCGTCGAGGACGAGGATGCCGTGCGCATGGGCGGCATGCGGGCGCTGGTGTCGCGTGGCTACACCGTGCATGAGGCGTCTTCGGGCGTCGAGGCGCTGGAAGTGTTCGACGCGCTGGGCGGCAAGGTCGACATCGTCGTTTCCGACGTGGTGATGCCGGAAATGGATGGACCGACCCTGCTTGGTGAGTTGCGCAAGCGCCAGCCGGACATCAAGTTTGTCTTCGTGTCCGGTTATGCCGAGGACGCATTCGCCAGAAACCTGCCGGCCGACGCGCATTTCGGCTTCCTGCCAAAGCCGTTTTCGCTCAAGCAGTTGGCGACGATCGTCAAGGACATGCTGGAGTCTTAGAACTTCTCTATTTTCTTCCCTTGCGTCGCGCCGTGACAACGCCATGATCGCGGATGAAACGGCAAGCGGGCTTGGGGAGCAGCGATTGACGCCGCACAACGAAGCGGACAAGGACGACTACGCCGACACGGTGCTGTTGCCGGGCGATCCGCAGCGCGCCGATTGGATGGCGCAAACCTTCCTGGAAGTGCCGCGCTGCATCAATCGCCGACGTGGCGCGCTTGGCTTCACCGGACTGTTTCGCGGCAAGCCCGTCAGCATCCAGTCGACCGGCATCGGCGTCTCGTCGTTTCTGATCTATGTGCATGAATTGCTTGACTATTATGGCGCCCAGACGCTGATCCGCACCGGCACCTGCGGCAGCCTGACCGCCAAGGCAAAGCTGCGCAGCTTGGTCATCTCGCAATCGGCACAAGCGGAAAGCGCGCAGAGTGGTCAGGTCTTCGGCCTTTATGAACCCGCCGGCCCGGATCCGGCGCTTCTCGCCTGTGCGCTTGCCAAGGCGGCCGAACTTGGCATCGACCATTGCACCGGCCCAACGGTGTGCAGTGACATCTTTTATCATCCCGTAGGAGCCGGCCGCTTTGCCGATGCGCGGGCGGCCGGAGTCCTGGCCGTGGATATGGAAACCAGCGCTCTTTATCGCATCGCCGCGCATTTCGGGGCTCGCGCGCTGTCGATCTGCGTCGTGGTCGACGACATCGAGACCGGCGAACAGATCGATTATTCCGAGCGCCAGGAGTTGTTCGCCGACATGACCCGGCTAGCGCTCGCGGTCGCCGTGGAAGCGCCCTAGGCGGCTTCCCGCTTCGGCACCATCCGCTCTTCCATGCTCGGCCGGTGGCCACGCAGGTAGAGCGCGCAGGTGGTGCGCAGCATCGACGCAAAGTTCGGAATGGCGCCGTTGATCTCGATGGCTTCGTCATAAAGCTTGGAGATGAATTTTGGCGTCGTCAAACCCTGGTTTTCAGCGATTTCGTCCAGCAAGGCCCAGAATGTCGCTTCAAGCTGGATGCTGGTCGAGTGGCCGTCGATGCGAATCGACCGGTTGATCTGGCGATAGCCTTCGGGATCCTGGCCCGCAAACACCCTGCACATCCGACAAACCTCCCGTGATTGTTGGTCTTGGGTGGACGGGCCTGCGGTTTGATACTGCTTAACCTGTCCCCATGTGCATTCTCGGGCAAAATCGCCGCGACGGCAATCGGACTTTTGTCCCTGTCGGCGATGCAGGACGGTTACGGCCTCGTGCGGGGTAACCGGCTGCCACCACCTTTTGTCCGCGCCGCGCATAATCGCCTCCGCACCATCGCGGAGACTGATTTGGCCAAGGCGATTCACAGCATGATCCGGGTTCTCGACGAGGCCCGATCCGTCGACTTCTACAGAAATGCCTTCGGGCTCGATGTCGCCGACAGGCTGGACTTCGAGACTTTCACGCTCGTTTACCTCAGCAATGCCGAGACGGGGTTCGAGCTCGAACTGACCGTGAACAAGGATCGGCAGGAGCCTTACGCACTCGGCGACGGCTACGGTCACCTTGCGGTCTCGGTCGCCGACCTCGACAGCGAACATGACCGTCTCGGCGCGCTCGGCCTCAACCCGAAGAAGATCGTCGAGTTCAACCGCGACGGGTCGCTGATCGCCCGCTTCTTCTTCATCGAGGATCCCGACGGCTACAAGATCGAGGTTCTGCAACGTGGAGGTCGCTTCCAATAGGGAAATATTCGGCCGCGCTCGTCGGCGCGACGCCAGCAAACGGCACTCTCAAGCATGTCGCCCAAAAGTGCGCAGCGGTTTCGGGACGACGACATGCACAAACAAGGTCTTGAAGCCCGTCAATTGTGACGTGCTTCAAGGGGTGCAAATAGCAAGCAGGGAGGAACAAAATGGTCACGATCTATGACGCGAAGCCTGGGCTTTCACGTCGCGAGCTTCTCAAACGCGGTGGCATCGGCGCGCTGCTGGTCATCTCCGGCAGTGCGGTCATCAGTCCCGAACATGCCTGGGGGCTCGAGACATCGGCGCTCAAGCCCGAAACCATGGCGACGCTGATCCAGATGGCGCGCGACATCTATCCGCACGATCAGGTCCCCGACAAATATTACGCCATTGCCGTGAAGGGCCATGACGAGGAGGCCGGCAAGGATGCCGCCTACAAGGCGATGATCGAAGACGGCATCGCCGACCTCGACAAGAAGGCCGGTGACGGCGGCTATCGAGGCCTCGGCTGGGAGGACCAGCGCGTCGGCGTGCTGAAGCAGGTCGAGGCGACGCCGTTCTTCCAGGCCATCCGTGGCGGCCTCGTCGTCAGCCTCTACAACCAAAAAGAGGTGTGGCCGATCTTCGGCTACGAGGGCGAATCCTATTCCAAGGGCGGCTACATCGCGCGCGGTTTCGACGACATCGAGTGGCTCTGAGCCCCCGAACCCGCAAACAGAAATCATGGGAGGAAACCATGGCAGCTTCATTTGATCTGAACAACGATGGCGTGGTCGTCATCATCGGCTCGGGCGCCGGCGGCGGCACGCTCGGCAACGAACTCGCCCAAAAGGGTGTCGACGTCGTCATCCTGGAAGCCGGCGCGCGCCACGAATACGAGGATTTCATCAACGACGAATGGGGTTCGTTCACCCAACTCGCCTGGACGGACAAGCGCACGACGTCCGGTGACTGGCGTGTGGCCAAGGATTTTCCGAACCTGCCGGCCTGGATCGTCAAGTCGGTCGGCGGTTCGACCACGCATTGGGCCGGAGCCTCGCTGCGCTTCCAGGAGCATGAGTTCAAGACGCTGTCGACCTACGGAAAATTGGAAGGCGCCAACCTGCTGGACTGGCCGATCACGCTGGCCGAGATGGAGCCCTACTATGCCAAGGCCGAAGCCAAGATGGGCGTCACCGGCACCAATGACTGGCCGAGGCTGCCGGGCAACAACAATTTCAAGGTGTTGAAGGCCGGCGCCGACAAGCTCGGCTACAAGGAATGCCACACCGGCAACATGGCGATCAACTCGATCGAGCGCGACGACCGCATGTCCTGCCAGCAGACCGGCTTCTGCTTCCAGGGCTGCAAATGGGGCGCCAAATGGTCGACGCTCTATACCGAGATCCCCAAGGGCGAGGCGACGGGCCATCTCGAGGTCAGGCCGAACGCCATGGCGATCAAGATAAACCATGACGCCACGGGCAAGGTGACTGGCGTCGTCTATGCCGACAAGGACGGTAAGCTGCAGGAGCAGAAGGCGCGCATCGTCGCCGTCGCCGGCAACTCGATCGAAAGCCCGCGCCTGTTGCTCAATTCGGCATCGGGCAAATTCCCCGATGGTCTCGCCAACTCGTCGGGACAGGTGGGCAAGAACTACATGCGGCACACCACCGGCTCGGTCTATGCCATCTTCGACAGACCGGTGCACATGTATCGCGGCACCACCATGGCCGGCATCATCCGCGACGAGGCGCGCCACGATCCGTCGCGTGGTTTCGTCGGTGGCTACGAGTTCGAGACGCTGTCACTTGGCCTGCCGTTCATGGCGGCTTTCCTCGATCCGGGTGCCTGGGGGCGGTCCTTCACCACCGCGCTCGACCACTACGACCACATGGCAGGCCTGTGGATCGTCGGCGAGGACATGCCGCGCGCGGAGAACCGCATCACGCTGCATGCCGACGAGAAGGACGCGCATGGCATGCCGATCGCCGACGTGCATTTCGACGACCATCCGAACGACACCGCGATGCGCAATCACGCCTACAAGCAGGCCACTGCGCTCTATGCGGCGGTCGGCGCCACGCGCACCTTCCCGACGCCGCCCTATCCGTCGACCCACAATCTCGGCACCAACCGGATGAGCGAAAAAGCGGAAGACGGCGTCGTCAACAAGCATGGCCAGACGCACGACATCAAGAACCTGTTCGTGTCGGATGGCAGCCAGTTCACGACCGGTGCGGCGGAAAATCCGACGCTGACGATCGTGTCGCTGGCAATCCGCCAGGCCGATTACATCGCCGCGCAGATGTCGGCCAAGACGATCTAGTCACATCCTTCCGACGACCTGACGACGCGGAACCCGCAAGGTTCCGCGTCTTTTTCTTGCCGCCTCATTGCTTGGTGCAGGTCGAGGCGGTGAAGGCGCCGTCGGGCTGCTTCATGATGATGTCGAAGGAGGGCGGGGTCTGACCGTCCAACGTTGCCTGGGTCAGCGACAGCGAGTTGCCGCCGGCGGTATAGCCGCCCAATGGCCCGAGCCAGGAGATCCCGCCGTTTGCATCCATTTGATAATTGTACCCCTGCTGCGCGGTCCCGAAGGTGCCGAGGCCGGTGTAGAATGGGCCAGTGTAGACGTTCCCCTTGATGGTGATGTCGCCGAGATTAAGGAACATGCCAAGCAGATACACTTCGCAGCGATAGGTGCCGTCTGGCAGCTTGCCGTCGCTGAAGTCGGCTCGCGCGGCTCCGCTTGCTGCCGCCGCAAGCAATATACCCATAAAAATGCGTGAAATGCCTGAAACCATGACGTCGCTCGTTTGAGGCGCGAGGTTGCCCTATTTTTGCACCGTGCCGCAACACCGGTCGTCTGCGACATGCCTATGAAGATCAAAATCTAGGCATTTGATAAGAATGAGCGAAAATTAGGCAGATGCCCCGTGTGCTGCGCAAATTTCTCTCAATCAATTTTTAACCAGCTCTCTTTGTTTCTATAAGCCTGGCATTTCAACACGCTGATAACGCTGGACTATTCGTCTCCATTTGGTGTCGCCAAGGCGATTGGCATGGGGGTTGCTTTGTAGTGTTGCGGTGCAATCAACCAGCTTGGGAGTCTGTAATATGAGGGGTAATTTCTCGACAATAACAAAGATGTTTTCGGCGAGCGTGGTTGCCGCCGGCCTGTTGATGTCCGCACCCGCCAGGGCGGCCGACGACACCATCAAGGTCGGCATTCTCCATTCGCTGTCGGGGACCATGGCGATTTCGGAGACGACGCTGAAGGACGCCATGCTGATGCTCATCGACGAGCAGAACGCCAAGGGCGGCCTGCTCGGCAAGAAGCTCGAGGCGGTCGTCGTCGATCCTGCTTCCAACTGGCCCCTGTTCGCCGAAAAGGCGCGCGAGCTGATCTCCAAGGACAAGGTCGCGGCGGTGTTCGGCTGCTGGACCTCGGTGTCGCGCAAATCGGTGTTGCCGGTGTTCTCCGAGCTCGACAACATCCTGTTCTATCCCGTCCAGTATGAGGGCGAGGAAAGCGAGCGCAACGTGTTCTACACGGGCGCGGCGCCGAACCAGCAGGCCATTCCGGCGGTCGATTATCTGATGAGCGAGGACGGCGGTTCGGTGAAGCGCTGGGTGCTCGAAGGCACCGACTACGTCTATCCGCGCACCACCAACAAGATCCTCGAGGCCTATCTGAAGGCCAAGGGCGTCGCTGCCGAAGACATCATGGTCAACTACACGCCGTTCGGCTTCTCCGACTGGCAGACCGAGGTTTCGGCGATCAAGAAGTTCGGTTCGGCCGGCAAGAAGACCGCCGTCGTCTCGACCGTCAACGGCGATGCCAACGTGCCGTTCTACAAGGAACTCGGCAACCAGGGCGTCAAGGCCGAGGACATCCCGGTCATGGCCTTCTCTGTCGGCGAGGAAGAACTTGCCGGTCTCGACACCGCGCCGCTCGTCGGCCATCTCGCCGCCTGGAACTATTTTGAAAGCATCGACACGCCCGAGAACAAGAAGTTCATCGCCGGCTGGCACAAGTTCATCAAGAACGACAAGCGCACCACCAACGACCCGATGGAGGCCCATTACATCGGCTTCAACATGTGGGTGAAGGCGGTCGAGAAGGCCGGCACCACGGATCCGGACAAGGTCATCGACGCCATGGTCGGTGTTTCGGTGCCTAACCTGACCGGCGGCTATTCGACGATGATGCCGAACCACCACATCACCAAGCCGGTGCTGATCGGTGAAATCCAGGCCGACGGCCAGTTCGAAACCGTCTCGCGCACGCCGGGCCTGGTGATGGGCGACGAGTGGTCCGACTATTTGCCTGATTCCAAGGACCTGATCTCCGATTGGCGCGCGCCTCTGTCCTGCGGCAACTTCAACGTCGCCACGGGCAAGTGCGGCGGCAAGGGAACGAACTGATCCTCCCCGGGCTGATCTAGTCAGACCGCGCGCGTGCGGGCGGGGGGCGCCCCCCGCCGGGCGGGGCATTTAAAACGATGAAGGGGGGTTAATAAAACGCTGAGCATTTTACCCGCCCGGCGGGCGCGGGTGTTGGTGGTGGGGGCGCGGGTGGGCGACG
>NZ_JAMYKV010000033.1:0-76320 GCF_040317535.1 Mesorhizobium sp. M1409
AAGCATCCTTCAAAGAATCAGATGCTCTCGACAGATTCAGCTCCTAAACCCCTTGTCACGCGTTAACTCACCCGATTGCCCTGGCGAGATCGTGCGTTCTCTTTACGTTCTGATTTGCCCCTGATAGCCTAGCCTGTCGGCGGCACTGAGGCGCCCGACCCGTCGATGGTGGTGATGGCTGTCTTGTCTTTCCCTTGCGAATCCGGTCTCTCGCGCTGATGGAATTCTCTCCCCAACAGGACGAGGCGCTGCAAGCGGTTGCTCGCTGGCTAAAGACCGGAAAGCCGCAGCTGTTCCGGCTGTTCGGTTATGCCGGCACCGGCAAGACGACGCTGGCGCGTTATTTCGCCGAGCATGTCGACGGCCAGGTGCAATTCGCCGCCTTCACCGGCAAGGCGGCACAGGTTCTGCGCTCCAAAGGCGCGGTCAATGCGCGCACCATCCATTCGCTGATCTACAGGCCGAAGGGCGAGGAGTCGGTGTCGGACGAGGTCACCGGCAAGACGTCGATGTCGCCGACCTTTTCGCTCAACCGGCAGAGCCCGATCACGCGGGCGAAACTGGTCGTCATCGACGAATGTTCGATGGTCGACGAGCAGCTTGGCCGCGACCTGATGAGCTTCGGCACGCCAATCCTGGTGCTCGGCGACCCCGGCCAGTTGCCGCCGATCTCGGGGGGCGGCTTCTTCACCGACCACGAGCCGGATTTCCTGCTCACTGAAATCCACCGGCAGGCGCGCGACAACCCGATCCTGCGGCTGGCGCTCGATGTGCGCGAGGGCCGTGAATTCATGCGTGGCGACTACGGCACGGCGCAGGTGATCGGCAAGGAAGACGTCACCCAGGAGCTGGTGCTGAAGGCCGACCAGGTCTTGGTCGGCACCAACCGCACGCGGCGCCGCTACAATCAGCGGCTGCGCGAACTCAAAGGCTTCAATGCCGACTATCCGCAGGCCGGCGACAAACTGGTCTGTCTGCGCAACGATCCGGCCAAGGGCCTGCTCAACGGCTCGCTATGGAAGGTGATGACCTCGTCGCGCGAAACGGTGAAGCCCGGCATCAATCTGCTGGTGTCACCGGAAGAGGACGATCCGGATCGCGGTGTCGCCAAGATCAAGCTGCTCAAGGCGGCGTTCGAGGATCCCGACGCCGATATTCCGTGGCAGCAGAAGAAGCGCTTCGACGATTTCGACTATGGTTACGCGCTGACCGTGCACAAGGCACAGGGCTCGCAGTGGAACGAGATCGTGCTGTTCGATGAAAGCTGGGCCTTCAAGGAAACCCGCCAGCGCTGGCTCTACACGGCAATCACGCGGGCGGCAGAGCGGCTGACGATCGTCAGGTAGCAGGCAATCGGACGCTATCGCTCCCCGACAGGCTGCGCAGCAAGCCATTGCCAGGCGGCGGCTTCGTCTTCCGCCTTGAAGTGTCTGAATTCGATAGGCGGTGAGGGCGGCAGGAAGCGTTTTGCGTCCGCTATCCAGTCCGGTTCGCCTATCGCCGCGCAACGGCCGACATGTTCCAATGCATGAATGGCGCCCTGCTTCAGGGTCTCGTCCGCGATATCGGCCCAGTCGACGCCCTCGTGGTCGATGAGGCGCACCAGTACGTCGATGCGCTGGTGGAGGGCATAGGCAGCCTCCAGCAACCCGAAAAGGTTTTCGCCATCGGCCGCGGAAACGTGCCCGACGACGTCGATGGCGAAAAGGTCGTCACGGTTGGTCTCGACACGGCGAATCGCCGGCACGGCATCGAGAAAATTCATGGGTGCGTCCTTTCCCGGACTCATTCTTCAGTTCTTGGAACACCCGAAACCCCCTGTCTGTTCCCGTCAAAGGCATTATAGGTGGCGCATCGAATGATTTCCGAGGCCATCGCCATGCCCGCAAAACTCTCCGTCAATCTCAATGCCATCGCCATGCTGCGCAACCGGCGCGACCTGCCGTGGCCCAGCGTCACCGGCCTCGGCCGCATTGCGCTCGCGGCCGGGGCGCACGGACTGACGGTGCATCCGCGCCCCGACGAGCGGCACACAAGACACTCCGACTTGCCTGAGATCCGGTCGCTGATCGACGACGAGTTTCCGCGTGCGGAATTCAACATCGAGGGCTATCCGACCGAGGAGTTCCTGGCACTTGTGGAAAAGCATCAGCCCGAACAGGTGACGCTGGTGCCGGACGATCCGGCCCAGGCAACCTCCGACCACGGCTGGAACTTCGCGGCACAGGCCGCGTTCCTCACTCCGATCGTCAAACGCCTGAAGAAGGGAGGCTTTCGCGTGTCGCTGTTTGCCGATCCGGACCCCGATTGCGTGGCCGCCGCGCGCGATACCGGGGCCGACCGCATCGAGCTCTATACGGGTCCGTATGGAAGCTGTCATTCGGATTCCGCCAAAGCAGCCAAGGAATTGGAAAGGTTGGGAAAAACCGCCGATGCCGCGCTTGCCGCCGGGCTTCAGGTCAATGCCGGGCATGACCTGGTGGTCAGCAATCTGCCTGCGCTTGCCAAGCGCATTCCGGCATTGGCCGAAGTGTCGATCGGACATGGGTTGACAGCCGACGCATTGGAGTATGGCATGGCCGGCACGGTGGGGCGATTTCTCAAGGCCTGCGGGTGGTAGCGATGGCAGACTCGCGCGACAGAGATGGCAGCCATTACCCAACGGCACTTGATATTGCATCGCAGCAAGCGTAGAGCACCGCGCGCTTATCGGAGTGTCGTCCATGGCCCTTACCAATGCTGGTACTGAGGCAGAATCTGTCGAACAATCGAGCCATCCAGAGGTCGAACAGCACAGCACCAAGATTCTGATGCTGGGCGCGCTCGGTGTCGTCTATGGTGATATCGGCACCAGCCCGATCTACGCCTTTCGCGAAGCATTGCACGCCTCGTCCGGCGGCGATGTCGCCGAACGTGGCGACATCCTTGGCGTTTTGTCGCTGATCATCTGGTCGCTCACGATCACGGTTACAGTAAAATATATCATGTTCGTGCTGCGCGCCGACAACCGCGGCGAGGGCGGCGTGCTGTCGCTGATGGCGCTGGCGCGCGGCAGCTTCCCGACGCGCTCGGCGATCATTCTCGCCATCGGCATTGTCGGGGCCTCGCTGTTTTTCGGCGATGCCGTCATCACGCCGGCCATCTCGGTGCTGTCGGCGGTCGAGGGCATGAATGTCGTCACGCCTGCTTTCCAACCTTATGTGGTACCGCTGACATTGGTCATTCTGGCCATACTGTTCGCGGTGCAGCGGTTCGGCACGGGTGGTGTCGGCTTGGTGTTTGGCCCGGTGACCGCCGTGTGGTTCCTGGCCATTGGCCTTTCCGGTCTCAATCACATCGTCGCCGATCCGGAAATCCTGTGGGCAATCAGTCCGCACTATATCGCCGCCTTCCTGATCAATTCGCCCGACGTCGCTTTCGTCACCGTCGGCGCCGTCTTCCTCGCGGTCACCGGTGCCGAGGCGCTCTATGCCGATCTCGGTCATTTCGGCCGCAAGCCGATCGTGCTGGCTTGGCTGGCGATCGTGTTTCCTTGCCTGCTGCTCAACTATGCCGGGCAGGGCGCATTCGTGTTGGCCAATGGCGGAGTCGTCGGCCATCCATTCTTCGAGATGAACGGAGGCTGGACGCTGATCCCGATGGTCGTGCTGGCGACCGCCGCGACCGTCATCGCCAGCCAAGCGGTCATATCAGGCGCTTTCTCGCTGACCCGGCAGGCGGTGCAGCTCAACATGTTGCCGCGCCTCGAAATCCTGCACACGTCGGAGAGACAGTCCGGCCAGATCTACATGCCGCGCGTCAACCTCTTGTTGGCGTTGGTGGTGATGATGCTGGTCGTCGGCTTCGGCGAGTCCAGCAGGCTGGCCTCGGCCTATGGCATCTCGGTGACCGGCAACATGCTGGTGACGACGACCCTGCTCTTCGTCATCATGACACGCATCTGGAAATGGAACCTCTGGCCGGCAATCGCGCTGACGGCGCTGTTCATGTTCATCGATATAGGCTTCTTTGCCTCCAACATCGTCAAGGTGTTCGAGGGTGGTTGGGCCTCGTTGGCGGTGGCCTTCGCTATAATCATGGCCATGTGGACCTGGGTGCGCGGCAGTCGCTACCTGTTCGACAAGACCCGCCGCAACGAGATCCCGCTCGATTTCCTCGCCGGCAATCTGTTGAAGAAAAAGCCGCAGCTGGTGTCCGGCACCGCCGTGTTCCTGACCAGCGATCCGCTCAGCGCGCCAACCGCGCTGATGCACAGCCTGAAGCACTACAAGGTGCTGCATGAGCAGAACGTCATTCTTTCGGTGGTGACGGCGCCGCAGCCAGTGGTGCCTGACAGCGACCGGGTCAAGATGGAGACGGTCAACGAGCTGTTCATGCGGGTGACGCTGACCTTCGGCTACATGGAGCAGCCCAACATCCCGCGCGCGCTGGCGATCTGCCGCAAGCAAGGCTGGAAGTTCGACATCATGACGACCTCGTTCTTCCTGTCGCGGCGTTCGCTCAAGGCCTCGCCCAATTCCGGAATGCCTGTGTGGCAGGACCGGTTGTTCATCGGCCTGGCGCGCACGGCGGCCGACGCGACGGAGTATTTCCAGATCCCGACCGGTCGTGTGGTGGAGATCGGTACACAGGTGGCGATCTGACCGGCTCGGAATAAAAGCGGCTCTGCCGCGATCCTTCGCGCCCCCCTCTGTCCTGCCGGACATCCCCCACGAGGGCAGGGCTATCGCATATGGATTCTTGCGAAGAAGACCCCCACCCTAACCCTCCCCACAAGGGGGAGGGAACGCTGCCGCGTGCCTTTAATTCTTCTTTGGCACCGAAAAGACAGGCGATTCGCCTAGGTCAGCACCAACGGAAGTCTCCCTCCCCCTTGTGGGGAGGGGTTAGGGGTGGGGGTCCGTGCCGCGCAGGCATCTCAGGACTATGCCCGGCGAAAACGCCGCTTCAGCCCGCCAGGGCTGCTTTGTTCGCCTCGAGAAATTGCTTCAACGTCTTTGGCGTTCTGCCGGAAAGTTTCTCGATCGCGTCGGTCACCATGGCGATGCGGCCGGAGCGCGTGTTGGCGTCGAAGGACACGACGACGTCAGCGAAATCCTCGGGGACACCGGCCGCCTTCACGCCTTCGGTCAAGGCTTCATCCGGAACCTGCACGACATCGAGCGGCTTGCCGGTGACCTCGCTCACCAGGGCGGCGATTTCGGCCGTGGTGTAGGCGTGCGGGCCGGTCAACGTGTAGGTCTTGCTTTCGTTTGAGGCGCCAGCGAGGCCGGCGGCGATCGCCGCGGCCATGTCATCGCGTGCGCCGTGCGCAATGCGGCCTTCGCCGGCGGACGTATACCAGTGTCCCGAGGCGATCGCGTGCGGCAGTGCCATGAACAGATTCTCCTGGTACCAGCCGTTGCGGAAGATCGTGTAGGGGATGCCGCTCGCCTTGATCGCCTGCTCGGTGCTGTAGTGATCGTTGGCGAACAGCACGGGCGAAACTGGCTCGGGATTGGGCATCGAAGTGTAGAGCAGATGCGAAATGCCGGCGTTCTTGGCCGCGGCGACTGCATTTTCGTGCTGCTTCAGGCGTTTGCCGCTTTTGAGATCGAGATCGCCGGTCGAAATGATCAGCACCTTGTCGGCGCCCTTGAATGCGGTTTCCAGCGAAGCCGCGTCGTTGAAATCGGCGGCCCTGACGACAACGCCGCGTGCCGCCAAATCGGCCACGTTTTCTGGATTGCGTGTTGTGGCGATGATCTTTGCCGGCGGAACTTTGTGCGTGTCCAGGAGATAGTGGATGACGCCGCGGCCAAGCTGGCCGGAGGCGCCGGTGACGAGAAGGGTTTCGGTCATGGGGGATCCTGACGTTGCGCCGCAAGGGCGGATCGAGTGGTAGTCTCGGAAAGAGACCAGCACTAAAATAGGAATTGACCCACCGCCGTAAAGAAGGCAGTTTTTCGGGAGGTAGGCACAGGCAGGGAACCACCCATGGACGGCAAGGTCATCAATCTGAAATCGAAGATGGAGATCTATAAGGCGATGAGCGGGGACGGCAATTTCGCCAATTGTCCGGTCCGCGATGTCATCCAGGGCGTCAGCGGCAAATGGAGATCGCTGCTGATGATGGCGCTGGCTGAAAGACCCTATCGCTTCGGCGAGTTGAGGCGCCTGGTGCCCGATATTTCGCAACGCATGCTGACCCAGACGCTGCACGATTTGCAGCGCGATGGCTATGTCCATCGTGAGGTGTTCCCGACCAAACCACCGAGTGTTGAATACAGCCTGACCGATCTAGGGCGCTCGATGTTCGGCGCTTTTCATCAATTGATTCTATGGGCCGAACTCAACCACGATGCGGTGCGGATAGCGCGCGCCGATTTTGATGCCGCCCAAGGTTGAGCCGGCCAATGCCCGGAGCCGCAACTTGATTTCGCCCGACGGCTGAAGGATTGTCCTCGCCAATCAGGCTTGGGGCATCGAGATTTCATACCATATCGCAATTGCGGGCGCCGGCCCGGCTGGGCTGGCCATGGCGCTCTATCTCAAGCGTGCCGGGCATCGGGTCACCGTCTTCGAGCGCTTCGACGAACCGAAGCCGGTCGGCTCCGGACTGATCCTGCAGCCGACCGGGCTGACGGTGCTGGCCGATCTTGGCCTGCTCGACGACATACTGGCGCTGGGCAGTCGCATCGACCGCCTGCATGGCGCCGACGCTAACACAGGTCGTACCGTGCTCGACGTCCGCTATGATGCGCAACATGGCGGTCGCTTCGGGTTGGCGGTGCATCGGGCGGCCTTGTTCGGGGTGCTTTATCGAGCAGCGCAGCGCGAGGCGATCGCTATCGAAACCGGCGTTGAAGTCGAGGCGCTGGAGACGGGCGAACGGGCAACGCTGATCCGTGGCAACGGACGAAGGGCGGGGCCATTCGATCTGGTCGTCGACGCCGGCGGTTCGCGCTCGAAACTGCGACGCGCAAGCGCTCCAGGCGAGCCACGACCACTTACCTATGGCGCGTTCTGGGCCTCGCTCGGTTGGCGCGGCGAAGGTTTTGACGAGCATGCGCTGCTGCAACGCTACGACAAAGCGAGCGTGATGATCGGCGTGCTGCCGATCGGCCGGCCGGAGCCGGGCGCTGAAAAGATGGTGGCATTCTTCTGGAGCCTCAAGCCGGCCGATGCCGAGCGGGTGCGGGCAGTGGGTCTCGACGCCTGGAAGGAGAGGCTGGTCGCGCTGTGGCCCGAATGCGAGGCGTTCACCAGCCAGGTCGAGGATTTCGACCAGCTCTCGCTGGCGCGCTATGGCCACCACACGATGAAATGGCCGGCCGGCCGGCGGCTGGCCATCATCGGCGATGCGGCACACTCGACCAGCCCGCAGCTCGGGCAAGGGGCCAATATGGCACTGCTCGACGCGGCGGCGCTCAGCCATGCGCTGGCGAGGACGGCGAGTGTCGAGGCAGCGCTTGAAGCCTATGCGAAGGCGCGCCGCTGGCATGTGCGGATCTTCCAGGCGCTGTCGCTGGCGTTCACGCCGTTCTACCAGTCGGATTCCGTGACGCTTCCCTTTATCCGCGACAGGCTGGTGGCGACGGTGGCAAAAATTCCGCCGGCACCGCGGTTCCTCGCCTCGATGGTGGCCGGCACGGTGATCGATCCGTTCAAGCGGATCGGGCTTGCAGAGGCGAAATGGCCGGATCGCTTCGGTGGATGAGGCTCGAAAGGTATGATCCCTTCGCCCGCAGGAAGGCATGCAGGCCTTGCGGGTAGCCCGGCGCCACGGCGTGCTTGATCGACGGGCGTTCACTCAACGCCTGGCGCCAGGCGCGGACGAGCGGTTTACCGTCAAGGATGCCGAAATCACCGATCCGGTCGAAGGCGTCCAGATAGCGGAAGACCGGACCGTAAACGGCGTCGACCAGCGAAAAGTGCTCGCCGGCGAACCAGGGTCCGCCAAGCTCGTCCGCCAGTTCGGTTTCGAGACGATCGAACATGGCTGACAGCGCGCTGGATTCGGCCAGGAAGCCGGCCTCGGTCGACGCTGAATAGAACCGGCCGATGGCGTTGAGCGTGGCCGAGCCGAACTCGATCCAGGCACGGTGCCGGGCGCGGGTATAGGGGTCGGTGGGGTGGAGGGGATTGGCCTGCGTCTCTTCGAGGAGTTCGAGGATGACCGCGGATTCGAAGATCACCGTTTCCTCGCCATTTCGCTGCAGGCGCAGCAGCGGCACCTTGCCGAGCGGTGAAATCGCCTTGAACCAGTCCGGCTTGTTGGCGAGGTCGATATCGACGCGCTCGAACGGCACGCCCTTTTCAGCCAGTGAAATCGCGGCGCGCTGAACATAGGGGCAGAGATGGTGGCTGACGAGAATGAGCTTGTCGGTCATTTTACTCGCCCCAATGTCGGCGAGTTCGCGGATTTCGTGTTCATTGGACTGGCTTTCCATAATTTAATGCACTTGCATCTATGTAAATGCATATGCATTGAACGTCAAGCTTGATGCAATTGCATCTATTGCCTATGCTGGGCCATGACCGAGACAGCCATGCCTTCGCCCGAAGCCATCAAGGCCTGGGCCCGCCTGATGCGCGTTTCGCGCCAGCTGGTGGAAAGCGCTGAAGAGGCGTTAAAGGCCGCCGGCCTGCCGCCGCTTGCCTGGTATGACGTGCTGCATGAGATCGCCGAGGCGGGCGAGGGCGGGCTGCGGCCGTTTCAGCTGATCGAGCGCACTCTATTCGCGCAATACAACATATCGCGGCTGCTGGCGCGGCTCGAGGCCGATGGGCTGGTGGAGAAGCTGCCGGTGGCCGATGACGGCCGTGGCCAGACCATCCGCATCACCACCAAAGGCCGCGAGACGCGGCGTCGAATGTGGGCTGTCTACGGACTGTCGATCGCCGAACTGGTCGGCGCCAAGCTCTCGGGAGATGAGTTGACCATGGTCTCGGCACTGCTTGGCCGACTGCGCCATCCGCCCATCGCGGACTGATGCCACGGCGCCGAGCCGGCTCGGCGAGGTCAAGCCGGATGGCTGCCCCAGAGAAACGCCAGCGTCGACAAAACACCGAGCACCGTGCGAACCAGATGCAGATTGCCCCATTTGATGATCAGGGGCCTGGCTTGCGGATTGACGGCGCCTGCATCCATCGCCTCCAGCACCCTGTTGGTCGGCATCATCGCGATCAGCGTCCACGGCCAGGGCAGGATGATCAACACCGCGCCAACCAGGAAGGCGAGACCGCCGGTCTGCCACCAGGCAATCAGGCCAAGAACGCAGGCGACAATGGCAATCGACGCCTGCATGGCGGCGCCGCGTTTGTAGGAAGGCTGCCATTCCTGCAGCAGTGCCTTGTCGTCGAGACGAAGCCGCGCCGGCTGTTCCGCGACGCCGACGTAAATCGCGGCGCCGGAGAATACGGCGGCAACCGTCAAGGCGAGCAATCCGATCAGCATCTTCTTTCCCCGCGCAAGCCGCCGCCGTCCAGAAAGAAATAGGGCTTGCAAGGCCCAAAACAATACGCCATAGATCAGGCGAACCGTAACGTACGGTACGGCTTGCCGAAATAACCGGCCGGCCTTACCTGCCGAGAGAAGAGCGTGTTGCACATCGTACCCGAGATCGACACCAGCCAAGCGCTGACAGAGCGGCAGAAGGCCGTGCTCGACGCGGCGTTGCGGCTGCTGGTCGAGGAGGGCGATCAGCTGACCATGACCGCCGTGGCGCGCCGTGCGAGCTGTTCCAAGGAAACGCTCTACAAATGGTTCGGCGATCGTGACGGGCTGCTGACGGCGACAGTGCAATGGCAGGCCTCGAAGGTGCGGGTGGCGCAGGTCGATGGCAAGGGGCTTGATCTCGCCTCGCTGACGGCAAGCCTCGAACGCTTCGCTTCCGACTGGCTCCAAGTAATCTCCAGCGATACCTCGATCGCGCTCAACAGGGTTGCGGTCGGTCATGCCGGCTCGGGCAAGGACAACCTTGGCGCCGTCGTGCTGGAAAATGGCCGCTTCGCGCTGGCCAAGCGGCTGAAGCCTGTGCTTGAAGCCGGCCGGCGGGCCGGACTTCTGGAATTCTCGGATGCCGAAACGGCATTCCGTACCTTTTTCGGGCTGGTCGCCCGCGACGTGCAGATCCGTCTGCTGCTCGGC
Source organism: Mesorhizobium sp. M1409 (assembly GCF_040317535.1). Classification (NCBI taxonomy): domain Bacteria; kingdom Pseudomonadati; phylum Pseudomonadota; class Alphaproteobacteria; order Hyphomicrobiales; family Phyllobacteriaceae; genus Mesorhizobium; species Mesorhizobium sp. M1409. The sequence continues at coordinate 10,133 of NZ_JAMYKV010000033.1, forward strand.
GACCGGCTGGAATTGACTGAGGCGGCGATCGGCGGCGATGCCGCGCGGGCGACGCAGCAGTTTCTCGCTCTTTTCGGAGCAAAAACCGGCCGTAAGGCTGATTCATAAAACGGGAAGGAAGACAAAATGCGCGTCTATTACGATCGTGATGCCGATCTCAATCTGATCAAGGGCAAGAAGGTCGCCATCATCGGCTATGGCAGCCAGGGCAGGGCGCATGCGCTCAACCTCAAGGATTCCGGCGCCAAGGAGATCGCCATCGGTCTCAAGGTCGGCTCGGCGACCGCCAAGAAGGTCGAGGCCGATGGGCTCAAGGTGATGAGCGTGGCGGATGCCGCCAAATGGGCCGACCTGATGATGATGGCAACGCCCGACGAACTGCAGGCCGACATCTACAAGAACGAGATCGCGCCGAACATCCGCGATGGTGCGGCGATCGCTTTCGCTCACGGCCTCAACGTGCATTTCGGCCTCATCGAGCCGAAGTCGACGGTCGACGTCGTCATGATCGCGCCCAAGGGCCCCGGCCACACGGTGCGCGGCGAATACCAGAAGGGCGGCGGCGTGCCGTGCCTGGTCGCGGTCAACCAGGACGCCTCGGGCAATGCGCTGGATCTAGCGCTGTCCTACGCCTGCGGCGTCGGCGGTGGCCGTTCGGGCATCATCGAGACCAATTTCCGCGAGGAATGCGAGACCGATCTGTTCGGCGAGCAGGTCGTGCTGTGCGGCGGTCTGGTCGAGCTGATCCGCGCCGGTTTCGAGACGCTGGTGGAAGCTGGTTATGCGCCTGAGATGGCCTATTTCGAGTGCCTGCACGAGGTCAAGCTGATCGTCGACCTGATCTACGAAGGCGGCATCGCCAACATGAACTACTCGATCTCGAACACCGCCGAATGGGGCGAATACGTCTCGGGTCCGCGCATCATCACCGCCGAGACCAAGGCCGAGATGAAGCGCGTGCTGAAGGATATCCAGACCGGCAAGTTCACCTCGGAGTGGATGCAGGAATACCGCGCCGGCATGTCGCGCTTCAAGGGCATCCGCCGTATGAACGACAGCCACCAGATCGAGGAAGTCGGCGCCAAGCTGCGCGCGATGATGCCCTGGATTTCGAAGAACAAGCTGGTCGACAAGGCGAAAAACTGAGCGAAATCAGCACATTCCAAGACAGACAGCGTCTACAGCTGAATCGGAAACGGCGCCCCGTGGCGCCGTTTCCTTATTCTGTCGGTAAGTGGCTGCAGATCAGCTGTAGGGCGACCAGCACTGCTGGCGCGGGCCGTTATAAGGCTGGAACGTGTTGTCCCAGGCGCGATACGACCGGTAACGGTTGTAGCACCATTGGACATGGGCACTCGAAAGCCGTCCTGCGCGGTAATAGCGGCGCGGCGCCGGCCTGTCATAGTAGTTGTAGTTGTTGTACATGCTGCCGAGGCTGAGCCCCAGCCCTAGGCCCAGGAGCGCGGCCGCTCCATCATCGTAATAGCGGCCGCCGCGATAATGATGGCGACCGTGACGCCAACGCCAGTCATTTCCGCCATCCCAGTTGCCGCGGCGCCAGTTGTCATGGTTCCAGTAGCGACGGCCGTCATGGCGGCGCCACCTCCAATTGTCACCGTAGAACTGACGGTCATTACCGCCCGCCCATTCGTCGCGGATCGGGGTGACCGTCGGCGCCGCCGTGCTGGTGGGAATCGACAGTGTCGGCTGCATGATCGGGCCGGCAGCGGACGGTGCCGTGATGCCGGAGACGATACCGAGCGCTATTAGCCCGGATTTTACCGTGGACGAAAAGAGCGAATTCATTGCACTCTCCAAGGGGTACAGGCCCCACGCCAAGCCGAGGAATGGGCCTAATGTGGACGTTTGCATCTGAACGGCGGATGAACGGAAAGGTTCCGTCAACCATGGCGCGAAGGCGCCTAGGACCCAACCGGTCTCGCTGGCGGTCCTGCGATCTTGTTTTCCGCGGCACTTGCGGGCAAAGGTCATGGCATGTCACTGCGCCTTGCCACCTTCAACGTCGAGAACCTGATGAACAGGTTCGATTTTTCCGGCTACCGCAACCAGCTCAACGAGGATCGCACGCTGGCGCTGTTCGATATCCAGAGCGAGGTGGAATACAAGATGCTGGAGCAGGCCCGCGCCATCGCACAGTCCGACGATACGCGCCAGCTGACGGCGCTGGCGATCGCCGCCACCCGCGCCGACATCGTCTGCATGCAGGAAGTCGACAACATCGAGGCGCTGAAGGCGTTCGAACACGGCTACCTGTTCAAGATGGTGGGGCAAGGCTACCGGCAGAAATACACCACATCGGGCAATGATACGCGCGGCATCGACGTTGCCGTGATGATGCGCAACGAAACCGCGCAGGGCCAGCCGATCGAATTCGTGCGCATGACCAGCCACGCCTATGTCACCTACGAACAGTTCGGGCTGCACACGCCGGAACTGGCGGCACTCGGCAACCAGGCCAATGAGCGCATCTTCCGGCGCGATTGCCTGGAAATCGACATCACGGTGGGCAGCGTGCCGCTGACGCTTTACCTCGTGCATTTCAAATCGATGGGCTCGCCGCGCAATGGGCTCGACGGGCGCGAGGCGACCATGCCGATCCGCATCGCCGAGGCGCAGGCCGTGCGGCGGATCATCGAGGAGCGTTTCGGCAAGGACCACGCCGCCGACAAACGCTGGGCGATCTGCGGCGACATGAACGATTACCGGCAGCGCGTGAAGGTGGCCGGCGACGCGATCGACGGCTACCGCTTCGAGGTGGTCGACGAGACCCTATCCTGCATCAACGTGCTGACGGCCGGCGGTTTCTGCGAAAACCTCGTCGAGCGGCGGCCCGAGATAGATCGCTGGAGTTTTTATCACACGCGCGGACCAGAAGAGCGGCATCTGTGCCAACTCGACTATATCCTGTTGTCGAAGGGGCTCGCTGCCAGCAACGCGACGGCCGTTCCCGACATTATCCGCAACGGCCAGCCCTGGCGCACGATTTTCCCATCCGGCCAGGAGGTCGACCGCTTTCCGCGCGCCGGCTGGGATCGGCCGAAGGCGTCGGACCATTGTCCGGTGGCCATCACCCTGGACATCGTTTGATACGCCCATGAGTTTCGACCTGCCGCGCAATGTCATCCTGCCCGTCGACGCCGTCGACGTCAGGCTCGATCCCCGTCCGCATCCCTTCGCCTGGGACAATGCAGAGGCCATCGCTGAGAATTGGCAGCGCGAAGTCGCCGCCAATCCGGCGCTGTTCGATGGCATGGTGGTGCTGCTGTCGCAACTCGCGTACCGCGACAACCGTCTCGTCGGCCGCTGCCATGCGGTCAATTACTCGACTTTCCTGCTGTGGCGAAAAAGGCGTGAGAATTCGGGCGCCGAGCATGCCTATGCGCATGCCATGCTGGTGGCCGGCGACAATGCGCTGGTGGCGATCCGCATGGGACCGCACACGGTCAACGCAGGCAGCGTCTATTTCGCCGCCGGCTCGTTCGAGCCGATCGACTTTCGCGATGGTCTGGTCGATGTCGATTTCAACATGATCCGCGAGGTGCGCGAGGAAACCGGGCTCGACCTGTCGGGTGCCGAACGCGGCAAGCGCTACCACGCCCTGTCGACCAATAGCGGCACGGTGATCTTCCGGCGTTATCACGCGACAGCGCCCGCCGACGAGATCGCCCGGCGCATCTCGGCTTTCGTCGCCACCGAAACCGATCCGGAGATCGAGGGCCCGGTGATCATCCGCCATGCCGCCGACCTGCCGGTCGGGCTGTCGCCGCATATGAAGCCGCTGATCGAGTGGCATTTTGCGGGCAAGGACTCTCTGTTTTGACGCAATTCCGGACGGAAAACCGCTTCACACTTTTCCTGGAATTGCTCTAACCGCGCGTCTTGTTCTGCGCGTCCTTGCGATCGTTGCGAGCAGCGACGAGGAACAGGATAAAGCCGATGCCCAGCAAGCCGCCCATCGCCATTCCTATGGTCTGGCCGACGATCGCCTGAAAATCCGATGTGACGCGATCGGGATTGGCAAGGCCGTAGCGGGCGAGATACCACCAGATGCCCGCCAGACAGGCCTCGATGATGACCATCGCCAGGATCAGCCGCGCTTTTTTGCTCATCCGCTATTCCTCCGCCCAAGGCGAGTGCCCTAGCATCGCGAACGGTGCGGCGACAGTGGCGGAGCAAGGTGGAGCTGTGAAGACTGTGCAAAAGCCGGTCGGAGCGCTGGGAGCGTTTCCGACTGCGTTGCCCCTACTCGTGCCTTAGCGCATCGATCGGGTCGAGCCTGGCGCCGCGCAGCGCCGGGAAGAAGCCGAACACCATGCCGATCAGCGCGGAGAAGCCGACGGCGAGCAGGATGACCGCCGGGCTTGGCGCGAAGGGGATGGTCAGCGTTACGGAAGCGAGGCCGGCCAACGCCAGGCCGATCAGGATACCGATGATGCCGCCGAGCAGCGACAGCACCGTCGCCTCGACCAGGAACTGGATGAGGATGTGCTTTTCATGCGCGCCGATGGCCAGCCTGATGCCTATCTCGCGGGTGCGTTCGGTGACCGACACCAGCATGATGTTCATGATGCCGATGCCGCCGACCAGCAGGCTGACGCCGGCGACCGCGCCCAGCATGCCGGTCATGGTGGTGGTGGCGCTGGCCATGGCGTCGGCGATCTGGGTCATGTCGCGGATGGCGAAATCGCTCTCGCGCTCGGGCGTGATGCGGCGCGCATCGCGCAAAATGTCCTCGACGCGCGGCTGCAGTTCGCTGGTCGGCGTGCGGTCGTCGGCGGCGATGTAGATGTTGTCGATGTCGCGGTTGCCGGCGATGCGGCGCTGATAGGCATGCAGCGGCATCAAGACGACATTGTCCTGGTCCTGGCCGAAGCCGGTATAGCCCTTGGGCTCGAGCAGGCCGATGATCTTGCAGGAGGTGCGGTTGACGCGGATGATCTCGCCCTCCGGATCACCGGCGCCGAAGAACTGCTGGCGCACCGTCTCGCCGATCAGGCACACGCCGGTGCCCGAGCGGGTTTCGGAATCGCTGAATGGGCGGCCGGACACCAGCTTCCAGTCGCGCGCATCGAGATAGGCGCTGTCGGTGCCGGTGACGCCCGAGGTCAGGCTCTCGGTGCCGAAGATGACGCGGACCTGCTTTTGCGAGGCCGGCGAAATGGCGCGAGCGCCGGTCAGGTGCGCAACGAGCGCCGCCAGGTCCTTTTCGGCCAGCGGACGCGCCACCTGATCGAGCCCTCCCGGACCGCCGGGACCGGCCGGGCGGCCGGAACGGACGACCAGCAGATTGCTGCCGAGCTTGGAGATGTCGGCCTTGACCTTTTCGGTGGTGCCCGAGCCGATGGTGAGCATGGCGATGACGGCTGCAACGCCGATGACGATGCCGAGCAATGTCAGGAACGAGCGCAGCACGTTGCGGCGGATCGAGCGGAGCGAGAGGCGGACGGTTTCCCAGATCATGGCTACGCCGTCTCCAGCTTTATTGTATCGGAGGCGACGTGGCCGTCGAGGAAGCGAATGGTGCGTTCGGCATAGCCGGCAACGTCGGCCTCGTGCGTGACCATGGCGATGGTCAGGCCAAGTTCGGTGTTCAGCCTGGTCAGCAACTCCATGATCTCGTGCGTGCGGGCGGTGTCGAGATTGCCGGTCGGCTCGTCGGCGACGAGTAAGGTTGGGCGGGTAACGATGGCGCGCGCGATCGCCACCCGCTGCTGCTGGCCGCCGGAGAGTTCCGCCGGGGTGTGGTGTTCGCGGCCGACAAGGCCGACCTCCGCCAACGTCTGCATGGCAAGGTCGCGGCGCTGGCGGGCGGCAACGCCGCGGTAGATCAGCGGCAGTTCGACATTTTCGGCCGCCGTGGTGCGGGCCAGCAGATTGTAGCCCTGGAAGACGAAGCCGACATAGAGGTTGCGCAGCATGGCGCGGCGGTTGCGGTCGAGACGGCCGGCGTCGATACCCATGAAGGAATAGGTTCCGGCCGTCGGCGTGTCGAGGCAGCCGATGATGTTCATCGCCGTTGACTTGCCGGAGCCGGACGGCCCCATGATGGCGACGAATTCGCCGCGCTGGATCGCAAGGTCGACGCCGGCCAGCGCATGAACCTTGGCTTCGCCCTGGCCGTAGCTCTTCCAGACCTTGTCGAAGGTGATGAGCGTCGCGCTCGGGGCCACGGTATCAGCTCCGCTGCTGCGACGCTGTGATAACCTGAGCGCCTTCGTCCAGGCCGGAGGTGATCTCGGTCAGTTCGCCGTCGGTGGAACCGATTTTGACGTTGACCGGGCGCGGACGCCCGTTCTCCAGCACGTACAGCGTGCGCGAGCCATCGGTAGGCGCCGTCGCGGCCTGGCGCTGGCGGTTGCCGCCGGGGCGACCCATGCGGCCGGTGAACAGGTCGCTCATGCTCCACGCGCGGGTGGCAGGCGCCGTGGGCCGATAACGAAAGGCGGTGGCCGGCACGGTGAGCACGCCCTTGGCCTGTTTGGTGACGACCGAAACGGTGGCGGTCATGCCGGGTCGCAGCAACAGCTCGTTGTTGTCGACCTTGAGCCGCGCATTGTAGGTGACGACGCCGTCGGTGGTCACCGAGGCATAGGAGATGTCGCGGATCTCGGCATCGAACGGCCGCTCCGGGAAAGCATCGACGGTGAAGCGGGCATGCTGGCCGGATCTGACCGCGCCGATGTCGGCCTCGTCCACCGCCGCCACCAGTTCCATGTTTCTGAGATCTGCGGCGATGATGAACAGCACCGGTGCCTGCAGGGAGGAGGCGACCGTCTGGCCGGGGTCGACCGAGCGCGTCAGCACGATGCCGTCGATCGGCGCATAGATGGTGCTGTTGGCAAGGTCGGTCTGCTGCGATTTCAGATCGGCATTGGCGATGGCGAGGTTAGCCTGGGCGCTGTCGAGCGCGGCCTTGGAGCGATCGCGCGTCGCGGTCGCCGCCTCGAGCGACTGGTCGGTCGCCATGCCGCGCTTGGTCAAAGCCGCCGCGCGGACAAGCGCCTTTTCGTTCTCGGCCAGCGTTACCGTGGCGTCCTCGACATTGGCCGCCGCTGCCTTGGCCGAGGCTTCGGCCCGTTCGATCTGGACCTGCAGCTTGGTCGTGTCGAGCGCCGCCAGCACGTCGCCCTTCTTGACCTGCTGGTTCTCCTCGACAGACACCGAACGGATGATCCCGGAGAGCTGGCTGGAAATATCGACCTGGGTGAGCGGCTGCAGCGTGCCGGTCGCCGACACCGCGACGGTAAGGTCAGCCTTGGCGGCAGGCACTGTGGTGTAATCAACCTTGGCCGGCGAGCCGGCATACCACTGATAGGCGCCAAGCCCGGCGGCGAGCACGATCAGCGCCAGCAGCGCATATAGCCAGCCGCGCCGGCGCGACTTGCGCAGGCCCGTCTTGTCGAGCCCAAGCGCCGTCTCGATGGCGGAATCCGATTCGGTCTTTGGCAGATTGACAATCTGGTCCACGCTGGACCCCTATAATGGGCAATGTCTCTATCTGTGCACAGATCAGGCTTGACGGTTCAAATATCAAATTAAATTTCGCCCATGTTGGGATTGAGGCAGGAATGAAAACCCGGAATTACTTGCTTTACGACGTGTTTACGACCGAGCGACTGGCCGGCAATCCTTTGGCCGTCGTGCTGGACAGCAAGGGATTGGATACCGCCGCGATGCAGGCCATCGCGCGCGAATTCAACCTGTCGGAATCGGTGTTCGTGCTGCCGCCGGACAATCCCAAGCATAAAAACCGCATCCGCATTTTCACGCCCGACTATGAAATGCCGTTCGCCGGCCACCCGACGGTGGGTTCGGCGATCGCGCTGGCCGAGCTGGCGGAGGAGGGCGGCGCCGGCATCTTCGTGCTGGAGGAAAACATCGGCCCGGTGCGTTGTGCCGTCAGCAAGCATGATGGAGCGACCTTTGCCGAGTTCGACCTGGCGAAGCTGCCGGAGCCGCTGAAGCTGGAGGCCGACCCGGAGGCTATCGGTGCGGCCCTTGGCCTGACGCCGCACGAAATCGGTTTCGAGAATCATCGCGTCGCGTTCTGGTCGGCGGGCGTGCCCTATGTGACCATTCCGGTCGCCAATCTCGAAGTGGCGGGCCGCATCCGTCTGGACAACCAGGCCTGGTCGGAACTGGCGCCACGCAAGAGCGAGTGGGCCTTCGCCAGCCCCTATGTCTATTGCCGCGAGACGGTGAACCACGAAAGCGCCTTCCATGTGCGTATGATCGTGCCAGGCACGCCTTCCTACGAGGATCCGGCAACCGGCTCGGCGGCAGCGGCTTTTGCCGGCGCGATCATGCATTTCGACGCGCCGACCGACGGCATTTCGCAGCTGTGGATCGAGCAGGGGCTGGAGATGGGCAGGCCATCTCGAATTCGCCTCGAACTAACCGTGGAAGGCGGAAAACTTGCCTCCGCACGCATCGGCGGTAATGCGGTCAAGGTCGCCGAAGGCAAGCTGTTCGTCTGACTATGTGCGGCACTTAAGCGATTTGTCGGGAAATGATTCCGGCAGGGCTGGACAGGACCGATGGTGGCGGCTATATGCCCGCCAACGCCGGTTTTTGCCGGCCGAGTGGGTGCGTAGCTCAGTTGGTAGAGCAGCTGACTCTTAATCAGCGGGTCCACAGTTCAATCCTGTGCGCACCCACCAAATTCTTCAAAGACTTGGTGGAAAGACCTTGGAATGCGAGATGCGTTTGACCGTGTCTCGGGCATGGCGCGGGCTTGCCGAGGCTGGCCTTGAACGTGACCTTCATGACGATCGGGCGGTCACAGGTATCTGCGATCCTGCGCTGCCTATGAGCGGCCCCTGGGCTGCGCTGCCTATGCGCGGTCCCTGTCGTTGACATTGGTGACCTTGGCTGCCGGCGAAGGTCTCGATGGACGATCATACTTATGTCGAGCAGATCGTTTCTTTCGAGTGTTGCAAAAAAATCACAGCTGGTATGCGCGCATCGTGGTAAAAAAGGGCGTTAACAAGGGGGATTGGTGCATGCGCGCTTTCATTTTTGTCGCCTCTGTATTCGTCACGGCTTTGATGGCCGGAACGGCACTTGCCGCCGATACAATGGTCGAGTTGCCGGTCGCATCGAATTACAACTGGACGGGCGGCTACGTAGGCGCGCAAATCGGCGGCGGATGGAGCAAAGTCGATCAGCCATGGGGCTTTTCAGAGGCCAGTCCGGACATCTTCGACCAGGACGATGCGGACGGCAGCGGTGTCCTTGGCGGCGTGCACGCAGGCTACAATTGGCAATCCGGTTCCTTCGTGTTCGGTGGCGAGGCAGATATCAACGCGACGAGCATTGATGGCGACGATGGCGGAAGCGGTGGGGACATCAATGGCTTTGAGGCGCAATGGATCGGTTCCGTCCGCGCTAGGGCAGGCGTCTCATTTGACCGAATGCTGATTTACGGCACGGGCGGCTACGCATACCTGCATGGAAAAGCGGACACTCGCGATCCGGGTCGAGAGGAAAGTCACTCGGCTTCATTCAACGGATGGACGGTCGGCGCCGGCGCTGAATACGCTATTACCGACAAGATCACGGTTCGCGGCGAATATCGGTACGCGGACTTCGGCTCGAAGACCATCGTCTTCAACAACTATGTTGAAGACATTAGCCCGACCCTGCAAACCGTTACGATAGGTTTTTCATACCGGTTCTGATCGCCCGAGGCGGCAAAACGTTCCCGGAGCAGGTGCGGCGAAATCCGCGCCTACTTCTCCGACACGCCAGCCTCGGCAAAACTTGCCATGCGGGCATGGCATTCCAGTGCCGAGCGGACGATGTTGACGGCGAGGCAGGCGCCCGAGCCTTCGCCAAGCCGCATGCCGAGATCGAGCAGCGGCGGCAGGTTGAGGGCTTCGAGCAGGCCGCGATGGCCTGACTCAGCCGAAACGTGCGCGGCGATCGTGTGGGCGAGGCCTGCCGGGTGCAGCCTGGCCAGCGGGGCCGCGGCTGCGGTGCAGACGAAGCCGTCGAGCAGCACGGGTATGCGCAGATGGCGGGCGGCCAGCGTCGCGCCGAAGATGGCGGCCAGTTCACGGCCACCGAGTGCGGCAGCGACAGCAAGCGGATCGGCAAGGGCGGCGGCGTGACGCTTCAGGCCGGCTTCGATGGCGACCACCTTGCGCTTCAGGCCGGCGTCGTCGACGCCGGTGCCGCGTCCGGTCCATATTTCCGCACCACCGCCGAACAGCGCCGCTGAAATAGCGGCGGCCGGCGTGGTGTTGCCGATCCCCATTTCGCCGAAGCAGACGAGGTCGAGGTCTTTCGTCACCGCGTCGTAGCCGGCCGACACGGCGGCGAGGAAGGCTTTCTCATCCATCGCCGGCGTTTGGGTGAAGTCGCCGGTCGGATGGTCGAGATCGAGCGGAATGACGTCGAGTTCGGCGCCAGCCATGCGGGCAAGCTGGTTGATGGCGGCACCGCCACCGGCGAAGTTCGCCACCATCTGCACGGTGACCTCGGATGGATAAGCCGACACGCCTTGCGCGGTGACGCCATGGTTGCCGGCGAAGACGAAGACTTTTACGCGGTCGAGCTTCGGCATGTCGCGGCCCTGCCAGCGCGCCAGCCATGCGGCGATGGTCTCCAGCCGGCCGAGGCTGCCTTGCGGCTTGGTCAGTGTGTCCTGGCGGCGCGCGACCGCATTGGCCGCGACATCGCTGCCAGCCGGCAGGTCGAGGCAAGCGGCGCGCAATTCATCGAGTGATTTGAAGGGCATGGGGGCAAAATCTCCAAAAGAGAATCAGGTCAAAGGGGAATCAGGAAAGGGCTACTGAAGCGACGAGAAGCACCGCGATTTCGCCCGCCTGCTGCAAGGCGCCGATCGTGTCGCCGGTCTGGCCACCGATCTGGTTGAGGCAAAGGGCGCGGAACGCGGCAAACAAAAGGCCAAGGAGGATGAGCGCAAGAACGGCGCCTCCCAGCCCAAGCAGGAGCAGCGGGATCGCGCCGAGCACGGCGCTGGCTGTTGCCGTTTCCTGCGAGACGGTGCCGGCATCGGCCGAGAGGCCGTCGATCCGCGCCGGGGGCAAGAGATGCATGAAGGTGCCAAGCATACCGCGTGAGGCCGCATGCGCAGCCACGAGGGCGAAGAGCGCCTGTGTGGGGTCGACGAATTCCGAAAGTGTGCTCCAGCGGATCAGCAGCGACAGAGCCAGCGCCGCGGCACCATAGGCGCCGATGCGGCTGTCGCGCATGATCTCGAGTTTCTTGCCGCGCGACTTGCCGCCACCAAAGCCGTCGGCGACGTCGGACAGCCCATCTTCATGCAGGCAGCCGGTGGTGAGCAGGGTAGCCACCAGGGCAAGGGCGGCCGCCGGCCCTATGGCAAGGCCAAACCGTTCCGCCGTGGCAAAGACGATGGCGCCGATCAGGCCGACGACGAAGCCGGCGACAGGTGCGGCCCAGATCGCCGCGGCAAGGCTGCGGCCGCGAAAATCGAAGGCAGGCAGCGGCAGCCTGGTGAAAAAGACCAGGCAAAGTGCGATGTCGTCGACGACCTGCCGGGGCGACAGACTGATGTTCTTCAGCTTCATGCTCTAGCCCCTCGCAATGGCGTGGAAGAAGGTGCCGCTGACATGGCCGCGCCGATAGCCTGAGGCGCCGATCGGATTGCCTTGGCCGTCGGCTAGGTCGGCCAGCGGCTCGTCATTGGCTGTCGCCGTCATCTGCGCATAGTGGAACTCGTGGCCACGGATCAGCGCGTCAGTTGGGCCCAGCGGGCAATCGGCACGCAGCCGCGCTTCGCGATAGCCGAGGTTCATCTTGCGCTTGGCGAAGCTGGTGGAATGGCCGAGCAGGCCGAGCATCGCATGCGTTTCGCCGGAGACGTCCTCCAGCGCTTCGCCAAGCACCATGAAGCCGCCGCACTCGCCATGGATGGGCTTCGTCGCGGCAAAACGCTCCATCCCGGCGCGGAAAGTCGCCGCGGCTGCGAGCCGGCCGGCGTGAAGCTCGGGATAGCCGCCGGGTAGCCAGCAGATGTCGCAATCCTCATCGGGTGCTTCGTCGGCGAGCGGCGAGAACGGGACGATTTCGGCACCCGCCTTGCGCCAGTAAGCGGCGACATGCGGATAGAGGAAGGTGAAGGCGGCATCCTCGGCCAGCGCGATGCGTTGACCGGGCGGTGCCAGCGCGTCGTCGAAGCCGCCAGGCGCCGGGGTGAAGGGTGTCGCCAGGGCCATGATCGCATCGAGGTCCAGCGACCTTTCCGCCATGTCGGCCAGCCGGTCGAGATGCGCCATCAGGTCGTCATATTCGCCGGCCTGGACGAGGCCGAGATGGCGCTCGGGCAGGTTCAGCGTGGGGTCGCGCAGGATAGCGCCGACGACCGGCAGGCCGATCGCCTCGATAGCGTCGCCTGACAGCCGGCGGTGCCGCTCGCTGCCCAGCCGGTTGAGCACGACGCCGGCCATGCGCACATCCGGATCATAGGTGGCAAAACCCTTGGCGACGGCGGCCGCCGTGGTCGACTGGCCGGACACGTCGAGCACCAGCAACACCGGCAGGCCGTAGAGCCGCGCCAGGTCGGCTGCCGAACCGCTGCGCCCCGGCGAGGCCGGAATGCCGTCGAACAGGCCCATGGCGCTTTCAAGGATGACGAAATCGGTGTCGTCGGCTGCTTGCGCGGCAAGCGCATTGAGCAGCGACGGCGGCATCGCCCAGCTGTCGAGATTGACGCCGGAAAGCCCGGTGGCTGCGGTGTGGAAGCCGGGGTCGATATAGTCGGGGCCGGATTTGGCGCCGCGCACTTTCAGGCCGCGCCGGGTCAACGCGCGCAGGATGCCGATGGTGACGCTGGTCTTGCCGGAGCCAGAGCGCGGCGCGCCGATGATGATCGCGCGAGCCGTCATGCGTTCCCCGCCAGTGCCGCGCGCATGGCGACGATGCCGCCGACGACGATCAGCGCCGGCGAGGCAAGGCCGGCGGCGGCGGCTTCCTCGGCAATTGTGGACAGCGTGGCGACGACGGTCCGCTCCTGCGGTGTCGTTGCGGCGACAATCACCGCCGCCGGCGTCGACGGGGCCAGCCCGCCATCGAGCAGCGCTGCGGCGATCAGCGGCAGATTGGCCATGCCCATATAGACGACGACAGGCTGGCCGGTGCGGGCGATTGCCGCCCAGTCGAGATCGTCATCGGTGCCGGCGGCGTGGCCGGTGGCCAGGATCACGGCCTTGTTGATGCCGCGCATGGTGGCCGGGATGCCGGTCGCGGCCAGCGCGCTGAGCCCCGACGTCAGGCCGGGCAGGACGCGGAACGGGATAGCTTCTCGCGCGAGCGCCAAGGCCTCTTCGCCGCCACGGCCGAAAATATAGGGGTCGCCGCCCTTCAGCCTGACGACGCGGCGGCCGTCGCGCGCCAGCCGCACCAAAAGGGCGGTGATGTCGTCCTGTTTCATCGACGGTTTTCCGCCGCGCTTGCCAGCAAAGAAGAGCTCGGCATTTTCGGCAACGGCGACGACATCCGATGACACCAGCGCGTCGTAGACCAGCGCATCCGCCTCGGCCAACGCCGCCAGTACTTCCAGCGTCAGGCAGCCGGGGTCGCCGGGGCCGGCGCCGGCCAGCCAGACCTGGCCTGGCTCGAGCCGGCGCGGCTTGAAATTCAGCCGCGACAAAGCTTTTTCGAGCGTGGCATTCTCGCCGGTATTTTTAGTGCTGCCGCTCACAATCCGTCCCGCCCGCGAAAACGCCGCTGGTAATGGGCGTCGTACAATGAACTGTCGCCAAAATCTTCCGCCGCCAGCGAGCGTCCGACGAAGATGATCGCCGTGCGCTCCATCGGGTCGACGGCCAGCAGCGCCTCGATGGTCGCCAGCGTGCCGGTCAGCACGCGTTCGTCCGGCCAGGAGGCGCGGAAGACGATCGCCACCGGGCAATCGCCGCCATAATGTGGGGTCAGCTCGGCGACGACGCGATCGATGGCGTGGATGGCAAGATGAATGGCGAGCGTGGCGCCGGTGCGGCCGAAGCCGGCCAGCGTTTCGCCGGGCGGCATTTTCGACGCGCGCCCGGAAATGCGGGTCAGCACCAGGCTTTGCGCGACCTCGGGAATGGTCAGTTCGCGGCGAAGTGCGGCGGCGGCGGCGGCGAAGGACGGGACGCCCGGCGTCAGCGTGTAGGGGATGCCATGCTTTTCCAGCCGGCGGATCTGCTCGGCCACGGCGCTCCATACCGACAGGTCGCCGGAATGCAGCCGGGCGACATCATGGCCGGCGTTATGAGCGTCCAGAAATGCGACCTCGATCTCGTCGAGTGACATCGGCGCGGTGTCGATCAGTTTTGTCCCAGGCGCGCAGTGCTGCAAAAGCTCGGGCGCGACGATCGAACCGGCATGGAGGCAGACCGGGCAGCTTGCCAGCAGCCTTGCGCCCCGCAGCGTGATGAGGTCGGCGGCGCCTGGACCGGCGCCGATGAAATGGACGGTCATGGCGCGTCTCCGCTGATGGCGATGGCGCAAGTGACCGGGCCGAGCACCGTGCGGGGGCCGAGCAGTTTTGCACCGGCGCCGGCGACGGCAAGGGCTGATGCCTCGGAAACCGATGGCGTGCCGGCCAGATCCTGCGAGAGGTCGGAACGGCTGAGCGTGTCCCGCGAGGCGGCCTGGAGCGCTGAGTCATCGACGACAATGACCGGAAGACGCAGCGCGCGGCCAGCGGAAGGGATGGCTTCTTCATCCTTCTTCAGCGCGGCGGTCGCCAGCGCCGAAAGCGCTGTCATCGCCAGCCCATGCGCTTCCAGAGCGGTTTCTATCGCCGCAAGCACGTCCTCGACACTCACGCCCTTTCGGCTGCCGATGCCCGCGACCATCATGGCTTCACCCAGCTCCATTGGGTGACCGGCATGGCCGGCCGCCAGGCCTGCATCGAGCCGACGGGCGAAGCGCGGGATATGGCGATCCGGGTAAGGTCGCCGCCGAGCGAGACATGGCGGGCGAGAAGCAGGGTTTCCATCTCCAGCGTCACCGCATTGGCCACAAGACGACCGCCGGCGCGCAGGGCCTTGATGGCGGCGTTCAACACGCCGGCATCGCTGCCGCCGCCGCCGATGAAGATCGCGTCAGGCATGTCGAGCCTGGCAAGCGCCTTGGGTGCGCTGCCTTGCACCACGACAAGGCCGGGAACGCCACAGGCGGTGGCGTTGCGGCCAATGCGGGCGGCGCGGATCGGGTCGGCCTCGATGGCGATGGCGCGCATCGAGGGGTGGGCCAGCATCCACTCGATGCCGATGGAACCGGACCCGGCGCCGATGTCCCACAGCAATTCGCCACGTCTCGGCGCCAGAGCCGACAGGGTGACGGCACGGATTTCGCGCTTGGTGATCTGGCCGTCATGGTCGAACAGATGATCGGCAAGGCCTGATGTGAGCGGCAGCACGCGCGCTTGCGGGCTAGAATCAATCTCGATGGCCAGCACGTTGAGTGGATTGATATTTTCGAGGTCGAAGGCGTCGGCGCGGGCCGTGCGCCGATTCTCGTTTGGCCCGCCCAGCGCCTCCAGGACAGTCAGCCGCGACGCGCCGAAGTCGAGTTCGGTGAGCAGGCGAGCGATTGCCGCGGGTGCTTCGGCATCCGAGGTCAGCGCCAGGATGCGCGCGTTCGGCTGCAACAGCGGGCGGATCAGGTCGAGCGGCCTGCCATGCAGCGAGACGGTATCGATATCCTGCAGCGCCCAGCCAAGCCGCGCGGCCGCCAGCGAAACGGCCGATGGCGCGGGAATGACATGCATCTCCCGGGGCTTGACCTTGCGGGCGAGAGTGGCGCCGACGCCGTGGAAAAAAGGGTCGCCGGAGGCGAGCACGCAGACGTTCTTGCCGGCAAGCGCCAGCACGTCGGCCATCTCGGCATCGAATGGAACCGGCCAAGGGCGCGCCTCGCCCTTGGCGAAGGAAGCGACAAGCGCCAGGTGCCGCTTGCCGCCGAAGATGACTTCCGCTTGGGCAATCCGCTGCTTGGCCTCGTCGCCGAGACCCGCTAAACCGTCCTCGCCGATACCGACGATGGTGAGCCATTTGGGTGTTGGCTGCTCGTTTTTTGACATGCCGCGCCGCCCCTCATCCGCCTGCCGGCACCTTCTCCCCGTATAGTGACGGGGAGAAGGGGGAAGCTCCGACGCTGACGCCTCCCTCTCCCCGTTCTTCACGGGGAGAGGATAAGGGTGAGAGGCAGCGCCGACGCGATTCAATGTGGTGCCTATGAAGAAAGTTCTGATCCTTGGCGGCACCACCGAAGCCCGGCAGTTGGCCGGAAAACTGGCCGCGCGCGCCGATTGCTCGGTCACGCTGTCGCTGGCTGGGCGCACCGAGAGCCCGGTTGCGCAGGGCGTGCCTGTACGAAGCGGAGGCTTTGGCGGTGCCGATGGGCTGGCCGCCTATCTCCGGGAGACGGGCGTCGACCTGATGATCGACGCCACGCATCCCTATGCGGCGCAAATCTCCGCCAACGCCGCGCAAGCCGCGCACGTGGCTGGGGTGCCGATCCTTGCCCTGCGGCGCCCGGGCTGGGAGATTGTCGAGGGCGACCGCTGGACGCTGGTAGATACGTCTGGCGACGCCGCGCAGGCGCTTGGACCGGCGCCGCGCCGCGTTTTCCTGGCGCTGGGCCGGCAAGAGGTCGCGGCCTTCGAAGCAGCACCCCAGCACCACTATCTCATCCGTAGTGTCGACCCGGTCGAGCCGAGGCTGGCGGTACCGGATGCGAACTATCTTCTGGCCCGAGGGCCATTCCGGGAGATGGATGAACGCGCTCTGCTCGAAGAGCATCGCATCGATGTCATCGTGTCCAAGAACAGCGGCGGTGAGGCGACCTATGGCAAGATCGCCGCGGCGCGGGCGCTTGGCATCGAGGTGATCATGATCCGACGACCTGATCTGCCGGATGTGCCTTCGGCTGAAACCGTCGAAGCGCTGGCCGCCATTGTTGATCAATTTGGGGTCGATCATTTTGTCGAGCCCGCTGCCGAACGGGGCGTGTAGACCAGCGCCGGTTTCTCCGCGCGCTTGATGATCCTGGTTTCCGGCGAGCCGATGATGATGCAGGTGGCCATGTCGGCCTTTTGCGCGTCGACGTCCGCCAGCAGATAGACCTCGATGCGCTCGTCCGGGCGGCCGGCGGCGCGGCCGAAAATCACCGGCGTGGTGCCAGGCAGGATCGCGGTCAGGCATTCAAAGGCGCGGCCGAGCTGCCAGGGGCGCGCCTTGCTGATCGGATTGTAGAGCGCGATGACGAAGCCGGCGCCGGCCGCCGCCAGCAGGCGCAGCTCGATCAGTTCCCACGGCTTCAGATTATCGGACAGCGAGATGGCACAGAAATCATGGCCGAGCGGCGCCCCGATGCGGGCGGCAACGGCAAGCATGGCGGTGATGCCGGGCACGACGGCGACATCGACCGTGCGCCATTCGGCCGGGCCGGCCTCGATCGCCTCGCAGACGGCCGCCGCCATGGCGAACACGCCGGGATCGCCGCCGGAAACTACGGCTACATCATGGCCCTCGGCCGCTTTCATCAGCGCGTCCTTGGAGCGGGCAAGTTCCTCGCGATTGTCGGAAGCGACGCGGGTCTGGTCCTGGCGCAGTTCCAGCCGATCGAGATAGGGTTTGTAGCCATAAAAGAATTTGGCCTCGGCGACGGCACGGCTGGCTTCCGGCGTGACCTGATCGGCATTGCCAGGCCCGAGGCCGATGACGGTGAGACGGCCGCTCATGCCTGGGCTCCCAGGACGCCGGGCCGGCCGGACCAGCCGGCGACCAGCACGATGGCGAAATAGGGGGCCTTGTCGTCCTGTTTGTCGGCAAGCTTCATCGAGACGCTGCCGGCCATGGTGCCACGCTCGATATAGACGGCGCGCGCCAGCTTGCCGGTGGCTTCCAGCGCCCGCCTGATCTTGGGCAGGTTACGGCCGACCTTCATGATGACGGCGGCATCGGTGTCGGCCAGCCGGCGCGTCAGCTCGAACTCGCTCATCGTGCCCGGCAGCACGGTCAGTACGTCATCGCCCTGGACGATCGGAACACCAGTCTGCGACCAGCAGCCGGACATCGCGGTGATTCCGGGAATGACTTCTGTGGGGAATCGATGGGCGAGCCGCACATGCAGATGCATGTAGGAGCCATAGAACAGCGGGTCGCCTTCCGACAGTACCGCAACCATCCTGCCTGCGTGGAGATGTTCGGCGACCCTCTCGGCGGACTCCTCGTAGAAGGCCGTGATCTGCGACCGGTAGTCGTCGTGATCCTTGTCGATTTCGGTGGTGACAGGGTAGAGCAACGGCAGTTCCGTCATTTCAGGCCGGAACTGGGCCTCGACGATGGCGCGCGCGTTGCTGTTGTTGCCGCGCTTGGCGAAATACGCCACGACATCGGCCTCGGCCAGAGCCCGCGCGGCCTTCAGCGTCAGGAGCTCGGGGTCACCGGGACCGGTGCCGACGCCAACAAGACGACCTTTGACAAGTGCGTTCACAGGCCAGGCCTCGCCAACGAATTGAGCGCGGCGGCGGTCATGGCGCTGCCGCCAAGCCGGCCGCGCACGATGGCATAGGGCACGCCGTAGGAATTCTCCGCCAATGCATCCTTGGATTCGGCCGCGCCAACGAAGCCGACCGGCATGCCGATGATGGCCGCCGGCTTCGGCGCGCCGTCGCGCAACTTCTCCAGCAGATAGAACAGCGCGGTCGGCGCATTGCCGATGGCGACCACCGAACCGGCCATGCGTTCGCCCCACAAATCGATCGCTGCGGCCGAACGGGTGTTGCCGATCTCCCTGGCGATGTCGTGCGTGCGCGGGTCGCGCAAGGTACAGATCACCTCGTTGCCGGCCGGCAGCCTGGCGCGGGTGACGCCATGCGAGACCATCTCAGCGTCGCAGAAGATCGGTGCGCCAGCCGCCAGAGCGGTGCGCGCGGCGGCGACGAAATCGGTGGAGAACACGAAATGACTTGATGCTTCGACCTGACCGCAGGCATGGATCATGCGGATGGCGACATCGGCCTCGGCTTCGGAGAAGCGCGAGAGATCTGCCTCGGCGCGGATGATGGCAAACGAGCGCTCGTAGATCGCCGTGCCGTCATGGATGTAGTCGTAGGCGGCCATGCTCATTCCTGTTGGTAAGTTCGGGCCTGTCGGTAAGCCTCGGCGATACCGTCTGGCCCGAGCCTTGTCAGGCAAGCGGCGGCGGTTTCGCCTTGATATCGTTCGCTGCGGATCATTGCCGCGACGCGGCCGATGCCACGCGCGGCGTCATAGCCCGGCCTGTAGCCGGCAGGAAGACCCTTCGCCGTCGCGTTCACGACAAGTCCGGCTCCGTTTTCGCCGCCGACCACCGTCAGTGCCGTCGGGCCGGGGTGGGCGCAGCCCTTGGCACAGCCGGAAATGTGCAGCGTGAAGTCGAGAATGTCGGCGTTTTCGGCGGCGATCGTCTCGGCGATGTCGCGCGTGGCGATCCGGCCGGAACCGCAGGCCGGCGTGCCGGGACAAGCGGCAATGCGCGTGCGCGGGTCGGTGGGAGAGGTGACGAAGCCGAGGGTGGCGGCCATGTGCTGGAGAGATTGGCTGGCGGCCGCCGGTTGGCCCAGGAGAAGCAAGGCGCGGCCGGGGGCGAGGCGGATTTCGGTTGTGCCGAGGGTGAGGGCGTTTTGGGCGAGGCCGATGATCTTGTCCGCCGGCATGCTGCCGTAGGGGAGAGCGATGCCGAGGGCGATGGCATGGCCGCTCAAAGGGAAAAGCCCGATGGGTCGGAGATCCTTCACACCCCCCTCTGTCCTGCCGGACATCTCCCCCACAAGGGGGGAGATCGGCAGTTCCAGCGCCGGCACTCCTTTTGCAGCCTCAGCGATTCGCACAACGTTGGTGATTGGCGAAATCATTGACGACAGCGCAATCTCCCCCCTTGCGGGGGAGATGTCCGGCAGGACAGAGGGGGGTGTGAAGGAATGCCAACCTGCGAGAGAAGCCAACTGCCTCTCCGACAAATCCCTCCCATGAGCCTCGCGGCCTTTCTCGGCAACCATCCTCAGCGTAGCCACAGCGATATCGCGCGCAGCATCGTCTTCTACGATGACGAGCGGCTTCGCGTTCTGCCCATCACCCGCGACAGACACCCGCCACCGAACTCCGGCATCGATGCGCACCGCCTTCAGCCTGATATCGGCGGTCACCGAATCCAGCCCAAGCTGCCCAGCCCCATCCACGACAACCGAAACCTTCGGGCCGAGCCGTTCCGTCAGCCCGGCCTCTTCGACCGCTGCCCTGATCCGTTCCGCCAAAGGCCGCGGATCGGCGATCTCCTGAGGATCGATGCCGGCAAGCGGCCCGGTCTCGACCGGCACACCGGTGCGCACCGCAATGCCCAGCGCATCGACCTCCGTTGCCAGCAACGCGGCGCTTTCCGCCGTCAGCCCGCGTATCTGCAGGCTGCCGCGCGCTGTCACTTCCATGATGCCGTTGCCATGACGCAAAGCGGATTGGGCAAGTTCGATCAAAAGCTTCGGCGACAATCCTCCGGAAGATGGGCCTCCAGCGACCGAGTTGAGCCGCACCAGCAGGCCATCGCCGGTCTGCATGGGCGCTGCCAGAGCCGGGCAGGCGCCGCGACGCGAGAAGGCGTTCATGCCGCCACCCCAAGCGCTTCCGCCTCGGCAATCAGGGCCGTGAGATCGTCGTCTATGGAATTGCGCAAGGGATGCCAGAGGCCCCGCCGGCGCGCCGACAGGAAGCGCTCGGCGATGACTTTTGCGGCGGCGGGGTTCTCGCGCAGGATGAAGGCGCGAACAGCCGGATCGCCCAGATAGGCGTCATGCACGGCTTCGATCAGCGTTCCCGATATGGCATGCGTGGTTTCGGCAAAGCCGACCAGCCGGTCGACCGTTTCGGCGAATTCGGAGGCGCCGCGCGGGCCGTGGCGCATCTGGCCTGATATGAAGCGCGGATTGACGGCGCGGGCGCGAACCACCCGCGATACGGCCTCGCTGACCGAGCGGGGCTTCGGCTTTTGCGGGTCCGTGGTGTCGAGCACGATGACGTCGGCATTCCTGCCGAGCGCCGCAAGGGCGGCCGAAAACCCGCCGATGAAGGCGACATCGGCGGAGCCTTCGAGAATGTCGCGGCCGGGGTCGTCGCCGGTGTGGACGAGAAGATCGGCCTCGGCGATGCGGCCCTCGAAGGCGCCGGGCGCCGAGATGCCTTCGCCCTCCGCGCCTCCATAGGCATGCGATGTGGCGTCGAGATAGGCGCGGCCGATCTCCTCGCGTGCCGCCCAGTCGCCGCTCGACAGCAGATCCTCGACGCCGGCGCCATAGGTGCCGGGCGAGGTGCCGAAGATGCGCGGGCTGATTCTGCCATCGGCACGGGTTTTGGCCGCGAGCGGGTTTTCAGAATCCTCCTCGTCGCGCGCGGCAACCGCGTTGGCGGCGGCATCGATCAGCGCGATCTGCGTCGGGAACATGTCGCGGAACAGGCCGGAGATACGCCAGGTGACGTCGACGCGCGGCCTTCCGAGGGCAGCCGGCGGCAGCACCTCGATGCCGGTGATGCGGCCGGTCGCCGAGTCCCACTGTGGCCGGCAGCCCATCAGTGCCAGGCCTTGCGCGATCTCCTCGCCGCCAGTGCGCAGCGATGCCGAGCCCCAGAGGTCGATGACCAGCGAGCGCGGCCAGTCGCCATGCGACTGCATGTAGCCGCGCACGACTTCCTCCGCCGCCGCCTTGCCCAGATCATAAGCGGTCCGCGTCGGCATGGTGCGTGGGTCCGACGTGAACAAATTACGGCCGGTGGGCAGCACATCGGAGCGCCCCCGCGCGGGCGCTCCGGCCGGACCGGCCTTGACGTGGCGGCCATCGAGCGCCGCTAGCAGCGCCATCTTCTCGGCTTGCGCGCTTTGGCGGCGCATGGCGTCGGGCTCGTCCTCGGGGGCGCGGCCATAGATATGCAGCCCATCCTTGATAGCGAAATCCTTGAGGTCGCAGAGCCAGGCGTCGATGCGGCGCAGCGCCTCGTCCGGCGCGTCGGTCCTGGCGACGCCGGCTTCGGAGGCGAGGCCGGTCTTTTGCGCGGTGTCGACGATAAGCTTGGCCAGACGGTCGCGGCGGCGGCGGTCGAGCCCGTCGGCCTGGGCGTATTCGTCGACCAGCCTTTCCAGCTTGTGCTGGTCTTCATCCAAGCCGGCACCGGTCAGCGGCGGCGGCAGATGGCCAAGCGTGACGGCGGCGATGCGCCGCTTGGCCTGTGCCGCTTCGCCGGGGTTGGAGACGATGAACGGATAGATCACGGGCAGGGGACCGGTGACGATCTCGGGAAAGCAGTTTTCCGAGAGCGCAACTGTCTTGCCAGGCAGCCATTCCAGCGTGCCATGGGCGCCGACATGGACCAGCGCATGAACGCCGAGCGATTTGCGCAGCCACAGACCGAAGGCGATCAGTGCATGGCGCGGCGGTAGTGTCGGGTCGTGGTAATCGGCGCGACGGTCGGCTGAACGGCCGCGGTCTGGGGCAAGTGCAACGGTGACGTTGCCGAAGGTTGCGGCGCGGAAGGAGAATTTGGCAGAGGTGTGCGCTTGAACACCCCCCTCTGTCCTGCCGGACATCTCCCCCGCAAGGGGGGAGATTGAGCTGTCACTGCTGCTTTCGCCAACTACGAACGTCGCAGAATGAGCGACGGCGGCGGAACTGCCAATCTCCCCCCTTGCGGGGGAGATGTCCGGCAGGACAGAGGGGGGTGCCTCGCGCAAACCTGTCTCGCCTTCAGCCTTGCCCCAAGCGGCTTCTACGGCTGTGATTGCCTCGGCGGGCAACTCTTTTGAGAACCCAACATAGTCTTCCAGCCCCAGCCCTTCGCCGCTCCGCGCCAGCAGCCCCAGCAACCCACGCGGCGTCTCCGGAATCCCCTCAACACCATAACCCTGCTCCCTCAGATCATGCAGCATGGCCAGCACGCTGGATGGCACGTCGAGGCCAACGGCATAGCCGGTGCGGCCCGGGGCACTGGGATAGTCCGGAATCAGAATGGCCAGCTTGCGCGTCGCGCGGGGCGTCTCCCGTAGGCGGATAAAGGCCGCTACACGATCAGCCACCTGCGCCACGCGATCCGCTTCCGGCCGGTTGGCGAAGGCGCGGTGGCCGAGTGCCGGGTCGACCTCGCTCTCGCCCTTGAAGGAAATGGCGCCGGCGAGGATGCGGCCGTCGAGTTCGGGCAGCACGACATGCATGGCAAGGTCGGCGGGCGCCAGGCCGCGCTGGTTGTTCTGCCAGATGTCGCGGCGGGTGGTGGCGACGATAACCTGGAAGACAGGCACGCCTGCTCTGTCGAAAAGGGTTTCGACGCCAGGTTCGGCACCGGAGGCGAAAGCGGTCGCGGTGATGATTGCCGCGGGCTTCAATGCGGCGAGCGCGGTCTCGACAAAGGCGAGGGACGCCGGGTCCTTGAGGCTGGAGACGAAGATGGGGACCGGGTTAATGCCGCGCTGCCGCAGCGCATCAAAAAGGGAGTCGATCGGCGCGACATCGGCGGCGAGCAGCATCGAGCGGTAGAACAGGATCGGCACGACCTTTCCCTCCCCCTCGAGGGGAGGGTGGCCCAAAGGGCCGGGTGGAGTCGGTACGACCGGACTCGACGTCTCTTTAAGTTGGCGCGTCTCGGAGAGGACCCCACCCCCGGCCTGCGGCCGGACCCTCCCCTCGAGGGGGAGGGGGACGACGCCGCGTTCGGGGTCGTAGTAACCGGCTTTCGGCACTGCGACCGGCTCTGCTACGTCCGCATCAGACCCCGCCAACCTTGCCAGCCTCCGCATCAGCGCGCTCATATTCGCCGGGCCGCCCTCGCGGAAATAGTCGAGCAGGCCGTCGAGTTCTTCGCGCGGCAGCGTCGAGGCTTCGATCAGGCGCAGATCCTCGTCGCGGCATTCGCCGGGCAGCAGCGCCAGTTTTATGCCGCGCTCGCGGGCGGTCGAGGCAAGCTGGTCGCAGCCATAGCGCCACCAGTCGTAGCCGCCGAGGATGCGGACGAGGATGATTTTGGCGTGGCGGGCGACGCTATCGACCCAGAGGTCAACGGACATGGGATGGCGCAGATCACGCAGGGCGGCCAGCCGCATCGAGGGCAGGCGGCCGGCATCGGCCTTCCACGCGGCCGCAAGGCCTGCAAGATCGCTGTCGGTGAAGGACAGGGCCACGATATCCGCCGGCATCTGCCGCAGATCGACCGGCTCGGCGAGGTCGTCGAGCGAGGCGGATGTCGTGGTTAGGATGTGCATCGCGACCCGTGTCCGAAATCAGCCGGCGAGTATACGCTCGATAGCCGGGCGGTTCAGCCCCTTGAGGCCAATGACGACGAGGCGCGAGCGGCGGTCGTCCGTGGCGGTCCAGGCGCGGTCATAATAGTGGTTGACGCGCGGCCCGACGGCCTGCAGCAGCAGCCGCATCGGCTTGCCGCCGACCTCGACGAAGCCCTTTATGCGCAGCACGTTCTCTTCCTCGGCGGCGGTGGCGACGCGCTTTGCCAGTTCATCGGGATTGGCGATCGAGGCAATGTCGACGATGAACGTGTCGAAGTCGTCATGCTCATGGTCGAATGCGCCGTCGTGATGGGACTTGCGGTTTTCGATGTCATCCTCGACGGCCAGACCGAGGCCGAGCAGCACCGAGGGATCGACCTTGCCGTGCGACGTCGGCACGATCTTCACCGCGCGAGCGGAGTGTTCGTTGATGATGGCATTGGCGCGGGCGGTGCCGGCTGCGTCCATCAGGTCGCTCTTCGACAGGATGATCAGGTCGGCGCAGGCGATCTGGTGCTCGAACACCTCCTCGACCGGATCGTCGTGATCGAGCGTCTCATCCTGGGTGCGCTGCGCCTGCAAGGCATCCATGTCGTTGGCGACGCGGCCGTCGGCCAGCGCCGGGCCGTCGACCACGGCGATCACACCATCGACGGTGACGCGGCTCTTCACGCTTGGCCACTGGAAAGCCTGGACCAGCGGCTTGGGCAGCGCCAGGCCCGAGGTCTCGATCAGGATGTGGTCGATCCTCGGCGTCAGCGCCAGGATCTGGTCGAGCGCCGGGACGAAGTCGTCGGCGACGGTGCAGCAGATGCAGCCATTGGCCAGTTCGACGATGTTTTCCTCCGGGCAGGTATCGATGCCACAGCCCTTAAGGATCTCGCCATCGATGCCGATGTCGCCGAATTCGTTGACGATGATGGCAATACGCTTGCCGCCGGCGTTTTCCAGGAGATGGCGGACCAGCGTCGTCTTGCCGGCGCCGAGAAAGCCGGTGACGACGGTGCAGGGAACACGGGAGACGGAAACGGTCATTTCAAGTCCTTCAGCATGTCGAGGGGAGGGATGCGGGCAACGAGGCCGCGCTTCAGGCTGTCGGGACGGCCGCGCCACGGGATCAGGCCGTCGGTCGAGGTGGCGAAGAGCTTGGCGCCGGTAACGAGGTCGGCGCCGCTGGTCGCGGTCAGGTCACCGAAGACATAGCTCCAGCAGCCGTCGCGCAGGATGGCGGCGCTGAGACGTCGCTTGCAATTGCCGAGGCATTCAACGCCGCGGACACGAATGTTGTCGCCAGATGCGGCGCGGCGCGTGTCGTCCGCCAGCAGTTCGCCAGCGCGAGGATGGGCGTCGGAGCCGGTCTCGTCGCGACAGGAGGCGCAGACGATCACGGTGACGCCGGCCAACGCATCATCGTGCCCGGACGAAACATCCGCTGTGCCAGCCGAAAAACTGCTGTCGTGGTCCAAAGATCGGCTCCTTGCCCGGAAACCCGCCGGGCGATCGGATTCTAAAGTCGCGGACGGCAGGTCTCCTGGCTCGCGGGTCATCGCCTTGGTAGCCGCCTTCCCGGGACCATCCCAGTGGCTTTCGGCCTTGGCTCTTCGCTTACAGTTGCGGGGACAGCCGCGGATTTGGGACAGATATCCCTCACCGCATTCCCTCTTGGCTCCTCTCGTTGAAGAGAAGAGACCGTCTCGACCGGGATTTAGGCTTTTGCGGGTAGCGGTGTCAACGCGAGCTTACGACACGGTTAGGTCGGCCAACGCCGGACCCAAGTCACCGGCGGACGTCACTTCGATGTGTTCGAGGCCGAGCCAGCCCTGCATCTGCTTCAATTCCTCGAACAGTTCGACGGCGGTCCGCGGCGGCGCGTTGGGCTCGGCGTAGGCGGCGTGGACGCGCAGCACGCCGGCCGGCCGGTCGGCCTTGAGATCGACGCGCGCCACGATCCTGTCGCCGAGCAGGAACGGCAGGACGTAATAGCCGTATTGTCGCTTGTCGGCCGGCGTGTAGATCTCGATGCGGTAGTGGAAGTCGAAGAGACGCTCGGTGCGCGACCGCTCGAAGACGACCGGATCGAACGGCGCCAGCAAGGCTCGGGCCTCGACCTTGCGCGGCAGGCGAGCGTCCCGGTGAAGATAAGCCGGCTTGTCCCAGCCTTCGACACGCACCGGCAAAAGCTCGCCTGTTTCGACCAGTTCCTCCAGCCGGCCCTTCATGTCCGCCGGCGACAGCCGAAAGTAGTCGCGCAAATCGCCTGATGTCGCGATGCCGTGGGCGCGGGCCGAAATGCGCAGCAATTCGCGGTGCGCGTCCTCGGCGGCCGGCACCGGCAGATCGAGGATCGCCTGCGGCAGCACACGCTCGGGCAGATCATAGAAGCGTTCGAAACCGCGACGGTGCGCAGTGGTGATGCGCCCGGCCCAGAACAGCCATTCGAAGGCATGCTTGGAGTGGCTCCAGCCCCACCAGCCGCCCGAGCCCTTCTGGCCTTCGAGCGCGGAAGCGGCGATCGGGCCGCGATCGGCGACCTGGCGGTAGATCTCTTCGATATAGGCGGCATGTTCGCGGCCCCATTTGGCGAGGCCCAGATACATCTCATCGCCGCGCTCGGCCCGTTCCATGCGCCAGCGCATCAGCGGGTATGTCTCGACCGGCAGGAAGGAAGCCTCGTGCGCCCAGTATTCGAACACCGTGCGCTTGCGCGTCACAGCCGCGTTGTCGAGCAGAGCGAGCGGGTAGGGGCCAAGGCGCGAATAGAGTGGCATATAATGGGCGCGCACCACCGCGCTGACGGAATCGATCTGCAGCAGGCCGGTGCGGGCCAGTACCCGGGCGAAGTGCCGGCGGTTCGGGGTGCCGATTGGGCGGGGATCGAGAAACCCTTGGGCGGCAAGCGCGATGCGCCGGGCCATGGGGAGCGAAATCTTTTCCTTCATGCAGGCGTCACTCTGAGGGCGATTGAGGGGTGATTCCGGCCGATGCTAGCAGGGTTTTGGCGGCAACCATGTCAGGAGAGAAAAGTGGAGTAAAAAGCGAAGGAAATCAAACAAGAGGGGATCGGACCAGTTTGCCGCGATATGCCGTCCAGGTCGGTGTTTTGAACAAGGTTTGACTTGCTTCGCTGGAAGTGCTGCGCTAACCCTCGCCGCGTTGCAGCATAGGCCCTTAAAACGGTTCAGCGGTTAAACTGTCACGCTTCCGCATTAGGGTCCGGTGCTGTAATCAACGTGGATTGGCGCCAACGGAAAGCCGAGCATGAACGCACTCTTGAGCTCATACCTGCCCATCGTCCTGTTCATCGGCGTGGCGCTGGTTGTCGGCCTGGCGCTGCTGGCCGCGCCCTTCCTGGTGGCCTACCGCAATCCCGATCCCGAAAAGCTCTCCGCCTACGAGTGCGGTTTCAACTCGTTCGATGACGCCCGCATGAAATTCGACATCCGCTTCTACCTGGTGTCGATCCTGTTCATCATCTTCGACCTGGAAGTGGCCTTCCTGTTTCCGTGGGCTGTGTCGTTCTCGAAGATCGGCATGCTCGGCTTCTGGTCGATGATGGTGTTTTTGGCGGTGCTGACCATCGGCTTTGCCTATGAATGGAAAAAAGGAGCGCTGGAATGGGATTGAACGATAGTTCAGGCACCCTCGTCGCGCCGAAGCCCAAAGGTATCATCGATCCTAATACCGGCCAGCCGGTAGGGGCGGACGATCCCTTCTTCCTCGAGATCAACAATGAGCTGGCCGACAAGGGCTTTCTCGTCACCTCGACCGAGGCACTGATCACGTGGGCGCGCAGCGGTTCGCTGATGTTCATGACCTTCGGTCTTGCCTGCTGCGCGGTCGAGATGATCCACACTTCGATGCCGCGCTATGACAGCGAGCGCTTCGGTGTCGCGCCGCGCGCGTCTCCGCGCCAGTCCGACATCATGATCGTTGCCGGCACACTGACCAACAAGATGGCGCCGGCGCTGCGCAAGGTCTACGACCAGATGCCCGAGCCGCGCTACGTCATCTCGATGGGCTCCTGCGCCAATGGCGGCGGCTACTACCACTATTCCTATTCGGTGGTGCGCGGCTGCGACCGCATCGTGCCGGTCGACATTTATGTGCCCGGCTGCCCGCCGAGCGCCGAAGCGCTGCTTTACGGCATTCTTCTCTTGCAGAAGAAGATCCGCCGCACCGGCACGATCGAACGGTAAATCCATGACCGCATCCCTGAGTGAACTGTCGACCTATCTCGGCGAGAAGCTGATCGACCGCGTGAATGACGCTGATATCGCCTATGGCGAGCTTACCATTCACGTCGAGCCGCGCGATCTGGTCGAGGTGATGACCTTCCTGCGCGACGATGCGCGCTGCCAGTTCATCTCGATCATCGACGTCTGCGGCGCCGACTATCCGTCGCGGGCCAAGCGCTTCGACGTCGTCTACCATCTCTTGTCGCCGAAGCAGAACGTACGCATCCGCGTCAAGGTGCAGGCCGACGAGGAAACCATGGTGCCGTCGATCACCGGCGTGTTCCCCGGCGCCGACTGGTTCGAGCGCGAGGCCTACGATCTCTACGGCGTGCTATTCTCCGGCCATCCCGATCTGCGCCGCCTGTTGACCGATTACGGTTTCGAAGGCCATCCGCTGCGCAAGGATTTCCCGCTGACCGGCTTTGTCGAAGTGCGCTATGACGACGAAGCCAAGCGCGTCATCTACGAGCCTGTGGAATTGAAGCAGGAATTCAGGAACTTTGACTTTTTGAGCCCATGGGAGGGAACTGATTACGTTCTTCCCGGGGACGAAAAAGCGAAGCAGTGAATGGTGAATGGTGAATAGTCAATGGTGAATGGACAAGACGCCGGAAGCTATACGCGATTATCGCGATCTCATCGTCTGGAAAGAGGCGATGGATATCGCCGAGGAAATCTATGTTTTGACGCGCGGGTTTCCGCGCGAGGAATTGTATGGAATCACATCCCAGATGCGACGCTGCGCAGTCTCAATCCCGGCGAATATAGCGGAAGGGTTTGGTCGCGCACAGCGACGAACGTTCATTCAGTTTCTTCGCATCGCACAAGGTTCCTTGAAGGAACTGGAAACACATACCATGCTTTGCATACGGATCGGGTTGTTGTCCCAGGAGCAGGCAGCGAAGCTGGAACCGAGCTACACAAAGCTCGGCAAGAGGCTGGTTTCGTTCGTTCGGTCGCTGGACCAGGATGGGGCACGCGCATGACCATTCACCATTCACCATTCACCATTCACTCATCGCCAAGGGCGATCCATGGCTGAGACCTCCGTCCGCAATTTTAACATCAACTTTGGACCTCAACACCCTGCAGCGCATGGTGTTTTGAGGTTGGTTCTCGAACTTGACGGCGAAGTCGTCGACCGCGTCGATCCGCATATCGGGCTCTTGCATCGCGGCACGGAAAAGCTGATCGAGGCCAAGACCTATCTGCAGGCGATCCCCTATCTGGACCGGCTCGACTATTGCGCGCCGATGAACCAGGAGCACGCCTTCGCGCTGGCCGCTGAGCGCCTGCTCGGCATCGACGTGCCAAAGCGCGGGCAGCTGATCCGCGTGCTCTATTGCGAAATCGGCCGCATCATGTCGCACATCCTCAATGTGACGACGCAGGCGATGGATGTCGGTGCGCTGACGCCGCCGCTGTGGGGGTTTGTCGAGCGCGAAAAGCTGATGGTGTTCTATGAGCGCGCCTCCGGCTCGCGCATGCATGCCGCCTATTTCCGTCCCGGCGGTGTCCACCAGGACCTGCCGCAAAAGCTGGTCGAGGATATCGGCAAGTGGATCGACCCGTTCCTCAAGTCGATCGACGACCTCGATCAGTTGCTGACCGGCAACCGCATCTTCAAGCAGCGCAATGTCGATATCGGCATCGTCACATTGGCCGACG
The DNA here is from genome assembly GCF_040317535.1 of Mesorhizobium sp. M1409. NCBI lineage: Bacteria > Pseudomonadati > Pseudomonadota > Alphaproteobacteria > Hyphomicrobiales > Phyllobacteriaceae > Mesorhizobium > Mesorhizobium sp. M1409. The sequence continues at coordinate 40,336 of NZ_JAMYKV010000033.1, forward strand.
CCTGGGCCTGGGGCTTTTCCGGCGTCATGGTGCGCGGCTCGGGCGCGCCCTGGGACCTGCGCAAGTCGCAACCCTATGAGTGCTATTCGGAAATGGATTTCGACATCCCGATCGGCAAGAATGGTGACTGCTTCGACCGTTACCTCGTGCGCATGGAAGAGATGCGCCAGTCGGCGAAGATCATGCGCCAGTGCGTCGATCTTCTGCTCGGCAAGGAAAGCGCCGGCCCGGTGTCGAACCTCGACGGCAAGGTGGTGCCGCCCAAGCGCCAGGCGATGAAGCGCTCGATGGAAGCGCTGATCCATCACTTCAAGCTCTACACCGAGGGTTATCGCGTGCCGGCCGGCGAGGTCTATGCGGCGGTCGAGGCGCCGAAGGGCGAATTCGGCGTCTATCTGGTCTCCGACGGCTCCAACAAGCCCTACCGCTGCAAGCTGCGCGCGCCTGGTTTTGCGCATCTGCAAGCGATGGATTTCCTCTGTCGTGGCCACATGCTGGCCGACGTCACCGCCGTTCTCGGCTCCCTCGACATCGTGTTTGGTGAGGTCGATCGCTAATGTCAGTCCGCCGTCTCGCAGAAGCCAGCGTCCAGCCAGTCTCCTTCGCCTTCAACCGGGCGAACGCGGCAGCGGCGAAGCAATGGATCAAGAAGTACCCGAAGGGCCGCGAACAGTCGGCCATCATTCCATTGCTGATGATAGCACAGGAGCAGGAAGGCTGGGTGACCAAGGCGGCGATCGAGACGATTTCCGACATGCTCGGCATGCCCCGGATCCGCGGGCTCGAGGTCGCGACCTTCTACACGCAGTACCAGCTGAATCCGGTCGGTACCCGCGCGCATATCCAGGTCTGCGGCACAACGCCCTGCATGCTGCGCGGCTCGGAAGCGCTGATGGATGTCTGCCGGTCGAAGATCCACCACGACCAGTTCCACACCAACGACAAGGGCACCTTGTCGTGGGAAGAGGTCGAATGCCTCGGCGCCTGCGTCAACGCGCCGATGGTGATGATCTTCAAGGACACTTTCGAAGACCTCACTCCGGAACGGCTGGCCGAGATCATCGATCTCTACGGCGCCGGCAAGGGCGCCTCGGTGCCAACGGGGCCGCAGAACGGCCGCACCGGCTCGGAGCCGGCCTCCGGCCTCACAACCTTGAAGAGTGAAAAGGCGATCCTCAAGTCGACCCGCGACAGGGAAGCCAAGGCCGCGACCAAGGCCGCCCAGGCGGCGCCTGATGCGATCATCGCCACGGTCGCACCAATAGCGGCTGCCGCTCCGGTTGGGCCTTCGAAGGCCAGCAAGCCGAAAACCGATGCGCCGGAGACCAGCCCTGCGCTGAAATCGCCTTCGCCGGTCAAGGTGGCGCCGGCCGTTGAAAAGGCGGCGAGCGTTTCGGCACCGTTGCATTCGGCCGCCAATGCCAACAAGGCGGACCCCGAGGTCGAGCAGGTTTCCAAGCAGCGCAGTGGCCCCAAGAACAAGGCCGAGCCGGCTTCTGCCTTCAAATCGCCGGAAGTCAAGGTGCCAGCCGCGAAGGCGGCCAAGCCGGCCAAACCGTCGCTCGAGGACAAGAACCGTCCGGCCGGTATCGACAGGCCGGCGCTGGTCGATGACCTCAAGCTGATTTCCGGCGTCGGGCCGAAGATCGAAGGCATCCTGCATTCGCTGGGCATCTTCACCTTCGCCCAGGTCGCTTCGTTGAAGAAAGCGGAGCGCGAGTGGGTGGACGGCTATCTCTCCTTCCAGGGCCGCATCGACCGCGACGACTGGGTCAAGCAGGCCAAGGCGCTCGCCAAGGGCGGCGTCGCCGAATACATCCGCGTCTTCGGCAAGAAGCCGGTCTGAGGGACGAAAAATGCTTCAGGACAAAGACCGCATCTTCACCAACATCTACGGCCTGTTCGACAAGTCGCTGGCCGGCGCGATGGCGCGCGGCGCTTGGGACAACACGCCCGGCATCGTCGCCAAGGGACGCGACTGGATCGTCAACGAGATGAAGGCGTCGGGCCTGCGCGGCCGCGGCGGCGCCGGTTTCCCGACGGGCCTCAAATGGTCGTTCATGCCCAAGCAGAGCGACGGCCGGCCGAGCTATCTGGTCATCAACGCCGATGAATCCGAGCCCGGCACCTGCAAGGACCGCGACATCCTGCGCAATGACCCGCACACGCTGGTCGAGGGCGCATTCCTCGCCGGCTTCGCCATGGGCGCGATCGCCGCCTACATCTATGTACGCGGCGAGTTCGTCCGTGAGCGCGAGGCGCTGCAGCGGGCGATCGACGAGGCCTATGAGGCCAAGCTGATCGGCAAGAACAACACCTCCGGCTATGATTTCGAAATCTACATGCACCATGGCGCCGGCGCCTATATCTGCGGCGAGGAGACAGCACTCCTCGAAAGCCTCGAGGGCAAGAAGGGCCAGCCCAGGCTGAAGCCGCCATTCCCCGCCAATGTCGGCCTCTATGGCTGCCCGACCACTGTCAACAATGTCGAATCGATCGCCGTTGCGCCGACCATCCTGCGCCGCGGTGCAGCCTGGTTCTCGTCCTTCGGGCGGCCCAACAATGTCGGCACCAAGCTGTTTTGCATCTCCGGCCACGTCAACAATCCGTGCACGGTCGAAGAGGCGATGTCGATCCCGTTCCGCGAACTGATCGAGACGCATTGCGGCGGTATTCGCGGCGGCTGGGACAATCTTTTGGCGGTCATCCCGGGCGGTGCTTCGGTGCCGCTGGTGCCGGCAGCGCAGATCATCGACACATCGATGGACTTCGACGCATTGCGCGACCTTAAATCCGGCCTCGGCACGGCGGCTGTCATCGTCATGGACAAGTCGACCGATATCGTGAAGGCGATCGCGCGGCTTTCCTATTTCTACAAGCATGAGAGCTGCGGCCAGTGCACGCCGTGCCGCGAAGGCACCGGCTGGATGTGGCGGGTGATGGAGCGACTGGTGCGCGGCGAGGCGCAGAAGCGCGAGATCGACATGCTGCTCGACGTGACCAAGCAGGTGGAGGGCCACACGATCTGCGCGCTGGGCGACGCGGCGGCATGGCCGATCCAGGGCCTGATGCGGCATTTCCGCGGCGAGGTGGAGCGGCGCATCGACGAGTTTTCCCGCAACGCGCACCGGGCAGAACCGGTGATGGTAGCGGCCGAATAGAAGATTTTGAATGCGGGCGAAAGCCCGAAGCGAGATACGGGCGAAGGCCCGATTTGAAATACGGGCGAGTGCCCGATTTGAGACAACCGGGGCGGGCGAACGAAAAACGACCAGGAGAACTCTATGGCGCCGTATTCGACACCCAATCCAATGCCCAATTTGGACCAGTTCGAGAAAATGAACCAGGATCTGACCAGGATGATGCCGAAAGAGATGGCCAGCGCCGTCAACCTTTTCGTGCATCCCGTGGCGGGTGCGGCGGCGATGTCGGCGCTTGGCCTCGGGTTCGCCAATCACGCGTTCGGCGTCTGGCTGGGCGCGCTTTCGGGAGCGGCCGAAGCCTCGCAACGGTTGCTGCAGCCGATCGTCGATGATTTCGAGGCGCGCGTCGCGCGGTTCGACGATCCGAGCCCGTCCTCCACCAAGGCGCGCGCGACGGCGAAAACCATGATCGCCGAGGCGCAGTCCTTTGCCCAGGAAGTCACCGATATTGCCGCGAAGGAAGCCGTATCTGCAGTGCCGGCGGCGAATGCCGTCCCGGCGGCCGGCGACGCCGCCGATGTGCTGATGCCAGAGGATTTCAGGCAGCCCAGGGCGATGGAAAAGCCGGCGAAACCGGCGGATCTCAAGGCCATATCGGGTATCGGTCCCAAGCTGGAAAAGGTTCTCAACGGCCTGGGCATCTGGACGTATGACCAGATCGCGGCATGGACGCCGCAAGAGGTTGCCTGGGTCGAGGACTATCTGTCGCTCGGCGGCCGTATCGGCCGCGACGACTGGACGGCCCAAGCGGCGGCGCTCGCCGTCAAGAATTGAATGAAATGCCCGGTGTGGTCTCGACCATGTCCGGAAAAAGAGATTGCGGGCACTCCGCAGAGGTTTGAGGCGAATGGCAAAGCTCAAGGTCGACGGGAAAGAGATCACTGTACCCGACCACTACACGCTGCTGCAGGCGGCGGAAGACGCTGGCGCGGAAGTGCCGCGCTTCTGCTTCCATGAGCGGCTGTCGATCGCCGGCAATTGCCGGATGTGCCTGATCGAGGTGAAGGGCGGACCGCCCAAGCCTCAGGCTTCCTGTGCCATGGGCGTGCGCGACCTGCGCCCCGGCCCGAATGGCGAGCCGCCGGAAATCTTCACCAACACGCCGATGGTCAAGAAGGCCAGGGAAGGCGTCATGGAGTTCCTGCTGATCAACCATCCGCTGGATTGCCCAATCTGCGACCAGGGAGGCGAATGCGACCTGCAGGACCAGGCGATGGCCTTCGGCGTCGATTCCTCGCGCTATCACGAGAACAAGCGTGCGGTCGAAGACAAGTATATCGGACCGCTGGTCAAGACGGTGATGAACCGCTGCATCCACTGCACGCGCTGCGTCCGCTTCACCACGGAAGTCGCCGGCATTTCCGAACTCGGCCTGATCGGCCGTGGCGAGGATGCCGAGATCACCACCTATCTCGAAAGCGCGATGACTTCCGAGCTGCAGGGCAATGTCATCGATCTTTGCCCGGTTGGCGCGCTGACCTCAAAACCCTTCGCCTTCCAGGCGCGGCCGTGGGAACTGACCAAGACCGAATCCATCGACGTGATGGACGCGGTCGGCTCGGCGATCCGCGTCGACAGCCGGGGCCGCGAAGTGATGCGCATCCTGCCGCGCGTCAACGAAGCGGTGAACGAGGAGTGGATTTCCGACAAGACCCGCTTCATCTGGGACGGCCTGCGCACGCAGCGCCTCGACCGCCCCTATGTGCGCAAGGACGGCAAGCTGGTTCCGGCAAGCTGGGCCGAGGCGTTCGCCGCGATCAAGGACGAGGTGTCGAAGACCGCTCCCGAGAAGATCGGCGCCATTTCAGGCGATCTCGCCGCGGTCGAGGAAATCTATGCACTGAAGCTGCTGATGGCCTCGCTCGGCTCAAAAAATGTCGATTGCCGCCAGGATGGTGCCGCACTCGATCCGGCGCTTGGCCGTGCGAGCTATATCTTCAACCCGACCATTGAAGGCATCGAGCAGGCGGATGCGGTGCTGATCATCGGCGCCAACCCGCGCTATGAAGCCTCGGTGCTCAACACCCGCATCCGCAAGCGCTGGCGGATCGGCAATCTGCCGGTCGGTGTCATCGGCGATGTCGGCGACACGCGCTACGACTACGAACAGCTGGGCGCCGGACCGGATTCGCTGAAGGATTTGGCGGACGGCAACGGCAAGTTCTTCCAGGTGCTGAAGAAGGCTACACATCCGCTTGTTATCGTCGGCCAGGGCGCGCTGGCGCGATCCGACGGCGCGGCCGTGCTCGGCCAGGCGGCAAAACTGGCCACCGCCGTGAACGCTGCTCGCGCGGACTGGAACGGCTTTGCCGTACTGCACAATGCGGCCGGACGCGTCGGCGGTCTCGATCTCGGATTCGTGCCGGGCGAGGGCGGCAAGAATGTCGCCGGCATGCTGGGCGACATGGAGCTGCTGTTCCTGCTCGGCGCCGACGAGATCGACATGGCCAAGACCGGCGGCGCCTTCGTCGTCTATATCGGCACGCATGGCGACCAGGGCGCGCACCGCGCCAATGTCATCCTTCCGGCGGCGGCCTACACGGAAAAGTCGGCCACCTATGTCAACACCGAAGGCCGCGTGCAGCAGACCAACCGCGCCGGCTTCGCGCCGGGCGATGCCCGCGAGGACTGGGCTATCCTGCGGGCACTATCGGATGTGCTGGGCAAGAAACTGCCGTTCGATTCGCTGCCGCAGCTGCGTGCCAAGCTCTATGGCGAATACCCGCATCTGGCCCGCATCGATCAGGTCGCGGCCGGCAATGCCGAGGACATCGGCAAAGTGGCGAAGCTCGGCGGGCGCCTGAACAAGGGCACCTTCACCTCGCCGGTCAAGGATTTCTACCTGACCAACCCGATCGCGCGGGCATCGGCCGTGATGGCGGAATGCTCGGCGCTGGCCAAGAGCGGCTTCAAGCAGGCGGCGGAATAAGCATGGACACTTTTTTCTCCTTCTACGTGCTGCCGGCGCTGCTGATCCTCTTGAAGTCGGTCGTGCTGATCGTCGTGCTGTTGATCTTCGTCGCCTACATCCTCTACGCCGACCGCAAGATCTGGGCGGCGGTGCAACTGCGCCGCGGCCCGAATGTCGTCGGTCCCTGGGGCACGCTGCAGGCTTTCGCCGATCTGCTGAAATTCGTCTTCAAGGAACCGGTGATCCCGTCAGGCGCCAACAAGGGCGTCTTCCTGCTGGCGCCGCTGGTCTCGGCCGTGCTGGCGATCTCGGCCTGGGCGGTCATTCCGGTCAGCCAGGGCTGGGCGATCGCCAACGTCAATGTCGGCATCCTCTATGTCTTCGCCATTTCCTCGCTCGAGGTCTATGGCGTGATCATGGGCGGCTGGGCGTCGAACTCGAAATATCCGTTCCTCGGCGCGTTGCGCTCGGCTGCGCAGATGGTGTCCTACGAAGTCTCGATCGGCTTCGTCATCGTCACCGTGCTGCTCACCGCCGGCTCGCTCAACCTGTCCGAAATCGTGCTGTCGCAGCATGACGGGCTTGGTACGCGGCTTGGCCTGCCCAACACCTTCCTCGATTGGAACTGGCTGGCACTGTTCCCGATGTTCATCATCTTCTTCATCTCGGCACTGGCCGAGACGAACCGTCCGCCTTTCGACCTGGTGGAAGCCGAATCGGAGCTGGTCGCCGGTCATATGGTCGAGTACTCGTCGACGCCGTTCCTGCTGTTCTTCCTCGGCGAGTATGTCGCCATCGTGCTGATGTGCGCGCTGGCCACCATCCTGTTCCTCGGCGGCTGGCTGCCGCCCTTCGACTTCGCGCCGTTCACCTGGGTGCCGGGTGTCATCTGGTTCGTGCTGAAGGTCTGCTTCGTGTTCTTCGGCATCTCCATGGTGAAGGCCTTCGTGCCGCGCTATCGCTACGACCAGCTGATGCGGCTCGGCTGGAAGGTGTTCCTGCCGATCTCGCTGTTCATGGTGGTCGCCACAGCCGCCTTCCTCAAGATCACGGGGTTTGCGTGATGTCCGCTCTTTCCCAAGCCGCAAAATCGCTGCTGCTGCAGGATTTCGTCAGCGCCTTCTTCCTGTCGATGCGCCAGTTCTTCGCGCCGAAGGAGACGATCAACTATCCGCACGAGAAGGGGCCGACCAGCCCGCGCTTTCGTGGCGAGCATGCGTTGCGCCGCTATCCCAATGGCGAGGAACGCTGCATCGCCTGCAAGCTGTGCGAGGCGATCTGCCCGGCGCAGGCCATTACCATCGAGGCCGGTCCGCGCCGCAATGACGGCACACGCCGCACCGTGCGTTACGACATCGACATGGTGAAGTGCATCTATTGCGGCTTCTGCCAGGAAGCCTGCCCGGTCGACGCCATCGTCGAGGGGCCGAATTTCGAATTTGCGACGGAGACGCGCGAAGAACTCTACTACGACAAGGACAAGCTGCTGGCGAATGGCGACCGGTGGGAGCGCGAACTGGCGCGCAACATCTCGCTGGACTCGCCTTACCGCTGATATTTGACGCATGGACGGGGCGAGGGGCCTCGTCCAGAGGATGATCCCGAAAAGTTGCAGACTTTTTCGGACCAGATCGTCCTCCGGAATCCAGAGTGGCCCATGTTTCTTTCGATCGGGTCTTTCAACCCGATCGGAACATGGGCTAGGAACACGCAACTTGCCGACCGGAGGCGGTGGCAAAAAATCGAAACAGGACGAGCGTCCTGTTTTGACAGGAACCTTGGGGAACCCCAATGCTGAGTGGACTAGAGGCGGCCTTTTTCTACCTCTTCGCCTTTGTCGCGGTGGCGTCGGCGTTCATGGTCATTTCGTCGCGCAACCCCGTGCATTCGGTGCTGTTCCTGATCCTGACCTTCTTCAACGCCGCCGGCCTGTTCATGCTGACCGGGGCCGAGTTCCTGGCGATGATCCTGCTCGTCGTCTATGTCGGCGCGGTCATGGTGCTGTTCCTGTTCGTCGTCATGATGCTCGACGTCGATTTCGCCGAGATGAAGGAAGGCGCTCTTCAGTATGCGCCGATCGGCGCGATGGTCGGGCTGATCCTGGCGGCGGAGCTGATCGTCGTGCTCGGCGGCTATACATTCGCGCCGCAGCTCGCCTCGACGGTCTCGAAACCCATCCCGGATCTCGCCGCGCGGACAAATACGGCCGCACTCGGCGACATCCTCTATACCGACTACCTCTACTACTTCCAGATTTCGGGCCTCATCCTGCTCGTCGCCATGATCGGCGCCATCGTGCTGACGCTGCGCCATAAACCAGGCATCAAGCGGCAGTCGATCGCGGCCCAGGTCGGCCGTACGCCGGCGACGGGCATGGAAATCCGCAAGGTCAAGACAGGCGAGGGGCTCTGAGATGGTTGTCGGCATCGCACATTACCTGACCGTATCGGCGATCCTGTTCACGCTCGGCGTGTTCGGCATCTTCCTGAACCGCAAGAACGTCATCGTCATCCTGATGTCGGTCGAGCTGATCCTGCTTGCGGTCAACATCAATTTCGTCGCCTTTTCGGCAGCACTTGGTGATCTGGTCGGCCAGGTGTTTGCACTGTTCGTGCTGACAGTCGCGGCGGCCGAGGCCGCCATCGGACTTGCCATTCTCGTCGTCTTCTTCCGCAACCGCGGCTCGATCGCGGTCGAAGACGTGAACATGATGAAGGGTTGACGGAACCACCATGTATCAGGCCATCGTCTTCCTTCCCCTGCTCGGCTTCCTGATCGTCGGCCTGTTCGGCACGTCGCTCGGCGCCAAGGCGTCCGAATACATCACCTCCGGCTTCCTGGTGATCGCGGCCGTGCTGTCGTGGGTCGCCTTCTTCACCGTCGGTTTCGGCCATGGCGAGGTGTTCACCGTGCCGGTGCTGCGCTGGATCCAGTCGGGTGGGCTGGAAGCGTCCTGGGCGCTGCGCATCGACACGCTGACGGTGGTGATGCTGGTGGTGGTCAACACGGTGTCGGCGCTGGTCCACATCTATTCGATCGGCTACATGCACCACGATCCGAACCGGCCGCGTTTCTTCGCCTACCTGTCGCTGTTCACCTTCGCCATGCTGATGCTGGTGACGGCGGACAATCTGGTGCAGATGTTCTTCGGCTGGGAAGGGGTCGGCCTCGCATCCTACCTGCTGATCGGCTTCTGGTACAAGAAGCCATCGGCCAATGCCGCGGCGATCAAGGCCTTCGTCGTCAACCGCGTCGGCGATTTCGGCTTCGCGCTCGGCATCTTCGGCTTGTTCGTGCTGTTCGGCTCGGTCAATCTCGGCACCATCTTCGCCAATGCGGCGACGTTCATTCCGGCCGAAGGCGCGCCACAGGGCGCCGCCGTCCTGACTTTCCTTGGCTATGCGCTGGACAAGCAGGCGGCCATGACGGTCGTCTGCCTGCTCTTGTTCATGGGTGCCATGGGCAAGTCGGCGCAGGTGCCGCTGCACACCTGGCTGCCGGACGCCATGGAAGGCCCGACGCCGGTTTCCGCACTGATCCATGCCGCCACCATGGTGACGGCGGGCGTATTCATGCTGGCGCGTCTGTCACCGCTGTTCGAACTGTCGCATTCGGCGCTAATGGTCGTCACCTTCATCGGCGCCTTCACCGCCTTTTTCGCGGCGACGGTCGGCCTCGTGCAGAACGACATCAAGCGCGTCATCGCCTATTCGACCTGTTCGCAGCTCGGCTACATGTTCGTGGCGCTCGGCGTCGGCGCCTATGGCGCGGCGATCTTCCATCTGTTCACGCATGCCTTCTTCAAGGCGCTGCTGTTCCTCGGCTCGGGCTCGGTCATCCATGCCGTCTCCGACGAGCAGGACATGCGCAAGATGGGCGGCTTGCGGCAGCTGATCCCGACCACTTACTGGATGATGGTGATCGGCACGCTGGCGCTGACCGGCGTCGGCATCCCGGTGACGGTCATCGGCACCGCCGGCTTCTTCTCCAAGGACGCCATCATCGAGAGCGCGTTTGCCAGCCACAATCCGGTTGCCGGCATGGCGTTCGTGCTTTTGGTCATCGCCGCCTGCTTCACCTCCTTCTACTCCTGGCGGCTGATCTTCATGACGTTCCACGGCCAGCCGCGGGCGAGTCATGAGGTGATGCACCACGTCCATGAATCGCCGCCGGTGATGCTGGTGCCGCTGTTCATCCTGGCCGCGGGCGCGCTGTTTGCCGGCATCATCTTCCATGGCGCCTTCATAGGCGAGGGCTATGCCGAGTTCTGGAAGGCGTCGCTGTTCACGCTGCCGGACAACCACATATTGCACGAGATCCACGAATTGCCGCTGTGGGTCGAACTGTCGCCCTTCATCGCCATGCTGATCGGCTTCGCGGTGGCCTGGAAATTCTACATCCGCTCGCCCGAAATGCCCGTCAATCTGGCGGCCCATCATCGCGGGCTCTACGCCTTCCTGCTCAACAAGTGGTATTTCGACGAGCTCTACGATTTCCTGTTCGTGCGACCCGCCAAGCGCCTTGGCCATTTCCTGTGGAAGACCGGCGACGGCACCGTCATTGACGGCCTTGGTCCGGATGGCATCTCGGCGCGCGTCGTCGATGTCACCAACCGCGTCGTCAAGCTGCAGACCGGCTACCTCTACCACTATGCCTTCGCCATGCTGATCGGCGTTGCCGCACTCGTCACCTGGATGATGCTCTGATGACCGCCTGGCCAATCCTCTCGCTGGTCACCTTCCTCCCGCTGGTTGGTGTGCTGCTCATCCTGTTCATCAACGATGACAGTGAAAGCGCGCGCCGCAACATCCGCGCCATCGCGCTGTTGACGACGACGTTCACGTTCGTCATCTCGCTGTTCATCTGGACCGGCTTCGACAATTCGCAGTCCGGCTTCCAGTTCGTCGAGAAGGTTGCCTGGCTCGACTCCGGCATTTCCTACCATATGGGCGTCGACGGCATCTCGATGCTGTTCGTCATCCTGACGACCTTCCTGATGCCGCTCTGCATCCTGGCGTCGTGGGAATCGATCGAGAAGCGCGTCAAGGCCTACATGATCGCCTTCCTGCTGCTCGAAACATTGATGATCGGCGTGTTCTGCGCGCTCGATATCGTGCTGTTCTACGTTTTCTTCGAAGCCGGCCTGATCCCGATGTTCATCATCATCGGCGTCTGGGGCGGCAAGCGGCGCGTCTACGCCTCGTTCAAGTTCTTCCTCTACACGCTGGCCGGCTCGGTGCTGATGCTGCTCGCCATCATGGCGATGTTCTATCAGTCCGGCACGACCGACATCCCGACGCTGTTGACGCACAATTTCCCCGCCAACATGCAGACATGGCTATGGCTCGCCTTCTTCGCCTCCTTCGCGGTGAAGATGCCGATGTGGCCGGTGCACACCTGGTTGCCGGACGCGCACGTCGAGGCACCAACCGCAGGGTCGGTCATCCTGGCCGCCATCCTGTTGAAGATGGGCGGGTACGGCTTCCTGCGTTTCTCCTTGCCGATGTTCCCGCTGGCGTCCGAGATGTTCGCGCCGCTGGTGTTCACACTGTCCGTCGTCGCCATCATCTACACCTCGCTGGTGGCGCTGATGCAGGAGGACATGAAGAAGCTGATCGCTTATTCGTCGGTCGCCCATATGGGCTTCGTCACCATGGGCATCTTCGCCATGAACCAGGAAGGCGTGCAGGGCGCCATCTTCCAGATGCTCAGCCACGGCCTCGTCTCCGGCGCGCTGTTCCTGTGCGTCGGCGTCATCTACGACCGCATGCACACGCGTGAGATCGACGCCTATGGCGGCCTGGTCAACAACATGCCGAAATACGCCACCGTGTTCATGATCTTCACCATGGCCAATGTCGGCCTGCCCGGCACCAGCGGCTTCGTCGGCGAGTTCCTGACCATGCTCGGTGTATTCCGGGTCAACACCTGGGTGGCGTTCTTCGCCGCCACCGGCGTCATCCTGTCGGCCGCCTACGCGCTCTGGCTCTATCGCCGGGTGATCTTCGGCGCGCTGACCAAGGACAGCCTGAAGAACCTGCTGGATCTGTCGCCGCGCGAGAGGGTAATCATTTACCCGCTGGTCGTGCTGGTCATCTTCTTCGGCGTCTATCCCGCGCCCGTCTTCGACGCGACGGCCGAATCGGTCAAGTCGCTCGTCACCAATGTCACTGCATCCATCGGCGCCGCGCAGACCGCGGCGGCGAACTGACCAGAGGTTTTGCGAAACATGACGCCGGACCTTCTTTCCAGCCTGTCGCTCTCGACGCCAGAATTGATCCTCGCCGTCGGCGCCCTGGCGCTGCTGATGGTCGGGGCTTATTCGCGCGCCAACACCGCCAACACGGTGACCGGCCTTGCGGTCGCCGTGCTGGTGATATCAGGCGCCTGGCTGATCTTCCATACCGTGCAGGGCAGCGCCTACGGCAATGCCTTCATCCAGGATACCTTCGCCCGCTTCATGAAAGTGCTGGCGCTGGTCGGCTCGGCGGTGACGCTGGTTATGTCGATGCGCTTTGCCAAGGCGGAACGGTTCGACAAGTTCGAATATCCGGTGCTGATCCTGCTCTGCACGCTCGGCATGATGCTGATGATCTCCGCCAACGGCATGATCGGGCTCTATCTCGGCCTTGAGCTGCAGTCGCTGGCGATCTACGTGCTGTGTGCGATCAATCGCGACAATCTGCGTTCGACCGAAGCCGGCCTCAAATATTTCGTCCTCGGCGCGCTGTCGTCGGGCATGCTGCTCTACGGCATCAGCCTGGTCTACGGCTACACCGGCAATACCGGCTTCCAGGAGATCGCTTCGGCGCTGGGCGGCGGCGAGCGCCAGCTTGGCCTTGTCTTCGGTCTCGTCTTCGTGCTGGCCGGCCTTGCCTTCAAGATCTCGGCGGTGCCGTTCCACATGTGGACGCCCGACGTCTATGAGGGCGCCCCGACACCGGTGACGGCCTTCCTGGCGGCGGCACCGAAGATGGCGGCGATGGCGCTGATCGTGCGCGTCACCATGGGCGCGTTCAAGCCGATCGCCGCCGACTGGCAGCAGATCATCGTCTTCATTTCGATCGCTTCGATGGCGCTCGGCGCTTTCGCCGCGATCGGCCAGACCAACATCAAGCGGCTGATGGCTTATTCCTCGATCGGCCATATGGGCTACGCGCTGGTCGGCCTTGCCGCCAACAGCCAGGCCGGCGTGCGCGGCGTTGCCATCTATATGCTGATCTATCTGGTGATGACGCTCGGCACCTTCGCCTTCATTCTCGCCATGCGGCGCAAGGAAGGCAATGTCGAGCAGATCAGCGATCTGGCCGGCCTGTCGTCGACCAATCCGATCATGGCGACGATCCTGACCATCCTGATGTTCTCGCTTGCCGGCATCCCGCCGCTCGCCGGCTTCTGGGGGAAATGGTACGTCTTCCTCGCCGCCATCAATGCCAATCTCTACGCGCTGGCGATCATCGGTGTGCTGGCCTCTGTCGTGGGCGCCTATTATTACCTGCGCATCATCAAGATCATGTGGTTCGACGAACCGGTTGGCGGCTTCGTGCCGATGGCGAGCGAATTGCGTGTCGTCCTCGGCATCTCTGGCGCCTTCGTGCTGTTCTATGTGCTGATCGGCGGACCGATCGGCACCTATGCCGAAGCCGCCGCCAAGACGTTTTTCTAGACGGCATGGTATTTCGGCTGGCTCCAACCTCGGCGTCGGAAGGGTTCCGGCTCGAAGCGCATGACAGCGTCGGCTCAACCAATGCGCTGGCGCTGGACCATGCAAGGGCGGGCGATCCGGGCAGGCTGTGGATCGTTTCCAAAAGGCAGGAAAGCGGGCGTGGGCGGCGCGGGCGCGTCTGGGCGACGCCGGAAGGCAATCTGGCGGCGACGCTGCTCGTCATCACCAGTGCCGAGCTTCGCCTTGCCGCAACGCTGGGCTTCGTCGCCGGGCTGGCGCTGGCCGATGCGCTCGATGCCGTGGTGCCGAAGGGGCGGATCGCCATCGGCCTCGACGGCGGCAATGAGGGAAAGAACCGTTTCGAGCTGAAATGGCCGAACGACGTGCTTGCCTCGGGCGCCAAGCTGGCCGGCATCCTGCTGGAATCGGCGATCCTGGACGGCGGCCGTTTCGCGGTGGCGGTCGGCATCGGCGTGAATGTGGTGGCATACCCCGAGGATTTGCCTTATCCGGCAACATCACTCAACGCGCTGGGCGCGACATGCGATGCGGAAACACTGTTCCTGGCGCTGTCGGATGCCTGGAGCGAGAATGCCCGCTTGTGGGACGAAGGCCGCGGACTTGCGGCCGTCAGGCGACGCTGGTTGGCTCGCGCGGCGGGGCTCGGCGAGCAGGTTGCTGTCAGAATTGACGGTAGTGTGGTGCGTGGGGTGTTTGAAACCATTGACGAGGACTGCCGTTTCGTGATCCGCGACGATGAAGGTTCGGTTCTGACGATCGCCGCCGGCGACGTGCATTTCGGCGCGGTCGCGTCTGCCCGCGTTTAGAGCCGTTCGCTAACGGCTCTAAGTGTTTGTTTTCATGCAATTCCTGTGGGAAAACCGTTAGAGACTTTTCCTGGAATTGCTTTATGGACTTGGTCTGAGGACCAGGAAGGGAAAAATCATGGCGAAAGCGGAAAACGCCGAACTCGTCTTCGTGCCGCTCGGCGGCGTTGGCGAGATCGGTATGAACTTCGCTCTTTACGGCTACGGTCCGCCCACTGCGCGCGAGTGGATCATCATCGATGTCGGTGTGACCTTCCCCGATGCCGCGCATCCGGGCGTCGATCTGATCTTGCCCGATACGCGCTTCATCGAGGAGAACCTTGCCAATCTGCGCGGCATCGTCATCACCCATGCGCATGAAGACCACTATGGCGCGCTGCTCGACACCTGGCCGAAGCTGAAGGCGCCGGTCTGGATGACGCCGTTCAGCGCCGGCTTGCTCGAAGCCAAGCGGCAAGGCGAGCAGGGCGCACCGAAAATACCGGTGACGATCTACAGAGCAGGCGAGAAATTCACCGTCGGTCCGTTCGAGATCGAAGCCATTCCGGTCGCGCACTCCATTCCCGAGCCAATGTCGCTGGCAATCACCTCGCCGGCCGGCACCGTCATCCACACCGGTGACTGGAAGATCGATCCGGAGCCGACGATCGGGCCGAAGACCGACGAGGCGCGTTTCCGCGCCTATGGCGACAAGGGCGTTCTGGCGCTGATCTGCGATTCGACCAACGCGCTGCGGGAAGGCGAGTCGCCTTCGGAAGTGGCCGTCGGCGAAGGACTGAAAGGCGTCATCCAGGCCGCCAAGGGCCGTGTCGCCGTCACCACGTTTTCCTCCAATGTCGGACGCATCGTCTCCATCGCCAGGGCGGCGCGCGATGCCGGCCGCCAGTGCCTGGTGCTCGGCCGCTCGCTGAAGCGGGTGATCGATGTGGCTGGCGAACTCGGCTACATGGATGGGCTGCCGGAGTTCATCGCCGAGGAGGATTTTGGTTTCATTCCGCGCGAGAACCTCGTCATCATCTGCACCGGCAGCCAGGGTGAGCCACTTGCCGCATTGGCCAAGCTGTCGCGCGACGAGATGAAATCGGTATCATTTACGGCCGGCGACACGGTGGTGTTTTCCTCGCGCACCATTCCGGGCAACGAGAAGGCGATCCTCGAGATCAAGAACCGCCTCATCGACCTCGGCATCAAGATCATCGAGGACGGCGACGCGCTGGTGCATGTCTCCGGCCATCCGCGGCGCAGCGAATTGCGCAAGATGTATGAATGGGTGCGCCCACAGATCGGCGTTCCCGTGCATGGCGAGGCGGCGCATCTGGTGGCGCAGGGATCGCTGATGTCGACGTCTGGCATCGGCCAGGTGGCGCAGGTGCGCGACGGCGACATGCTCAGGCTTGCTCCCGGCCCCGCCACCATTATCGACCAGGTGCCGTTCGGCCGCGTCTACAAGGACGGCAGATTGATCGGCACCGACCAGGCGATGGGCATCCGCGACCGGCGCAAACTGTCCTTTGCCGGCCATGTCGCGGTCAATGTCGTGCTCGACGACAAATATGAGCTGGCCGGTGATCCCGACCTGGTCGCCATCGGCGTCGCCGAGGCCGATGGCCGTGGTGAGACGCTCGAGGACCTGATGATCGATGCGGCAATCGGCGCGGTGGACTCGATCCCCCGTCAGCGCCGAAAAGACCTCGATCTTGTGCAGGAAGCAGTCCGGCGCGCCGTGCGCGGCGCCGCCAACGAAGCCTGGGGCAAGAAGCCGCTGGTGACGGTGTTTGTGACTAGGTAGTGAATAGTGAATAGTGAATAGTGATCGACGTCCTGTGGTGATCGAGATTGGGTTCACCATTCACCATTTCCACGGAGCACCCTATGCTCGGACGTCTGAACCATGTCGCGCTTGCCGTGCCGGATCTGGCTGCCGCCGTCGCCGTCTATCGCAACACGCTTGGCGCGGACGTGACGGAGCCGCGGGCGCTGCCGGAGCATGGCGTCACCGTGGTGTTCGTCAATGTCGGCAACACCAAGATCGAACTTCTGGAGCCCTTGGGCGAGGGGTCGCCGATCGCCGCCTTCCTGGAGAAGAACCCTTCCGGCGGCATGCATCATCTTTGCTACGAGGTCGACGACATCCTCGCCGCGCGTGACCAACTCAAGGCTGCCGGCGCCCGCGTGCTGGGCGACGGCAACCCGAAGATCGGCGCCCACGGCAAGCCGGTGCTGTTCCTGCATCCGAAGGATTTCTTCGGCACGCTGATCGAACTGGAGCAATCATGAGCTGGGTTTCGTTCACCGCCCTGTTTTTCGCGACCTGGTGGGTGGTGCTGTTTGCCGTGCTGCCGTTCAGCGTGAAGACGCAGGATGACGATCATGATGTGACGCTGGGCACGGTTCCGAGCGCGCCGCGCGGCCCCCATATGCTGCGCGCCGTGATCCGCACCACCATCGCCACGGGCGTTCTCATGGGCATTTTTTATGGCTTGACGCACGGGCTGGGATACAGCCTCGACGACATCCCGCACATCGTGCCGGAATTCAACCAAACCCCAACCAAATAGACCGTCCCGCAAGGGCGTTTTTATCAGTCGGAATCGTGCGCGTTCCGAACAGGAATGCCGTGTCCTTTGCGGCTGCGCGAGTGCTGCCGCAAGGTAAGGTAGTTTGGCAACTCGTTGCGCTAAGCGGATGATTGCACAAAAAAAATGCAAGGCACAAGGCCTTGCAATTTAAACGCGTCCGATCTGTTTCCGGTTTCCGGCGGCAGCGAGTAACCGCGCCTAGATCGCATCCTCCCAAGACTTTGACCGCGTAGGAGAGCGGATTTTTTTCCACCCTCTCGGTTATCAGGGCACATTAGCCTAACGCGAATGAAAATGTCACGAAGAATTTTGCCTTGAAACGGGCATTCTCGTGCTGCACTGCACAATAGTGCGGCAGGCGTTGCTTGGGAAACGACCACTAAGGCGCGCGGGGCAAATGCGGCGCCTTGGAACGCCGCGCGTTTGCCGGACGCGCGAGGTACACTGCAACAGTTTTACTCCCAGCACCGCCGTATTTTTGAAAATCAATTTCCGATTTTCGGGCCAGTGCGTCCGGGTTTCCATTCCGCCATGAAATGGCTATGAAGCCGGGGCAAGCAAGCCCGTGCCGCGCCGATTCCCGCGCGGCCATTCTCACTCACGGACCAGTCCATGCGTTTGTCGCGCTATTTCCTGCCCATTCTCAAAGAAAATCCGCGCGAGGCCGAGATCGTCTCGCACCGGCTGATGCTGCGCGCCGGCATGATCCGCCAGCAGGGGCAGGGCAGTTTCTCATGGCTGCCGCTCGGCAAGCGGGTGCTGGACAAGGTCTGCCGCATCATTCGCGAGGAGCAGGATCGCGCCGGTGCGCTGGAAATCCTGATGCCGACCATCCAGTCGGCCGATCTGTGGCGCGAAAGCGGCCGCTACGACGACTATGGCAAGGAGATGCTGCGCATCAAGGACCGGCAGGACCGCGACATGCTCTACGGCCCGACCAATGAGGAAGTGGTCACCGAGATCGTCCGCGCCTATGTCAAATCCTACAAGGACCTGCCGCTCAATCTCTACCACATCCAATGGAAGTTCCGCGACGAGGTGCGGCCGCGCTTCGGCGTCATGCGCAGCAGGGAATTCCTGATGAAGGACGCGTATTCCTTCGACCTCGACTTCGAAGACGCCAAGGCGGCCTACAACAGGATGTTCGTGTCCTATCTCAGGACCTTCACCCGCATGGGCCTGCAGGCTATCCCGATGCGAGCCGACACCGGGCCGATCGGCGGCGATCTCAGCCATGAATTCATCATCCTCGCCGACACCGGCGAGAGCCAGGTCTACTGCCACCGCGACTATCTTTCGCTTGATGTGCCCGGAGAGAAGACCGACTTCGCCAACGACGCCGAGATCGGCGACATCGTCAAGACGTGGACGACGCCTTACGCCGCCACCGACGAGATGCATGACGAGGCGGCGTGGGAAAAGATCGGCGAGAACGACAAGGTTTCGGCTCGCGGCATCGAGGTCGGCCACATCTTCCATTTCGGTGACAAATATTCCAAGCCGATGGGCGCCAAGGTGACCGGGCCCGACGGCAAGGATCATTTCGTCTCCGGCGGCTCCTACGGCATCGGTCCGTCGCGCCTTGTCGCGGCGATCATCGAAGCGAGCCACGACGACAACGGCATCATCTGGCCGGAGGCGGTGGCGCCGTTCGACATCGGGCTGATCAACATGAAGGCGGGCGACGCCGACTGCGACCGCGTCTGCGACGAGCTGCATGCCGCTTTCGTGGCCGCCGGCAAGGACGTGCTCCATGACGACACCGACCAGCGGCCCGGCGGCAAGTTCGCCACCGCCGATCTGATCGGCCTGCCGTGGCAAGTGATCGTTGGACCGCGCGGCGTGGCTGCCGGCGAGATCGAGATCAAGAATCGCAAGACCGGCGAGCGTGAGACGCTGCCGGTCGCGGACGTGAAGAAGCGCTTCGGTGTCGCCGCATGATCGAGGCGGTGGCGGCAAGATCGGCAGGCGCCGGGCCTTTTTCCATCTTCGAGCGCATGGTCGCGTGGCGCTATTTGCGCTCGCGGCGCAAGGAGACGGTGATCTCGGTGATCGCTTCGATCTCCTTCCTCGGCATCATGCTGGGGGTCGCCACGCTGATCGTGGTGATGGCGGTGATGAACGGCTTCCGCGCGGAGCTGCTGACGCGCATCCTCGGCGTCAACGGCCATCTCATCGTGCAGCCGCTCGATTCGCCGCTTGAGGACTATGCGCAGGTCGCCGGCCGCATCAACGGTGTATCAGGCGTCAAATACGCCATCCCGCTGATCGATGGCCAGGTGCTGGCGCAAGGCAATGTCGGCGGCGGAACCGGAGCGCTGGTGCGCGGCATCCGCGGCGAGGATCTCAGCAAGATCTCGATCGTTGCCAGCAACATCAAGCAGGGCTCGATCGCCGATTTCGAAACGGGCGAGGGTGTGGCCATCGGCAAGCGCATGGCCGAGAATCTCGGCTTGACGCTTGGTGACACCGTCACCTTGATCTCGCCGGACGGCGACGTGACCCCGATTGGCACGACGCCGCGCATGAAGGGCTACAAGATCGCGGCGATCTTCGAAGTCGGCATGTCGGAATATGACACTTCCATCGTCTACATGCCGTTCTCCGAGGCGCAGCTCTATTTCAACATGGACGGCCGGGCGCAGACGATCGAGATCTATGTCGACAATCCCGACGATGTCGACGCGCTGAAACCGAAGGTGGAGGCGGCGGCGCAGCGGCCGATCGATATGGTCGACTGGCGCCAACGCAACGAGACGTTCTTCTCCGCCCTGCAGGTCGAGCGCAATGTCATGTTCATGATCCTGACCCTGATCGTGCTGGTGGCGGCGTTGAACATCATCTCCGGCCTGATCATGCTGGTGAAGGACAAGGGGCATGACATTGCCATCCTGCGCACCATGGGGGCGTCGCGCGGCGCCATCCTGCGCATCTTCCTGATGACGGGTGCGGCGATCGGCGTGACGGGCACGCTCGCCGGCGTGCTGCTCGGCGTGCTGATCTGCACCAACATCGAATCGATCCGCCAGTTCTTCTCGTGGATGACCGGCAAGGTTCTGTTCAATCCGGAACTCTATTTCCTCAGCCAGTTGCCGGCGAAGATGGATCCGCGCGAGACGACCTATGTCATCCTGATGGCGCTCGGCCTGTCGTTCCTGGCAACGGTGTTTCCGGCATGGCGGGCCGCGCGCCTCGATCCCGTCGAAGCCTTGAGGTACGAGTGATGGCCGAGGCCATTATCGAGCTGAAGAGCGTCGAGCGGCACTATGTCCAGGGGCCGCGCAAGCTCACTATCTTGAACGGTGCCGATTTCTCGCTGAAGCGCGGTGAGATGGTGGCGCTGGTGGCGCCGTCGGGCACCGGCAAGTCGACGCTGTTGCACACTGCCGGCCTGCTGGAGCGTCCCGACGCCGGCGACGTCATCCTCGCCGGCCGTGCCTGCGGGCGGCTCTCCGACGACGAGCGCACGGCGATCCGCCGCAACGATGTCGGCTTCGTCTATCAGTTCCATCATTTGCTGCCGGAATTCTCGGCGCTGGAAAACATCATGATGCCGCAGCTCATCAAAGGGCTGAGCCGCAAGGAGGCGGCCGAGCGCGCGGCCCAGCTGCTCGATTACATGCAGATCGGCAAGCGCGCGTCGCACCGGCCGTCCGAGCTTTCCGGCGGCGAGCAGCAGCGCGTCGCCATTGCCCGCGCCGTTGCCAATGCGCCGCTGGTGCTGCTGGCGGATGAGCCGACCGGCAATCTCGACCCGGTCACCGCCTCCTATGTGTTCGAGGCGCTGGCGGCGCTGGTCAAGCAATCGGGCCTCGCGGCGCTGATCGCCACCCACAATCACGAGCTGGCATCGCGCATGGACCGGCGGGTGACGCTGGCAGATGGCAAAGTGGTGCCGCTCGGCTCGGGCTGACCTCGGTCTCGACAAATCATGGCGGGCTCACTGACAGTCCGCCACCGATGCCTGTTTCCGCAGCTGTCGCTCGCACCTCAACCTTTCCTTAACCTTGCCGATTTGATCGCCCGAAAATTCCTGATGTAGCCGGATTGCGCGCGTTGACATTTGAACAAAATTAGAACAAAATACGAACATATCAACAACAGGAGAGAGTTATGACCGATCTGGTTCAGGATGTCATCTCACTGGTTTGCATGAGCACCTTTCTCGTTTCCATGGCGATCTGGATCGGAGCCATGTGATTTGGCGGCGTTCGCCGCCGCTGTTCCTGAAGGGACAGGGCCGCTCCGCCGTTAAGCTTTTCTTGCCGCCGCGACGTTAGGGTGCCCTGAAAGACAGGGAGCAACGTCAGGTGTCGCCCATCGTCACGGCCATTCTCGTGGCCAGCAATCTCGGGCTGATCTTTCTCTTGATGACCGTGCCGCTTGGTCTGCGCACAGTCCGGCTCAGCCGCGTGATAGCAGCGGACCGGCAGCGCCTCTGGCAGGCGCTGTGGCCGCATGGCAGCGATGCCGGCTGGTCGGGCGAGATCCTTTCCGCCGAGGCGCCGGACGGCGAGGGCGTGGCCCGCATCACGCTGTCCTGGGAAGGACGCGACGGCAAGCCGATCGAGCGCAGGTCGCGGTTTGAAGACGTCGTCGAGGGCAGCCGCTTCTCGATGCGTGTCATCGAGGACACCGCGCTCGACGCTTCGTTCTGGAAGGACTATCGCGAAACCGCTGAACTCGTTCCCGAGGGCAACGGCACGCGGGTGACGCTCAGCCAGACCGATCGCTATCGCGGCGTTGCCTTCCTGGTGTTCCGCTATTTCGCCATGCGCCGCGAACTCGGCAAGTTGCGGCGCTGGGCGCGGACCGGGCAGTATCGCAAGGGCGGCTGGTTCGAGCATCCGCTCAGTCAGGTCGGCTTCGCCGGTCTTTCGGCGTTGATCCTGTGGCCGTTCTTCGGCCTTCACTTCGGCGGGCTGGCACTGGCCGCGATCCTGACATCGGTCGTGGCCTTGCACGAGTTCGGGCACATGGCCGCATTTCGGCTGATGGGTCACAACAGGGCACGGATGATCTTCATTCCATTGCTCGGTGGCATCGCCATTGGCGGGCGGCCCTATGACAGCCGTTTCGAGGTCGCCTTCGTGGCATTGATGGGCGCCGGCTTCTCCGCCTTCCTGGTGCCGATCGCAATCGCCGCCAGCACCTTTGCCGGCGCGGAAGGGCATCGGTTGGCGGCTGGGCTGCTGGCGACGCTGGCGGGCTTCGCCGCCCTGTTCAACATCGCCAATCTGGTGCCGGTGTGGAAGTTCGACGGCGGCCAGGTGCTGCGCCAGATCTGCCCGGGGCCGGTCGCGCTGGCGCTGGCCTCGTTCTTCCTGCTCTCGGCCTTCCTGGCGGTGGGTTGGCAGGCCGGCTTTTCTTCCAACTTTCTGCTCGCTACAGGAGCGGTGTTTTCAATTCTCAGCCTGCTGACGATGAGCAGCGGAATAAAGCCGCGCCATGAGCTGAAGCCGATCCGCACCGTCGACCGCTTCGCCATCGCCGGGGCGCTGCTGGCGGTGTTTGCTATCCATGGCTGCGGCGTTTTGTGGGCGTCGGCGCAACTCATCTGAGCTTGTCCTAGGCGGGACGATTCAGCCGGCCTTGCGTGCGGCTTCGGCGGGCAAAGCCGTGGCGGGACCGAACACGTCCTCGAAGGCGGATTTCAGCGCGAGATCAAGGTCGGCCATTGTCAGGGGAAGGCCGAGGTCGACGAGGCTGGTGACGCCGTGGTCCTGCACGCCGCAGGGCACGATGCCGCTGAAATGGTCGAGGTCCGGCTCGACATTGATGGCGATGCCGTGGAAGCTCACCCAACGCCGCAGCCTGATGCCTATTGCCGCAATCTTGTCCTCGGCCGGCGAGCCGTCCGGCAGCGTAGGGCGATCCGGCCGCACCACCCAGACGCCGACCCGGTCCTCGCGGCGCTCGCCATGCACATCGAAGGCGGCGAGCGTGCCGATGATCCACTGTTCAAGCGCGGCGACAAAGGCGCGGACATCCTCGCGCCGCCGCTTCAGGTCGAGCATGACATAGGCGACCCGCTGGCCTGGCCCATGATAGGTGTATTCGCCGCCGCGGCCGGCCGCGAAGACCGGGAAGCGGTTGGCGTCGATCAGATCCTTGTCACGGGCGCTGGTGCCGGCGGTGTAGAGCGGGGGGTGTTCGACCAGCCAGACCATTTCGCCGGCGGCCCCGCTTCGGATCGCCTCGGCGCGTGCCTCCATGAAGGCAAGCGCATCGGGATAGGCGGTGAGGCCGGGCTCGATCAGCCACTCGACCGGCGCTGAGCCGGGCAGGGGCAGGAACGACGTGGCTATCTGGCTGCGTTCTGTCATCACGGCTCTCGTCCACGGCGCGTCATTTCAAATGCGACATGCCCCGGGTGTTGTCTTGTTCATGTCGTAGTCCCGAAACCGCTCGGCGCCTTTTTGGACGACATGCCTGGTCCTTCATATGGCGGCAATCGGGCAAAACGTCCAGTTCGAGGGGCGTTTCAAGCTTCTTGACCGTTATGCCAAAATGGCTGGCGATTATTACGTGTCGCGCACTTGTTTCGCCGGAAACGATTTGCTACACGCCGCGAGCCGGTCGGTTCCGGCTCTACCACGTGCGGTCGTGGCGGAATTGGTAGACGCGCAGCGTTGAGGTCGCTGTGGGGCAACCCGTGGAAGTTCGAGTCTTCTCGACCGCACCAAAGTTTCCCTAAACAATATTGATTCTGGAGAGCCGGGGCGGCAAGCGATGACATGTCGCGGCCACAGGCTTCCCGAGGGTCGAAACGGCAGCGGCGGCGCGTCATTCAGACCACGCCGCCACTTCGCTTTTTCAGGTGCCCCGAAAGCCGGCTTGATCGTGGAAATCAGGCGGCCTTCTTCCGGGCCAGGGTATCGGCCACGACCTCGCCGAAAGACGATGGCGTCGGCACGATGGCGACGCCGGCCTCTTTCAGGATTTCGACCTTTTCCTGCGCCGATTCGCCGAAGGCCGAGATGATGGCGCCGGCATGGCCCATGCGCCGGCCTTTTGGCGCGGAGAGCCCGGCGATGTAGGCGATCAGCGGCTTGCGCATGTTGTCGCGCGCCCAGATCGCTGCTTCCGCCTCCTGCGGTCCGCCGATCTCGCCGATCATCACCACGGCATCGGTTTCGTCGTCCTGCTCGAACAGCTTCAGAATGTCCTTGAAAGACGAGCCGTTGATCGGATCGCCGCCGATGCCGACGCTGGTCGAGACGCCGATGCCAAGCGCCTTCATCTGCGAGGCGGCCTCATAGCCGAGCGTGCCCGAACGCCCCACGATGCCGACGCGGCCGGGGAGGTAGATGCTGCCCGGCATGATGCCCATCAGTGCCTGCCCGGGCGTAATCACCCCGGCGCAGTTAGGCCCGATCAGCCGCATGCGGTCCTCAAAACGGTAGCGGCGCATGTAGCGCTTGACCTGCATCATGTCCTGCGAGGGGATGCCGTCGGTGATACAGACGCAGAGTTTTATCCCGGCATCCGCGGCTTCCATGATGGAGTCGGCGGCGAAAGGCGGCGGCACGAAGACGATGCTGGCCTCGGCGCGGGTTTCGCGAACGGCTCCCTTGACGGTGTTGAAAACGGGCAGGCCGAGATGCGTCTGCCCGCCCTTGCCAGGCGTCACGCCGCCGACGAGCTTGGTGCCGTAGCGCTTCATGTCCTCGGCATGGAAGCTGCCGATCTTGCCGGTAAACCCCTGGACGATGACGCGCGTGCTGCGATTGAGCAGGATTGCCATTTCGAACTCCCTCAGCTTGCTTTCTTGAGCGACACCGCGCGCCAGGCGGCGACGGCTTTTTCGGCGGCTTCCGCCAGCGTGTCGGCAACGATCACCGCCTCGCCGGAATCGGCAAGGATGCGGCGCCCTTCCTCGACCTTGGTGCCGGCAAGCCGCACCACCAATGGCACGTTGACGCCGACTTCGCGGATCGCCTTGACGACGCCCTCGGCGACCCAGTCGCAGCGGTTGATGCCGGCGAAGATGTTGACCAGGATGGTCTCGACATTCTTGTCACCAAGCACGGCACGGAACGATTTCGCGACCCGCTCCGGCGAGGCGCCGCCGCCGATGTCCAGGAAGTTCGCCGGCTCGCCGCCGGCGATCTTGATCATGTCCATCGTTGCCATGGCGAGGCCGGCGCCGTTGATGATGCAGCCGATATTGCCATCGAGGCCGACATAGGAGAGGCCGCGGTCGCTGGCGAAGGTTTCGCGAGGGTCTTCCTGGCTCTTGTCGCGCAGCTCGGAGATTTCCGGCCGCCGGTACAACGCGTTCTCGTCGAACGACATCTTGGCGTCGAGCGCGACGAGGTTGCCGTCGCGGGTGACCACCAGCGGATTGATCTCCAGCATCGAGGCGTCGTAGTCGCGGAACACCTGGTAGCAGCTGAAGATGGTTTCGGTCGCCTTGCCGATCAGGCTCTGATCCAGGCCAAGCCCGAAGGCGATCTCGCGCGCCTGGAAGCGCTGCATGCCGACGCCGGGATCGACCGTGGTCCGGATGATGGAATCCGGCGCCCTCTCGACGATATCCTCGATCTCCATGCCGCCGGCGGCCGACGCCACGATCATGACGCGCTCCTCTTTTCGGTCGAGAACGAAGCCGACATACAGTTCCTGCGCGATGTCGACGGCCTCCTCGAGATAGAGCCGCGAAATCAGCTTGCCGCGCGGGCCGGTCTGCTGGGTCACCAGCTTGCGGCCGAGCATGGCTTCCGCCGCGTCCGAGATTTCCTCGTCATTGGCGCAGAGCTTGATGCCGCCGGCCTTGCCGCGGGCACCGGAATGGACCTGCGCCTTCAGCACCCATTTGCCGCCGCCGATCTCGCGGGCGCGGTAGGTCGCCTGCTCGGGGCTGTAGGCGAGGCCGCCGCACGGGACGTGAACCCCGTGACGGGCGAGCAGTTCCTTGGCCTGATACTCGTGAATGTCCATCTTGTCCTCCCTAAGCAGTCAATGCGTGGCGACGCGTGATTGGCTGGCGCGTTCGATTGCTTCGTTGACCACCAATACGTTCCTCGCCATGCGCTCCGACGCGGCATCGATCATCTTGCCGTCGAGCGCGGCCGCTCCCTTACCCAGCGCCTCGGCCTCCTTCAGCACTTCGAGGATGCGCCTGGCGCGCGTGACCTCCTTTTCCGGCGGCGAGAAGACGTCATTGGCGAGCGCGATCTGCGAGGGGTGGATGGCCCATTTGCCTTCGATGCCGAGCGCAGCCGCGCGCTTTGCCCCAGCGATGTAACCTTCCGGGTCGGAGAAATCGCCGAATGGTCCGTCGATGGCGCGCAGGCCGTAGGCCCTGCAGGCGACGGTCATCCGCGACAGAGCGAAGTGCCACTGGTCGCCGGGATAGTCCGGGTTGAGGCCGCCGATGTTGACGGTTCGCGCCTTGCAACTCGCGGCATAGTCGGCGACGCCGAAATGCATTGCCTCCAGGCGGCCTGATGTCGCGGCGATCGCCTCGACATTGGCCATGCCGAGTGCCGTCTCGATGAGCGCTTCCAGTCCGACACGGGTCTTGTAGCCCTTGGCCATCTCGATCTGGTTGACCATGGCCTCGACCATGTAGAGGTCGGCCGGCACACCGACTTTCGGCACCAGGATCGTGTCCAGCCGGTCGCCGGCCTGTTCCATCACGTCGACCACGTCGCGGTACATGTAATGTGTGTCGAGGCCGTTGATGCGCACCGAAACGGTCTTGCCCTTGGCGCGCCAGTCGATGTCGTTGAGCGCCTGAATGATGTTCTTGCGGGCGCGTTCCTTGTCCGGCGGAGCCACCGCGTCCTCGATGTCGAGGAAGACGAAGTCGGCGGCGCTGTTCGCCGCCTTGTCGATCATCTCCGGGCTTGAGCCGGGAACCGCGAGTTCGCTGCGTTGCAGTCTCAGTTTCTTCAGATGGTTGATGGTGTGGCTCATGGTCGGCTCCCCCTCACGCGGCTTCGGCGACAGGCACTGCGGCCGAAGCGCGAAAATGCTGGATGGCGGCGCCGACGCCGGAGCCCGGCGCCAGCTGCACGCCGCAATCGAGGAGCGCCATTTCCGCCGCTGACAGCGAGGCGAGCACCATGACTTCGTTCAGCCAACCGAGATGGCCGATACGGAAGACCTTGCCGAACACCTTGTTGAGCCCGCCGCCGAGCGACGTCCGGTAAGTCTGGGAGGCGCGCTTGACGACGTCGGCGCTGTCGATGCCTTCCGGCACGAGGATGGCGCTGACGGTGTCGGAGTGCCATTTCGGCGCCTTCGCGCAAAGCTTCAAGCCCCAGGCGTCGACCGCCTTGCGCACGCCTTCGGCGAGGCGATGGTGACGGACGAAGATGTTGTCGAGCCCTTCGTCGGCGATCAGATCGAGCGAGGCGCGCAGGCCGCGCAGCAATTGTGTCGCCGGCGTGTAGGGGAAATAGCCGGCGTCGTTGGCGCGGATCATGTCCTCGAACGAGAAGAAGCAGCGTCGGTGGGTAGCCATCCTCGAGGCGACGAGCGCCTTCTTGCTGACTGAGAGGAAGCCGAGGCCGGCCGGCAGCATGAAACCTTTTTGCGAACCGCTGACAGCGCAGTCGACGCCCCATTCCTCCTGCCGAAAATCGATCGAGCCGATCGACGACACACCGTCGACAAAGAGCAGGGCAGGGTGATCAGCGGCGTCGAGCACGGCGCGGCAGCCGGCGACGTCGCTGGTGACGCCGGTCGCGGTCTCGTTCTGCGTGCAGAAGACCGCTTTGATGCGATGCGCCTTGTCCGCCTTCAGCTTTTCAGCATAGAGGTCGAGCGGCACGCCGGTTCCCCATTCGCAGTCGATCACGTCCACCTCGAAACCGAGGCGCTCGGCCATGTCGACCCACAGATGCGAGAACTGGCCGAAGCGCGACATCAGCACGCGGTCGCCGGGGCTGAGAACATTGGTCATCGCCGCTTCCCAGGCACCGGTGCCGGACGACGGGTAGATGAAGACGCGGCCGGTCTCGTTCTTGAAGACCCGTCGGATGTCTTCAAACAGCGGCAACATGAAATCAGGGAATGATGCGGCGCGCATATCCTCCATCGGGAGGTTCATCGCTTGCCGGACCTGCTCCGGGATGTTGGTGGGTCCTGGAATGAAAAGATGGGTGAACCCAGCCATGCGCGAACTCCTCCTAGTGCCAGAATTCGTGGCGAGTGCCAGAATTTGTGGAGTGAGTGTCGTTTCGGCGGCGCTCGGCAACAACACCTTGCCGGGTAAATTGTCGCCGCGCGTGGGTGGGCTCGACCTACCCGAAAGGCTGCTTGGGACTGCGGCGCCTCTCGCTCGAATAGAGCGCGACGGCCATCGCCCGGTTGCGGACATCAAGCTTGTCGTAAAGATTCTTGAGGTGGTACTTCACGGTATTTTCCGAGATACCGGTCCGTGTCGCGATCTGAAGATTGGTCCAACCGTCGGACAGCACCGCCAGCAGTTCGCGCTCACGAACGGTGAGCTGCGATAGCGGCGTGTCGTTGACCTTGTTGATGTCGATATAGGGGATGCAGATTCGGCCGTGCGCGACGGCCAGGATCGTGTCGAAGATGATCGGCGGATCGTCGAACTGGAAGCAGTAGCCCTGCGCGCCGAGCCGCACGCATTGCTTCAGGATGCCGATGTCGTGGTCATTGGAAAAGACCGTGATGCGCACATCGAACTTGCGGCTCTGGACCTCGGCAAGGACATCGGCGCCATCCATGTCGGCGAGCTTCCAGCCGATGACGGCGACATCGAACTCGGCCTCCGCCGCCAGGTCCAGGAAATGCCTGCCGCTTTGCACGGAGGCCACAAGCTCGAAACGCCCATCGCAGTCCAGCATTTCACGCAGCGCCGATATGACGAGCGGATTGCGTTCGGCGACGACGACGCGGACGCGCCTCGCTTCGATTGCCTTTTTCGTTGTCTCCGGCTTTATCTTCAAGGACGTCCGGTTGCTCTGGTTGCGGAGATAGGCGGATCCAAGTGTTCGCCTTGGAGCCGGTACCAGGACAATTCTGACCCAATCGCGCTGGCGTGCTCTTTCCCCAGCGACATGCGCTGTCGCGTGTCCTGAACCGGAACCCGGCCGGTTTTTGACAGTATAGGTATTGTCCGGGTGAACGTACGCGATACCTTTCCTGGTGAAGCAGGCGAGGTGGGAAAGCACCCATTTCGTTTGATATTCCGAGCGTTAGAGCGATAAGTTCTCAAATCGAATCGTGCCGACGTCCATCTCCGTCAGAACGCCGGATTTTCCCAAAACCGGTTTCCACTTTTGGGTTCGATGCTCTAGACCTGATTTGCACCTTTTCCAGGATTGCGATGGCGGGAGGCGCTGGTGGAAGGCCAGGACGAACGGACGACCGGCGCCAGGGCCGCCGAGGAGCACCACGCCGACATCTATGGCGAGGACGGCGCCGTCCTTTCGTCCTTCCTTGCCCAGATTGGTGCGGCGATCGCCGATCGCGACACGCTCACGCTGAAGCGTGAAGTCGATGATCTGCATCAATCGGAACTCGGCGATCTGCTCGAGGCGCTGCACCCCGACCAGCGCCGCGCGCTGGTCGAACTGTTGGGCGCCGACTTCGACTTCTCCGCGCTGACCGAGGTCGATGAGGCGATCCGCATGGAGATCGTCGACAATCTGCCCAATGCGCGGATTGCCCAAGCGGTGCAGGAGCTCGATTCCGACGACGCTGTCTACATTCTCGAGGATCTCGACCAGGAAGACCAGGACGAGATCCTGTCGCAGCTGCCGTTCACCGAGCGGATCAGGCTGCGCCGCTCGCTCGATTACCCGGAGGAGACGGCCGGCCGCCGCATGCAGACGGAGTTCGTCGCGGTGCCGCCGTTCTGGACGATCGGCCAGACCATCGACTACATGCGCGAGGACAACAACCTGCCCGAGCGCTTTAGCCAGATATTCGTCATCGATCCGAGCTTCAAGCTGCTTGGCGCCATCGACCTCGACCAGATCCTGCGCACCAAGCGCTCGGTCAAGGTCGAGGAGGTGATGCACGAGACGCGGCACGCCATTCCCGCCACCATGGACCAGGAAGAGGCGGCGCGGGAATTCGAGCAGTACGATCTTTTGTCGGCCGCCGTCGTCGACGAGAACGAACGGCTGGTCGGCGTGCTGACCATCGACGATGTCGTCGACGTCATCCAGCAGGAGGCCGAGGAAGACCTGATGCGCATGGGCGGCGTCGGCGACGAAGAGCTTTCCGACAGTATCTTTTCGACCTCGCGCTCGCGCGTTCCGTGGTTGCTGATCAACCTTTTGACCGCGTTCCTGGCGGCCTCGGTGATCAGCCTGTTCGACCGCACGATCGAACATATCGTGGCGCTGGCGGTGCTGATGCCGATCGTCGCCGGCATGGGCGGCAATGCCGGCTCGCAGACCATGACCGTCACCGTGCGGGCGCTGGCGACCAGGGATCTCGACATCTACAACGCCAGCCGCATCATTCGCCGCGAGATGGGTGTCGGCTTCATCAACGGCATTATCTTCGCCGTCCTGATCGGTATCGTCGCGGCGGCCTGGTTCCGCGATCCCAATCTGGGCGGCATCATCGCGGCGGCGATGATTATCAACATGTTCGTGGCCGCCTTGGCCGGCATCCTGATCCCGCTGCTGCTCGACCGTTTCAAGGTCGATCCAGCGGTTGCTTCCGCGGTCTTCGTCACCACCGTTACCGATGTCGTCGGCTTCTTTGCGTTTCTGGGCATCGCCACATGGTGGTTCGGCGTGCCTTGACGTGCGCCCTCAATTGACTTTTACGTAAACGCCGTGCGAGGCTGACGCGGGGCGCCATGTCGATTCCGGCATGGCATGGGTTTGGTTCGGGACGGAGGCGACGCCGGATGGCGATCGCCAGAATTCCGGCGTGTGGGAGTGATAATGCGGGAATATTATTCGATCACCGAGTTGACTCGCGAGTTCGACGTATCGACGCGGACGCTGCGCTTCTATGAGGATGAAGGACTGGTGCAGCCGGTGCGGCGTGGCCGCACACGGCTATTTCGCCCGTCCGATCGTCACCTCATCCGGCAAATCATGCGCGGCAAGAGGCTTGGCTTTTCGATCAACGAAATCCGCGAAATCATCCAGATGTACAAGGAGCCTCCCGGCGAGGTCGGTCAACTCAAGCTGATGATCAAGCGCATCGAAGAAAAGCGCGAGGATCTCAGGCAGAAGCGCCGCGACCTCGAGGAAACGCTCGCCGAACTCGACCAGGCCGAGGAATCTTGTGTCGAGCGGCTCGTCGAACTCGGCGTCAATACGTAACGGGTCTTCAAATCCAGCGCCGCACGCGTTTCGCGTAGTCGCGGTATTTCTTGCCGAACTTCGCCGCCAGCACTTTTTCCTCGCGCTCGATCGCCACCTTCTGCGTGGCGTAGGCCGCGATGAACGCCAGCGGCAGGAACCACGCAATGCCCGAGACAAAGGCGACGCCGATCAACAGCAGCGTGTTGGCCAGATACATCGGATTGCGGGTGATGCCGAAGGGGCCTGACGTGACGAGGTGATCGGGCACCGCGTTGGGGTTGAGCGTGGTCTTGGCCCGGATCATGGTGCGGATCGCGGTGAACCAGAGCGCCGCGACACCGAAAAGTGCCACCCAGCCGGCGGCGAAAAGAATATCGCCCAAGAGGTCGCCGATCCAGGGCAGGGGATAGAGCAGGCCCAGCGCGATGCTGATGGCGATGGCGGCGATGTAGATCAGCGGCGGCCATGGTATGAGCCCCGGCTTCGGCTGGTTCTCGGTCATTTGGCCCCTTCCTCCATCAATTTGCTGTCGGTTTTGGCGGTGCACATGCCGGCAAGGTCGGACAGGTGCGCCTTCCATTCCGCGGTCTGGTCGTTGTTGTAGAGCCTATCAAGCGTAGCCTCGCCCTCGAGCGTATCGAGCATGCAGACACAGTAGCTCGAACAGAACTCGGTGTCGCGCGACTGCTCGCAGGACAGCTGGCAGGTTTTCAGGAAATTCACCTGCGGGGTTTCGACCTGTGCCGGCATGATCTGCGAGAACAGCCACACGCAGCCGATCAGCAATGGCTGGTGGATCAGGTAGAAGGCCAGGCTGTGCCGGCCGATGAAGACCAGCGGGTTGGCCCAGCGTCCGGGCGCCAGATCCGCCAGCCGCGTCAAGAAACCCGCGGCCGTGGCAAGCTTAGTGATGCCGATGCCTATAAGCACGGCGCCGAACCACGGAAACAGCGGAACGTAGTCGTTGGAACGCGGATTGATCGCCGACAGGCCGACCCACCACAGCCACGGATGATCGAAGGCCTCGAAGCGCAGATAGACCGGCGCCGCGATGACCAGCGCGGCAATTACCAAAGTCAGCAAGGCCGGCAGGCGAAGAAACAGCAGACCGAGCAGGCTGGCCAGCGCGATCTCGTGCAGGATGCCGAAGAAGATGAAGCCGTCCGGCGTGGCGATGCGGGTGGCGACAGAAATCGCGATCGCGGCTCCGGCGACCATGGCGAACCGCTTCCAAAAGCCGTTCCAGCGGATTTGTCGGCCATGGGCGAGATACAGGCTGACGCCGACCAGGAACAGGAAGGTCGAGGCGATGCAGCGCGCGTAGATTTTCCACCAGCCAAAGGCGGTCAGGCCGGGATCGGTGTAGCCGAAGAACTCCAGATCCCAGGTGAAATGGTAGCTCGCCATGGCGATCAGCGCGATGCCGCGCACGATGTCGATAGCGACGATGCGCTTTGGTCGATCCTGGACGGGTGCGGTCGGCGTTTGGATGGTCATGGTCTCGCATTCTGATTCAGCCCCGCAAAACGACTATCACGGTTGCACCGGGCAAAAGAAGGCCGGGCACCTGACAACGCGGACTGGATCAGGCGCCGCTTTAGGCCAGTGGCGGAAAGCCTTTGGCCGACTTCGCTTTTTGCCGGGTATGCGTCGGTTTCCTCTTATTGGCGTCGGCATCGCCACGGCAGATTCGACCCGGCAAATCCGCCTCGGGGAGAGCAATGTCCACTCATGTGCGTCATCCGATCTGGCTTCCGGCCCTCAAGGCCGCGGACGCGCGCACCTTCGCCTCGCTCTATGCGGTCGAATCCTTCTCCCGCGCCACGGTCTCGAGCGTCATCCCGATCCAGGCCTACGAGATCCTGCACAATGAGCAGGTCGTCTCGATCCTCTACACCATCGTGGCGATGCTCGGCCTGTCGGTGACGCTGTTCATGCCGATGCTGATCCGCCGCTTTGCCCGCCGCTGGGTCTACACGGCAGGCGCCTGCCTGCTGGCCATCGGCTCGCTGTTCTTCGTCACGCATACGCTTGCCGGGCAACTGGCCGGCATGCTGTGCCGTGTGATGGGCGCCAGCGCGCTGTCGATCACGCTCAACCTCTACATCATGGACCACATCCGTAAGACGGATTTCATGCAGGCCGAATCGCTGCGCATGGCGTGGTCGATGCTGGCCTGGACCGGCGGGCCGACGCTCGGCATCTTCCTTTACACACGCTTCGGCATCTATGCCGCGCATGGCGCCGTGGCGATCTTCGCCCAGGCTTTGCTGGCGCTGTTCTGGACCTACCGGCTCGGCGACAACCCTTCGATTCGTCCGGGCAAGACGCGCCCGGTCAATCCGCTCGCCAATATCGGCCGCTTCGTCGCGCAGCCCAGGCTCAGACTGGCCTGGCTGATTGCTTTCGGCCGCTCCTGTTTCTGGACGACCTTCTTCGTCTATGGGCCACTGTTCATGGTCATCACCGGCGAAGGCAAGCTGGCCGGCGGCATGCTGGTTTCGGCCGGCAACGCGCTGCTGTTCATGGCCATCTTCTGGGGCAAGGCAGGAAAGCGCTTCGGCGGCCGCAGGACAATGACGTTTGCCTATTTCGCCATGTCGGCCATGCTGCTGGCGGCAGGCTTTGTCGGTGAGACCGTGCCGCTGCTTGCCGGCGCCTTCCTGCTTGGCGGCGCCTTCTTCACCATCGCGCTAGACGCACTCGGCTCGACCGCCTTCATGCGCTCGGTACGCTCCTATGAAAGATCGCAGATGGCGGCGGTCTACCGGACCTATCTCGACTTTTCCGAACTGACGCCGCCGCTGGTCTATTCGGTGGTGCTGGCCTTTTTCGGGCTGGGCTCGGTGTTCGTCACGCTCGGCCTGCTGGCGGCGGTTTGCGGTCTTGTGACGTGGCGCTACCTGCCGAAATCGCTTTGATCTTCAGGGCTTTGATGGAAGTGCCGCATGCCGAGGTGCCTGCATCCCAACAGGTCGATGACGGCAGCGACGGTTCGGCCCGAGTCGGGCCGTTGTAGGGATCGCGCTCGCCGGCAATGGGCTGCCTGGCTGGCTTCGTGTGAAGGTGTCAGCCGATACAAGGCCAAGAAAATGTCAATTGCGGCACCGGCGGCCCTTGTCTGGCGCGACGCATTCGCGATGATTGCCGGCGGAATTTGGTTTGCCGGAGGCGAGGATTCTGCCTATAGTCGCTCATGTCGTCGGTTCCATTTTGGAGCCAAGAGGGAATGCGGTGAGGGCGGGTTTCGCCCAATGCCGTGGCTGCCCCCGCAACTGTGTGCGGTAGTCCTCTCCATATGCCACTGAAGATTTTTCTTCGGGAAGGTGGGGAAGGGCGCTGATCCGCGAGCCAGGAGACCTGCCGGCGACAGGAAACTGACTTCGATGCCCTCGGGTGGAGGGCGAAAGGACAAGATATGACTACCGCTTCCGTCTCCCTCGGCGCCTCCGTCTCCTCGCAGTCGCGCTTCATGCAACTCGCTCTTGCTGCGTTTCTCGGCATCTTCGTGATGGGCTTTGTCGGCTTCTCGCATATCGATGCGGTCCACAATGCGGCTCACGACTATCGCCATTCGATGGCGTTTCCCTGCCACTGACGAGGATCTGACATCATGAACCTGTTTCGCAACGTCGTGTTCATCGCGGCGATCGCAGGGCTTGTGGCCGGTGTCGTTCTCGCCTGCATGCAGGCCTACGCCACTGTGCCGCTTATCCTGAAGGCGGAAGTCTACGAACAGGCTGGCGGTGGCCACAGCCACGACCATGCCGCCGCACCGGCCGCAACGGATACCACCGCCATGAGCACTGCGGCGCCGGCCCCGGTGGAAGCGACTGCTCCGGCGGGAGACGAGGGTTGGGCGCCGGCGGACGGTTTCGAGCGTTTCGCCTTCAGCGTGCTTGCCAACATCGTCACCGGCATCGGTTTCGCACTGATCCTGGTCGCGGTCTCCGAATTCGCCGGCGGCATCGGTGGTTGGCGTCAAGGCGTATTCTGGGGCTTGGCCGGCTTTGCCGTTTTCACGCTGGCGCCGGGTCTTGGCCTGCCGCCGGAACTGCCGGCCATGCCTGCGGCCGACCTCACCCAGCGCCAGATCTGGTGGACGGCAACCGTGGTGGCGACCGCCATCGGGCTTGGCCTGATCGCCTTCCGCAAGTCGCTGCCGCTGGCGATCCTGGCCGTGGCCTTGATCGTCGCACCGCATATCGTCGGAGCACCGCAGCCCGACAGTTTCGAGACGCTGATCCCGGAAGGCCTGCATCACCAATTCGTGGTGGCGGTGACGCTGACCAATCTGGTGTTCTGGCTGGTGCTCGGCGCGGTGGTCGGCGTGGTGCGCGGACGCTTCACCGGTACGGCGACCAGCTTGCGCGGCAGCTTTGCCTGACAGCAAGCTCACCTTCATCATCGGTGGTGGGCGCGCCCGCCACCGCGCCCGCGCCCCCATAGCGGCGGCCGGCGTGCCCGCGCCCAGGGGCGATATAGCCCCCGCGGCCCCCCGTTATGACGAGATTGGCGAGCGCAACGCCCGGCCCCCCCCGCCG
>NZ_JAMYKV010000034.1:0-75961 GCF_040317535.1 Mesorhizobium sp. M1409
GGGGCGATGGGTTTGGCGGGGCCCCCGCGGGCTGTCGGGCCGCGGCCAGGGCCCGGGGCGCGCCGGCGCGCCCCGCGGGCCGCGCCGCAGCCATCTCGGTCGGGCGGGCCGGCACGCTCGGCTCCTGCCCCGACAGGCGGGAGATGAAACTGCTCATGGAAACGACGGAAGCGGAAACCGCATGACAAAATCCTCAAAACCGGTCGGCCAGGCGACGAATGATGCGCTGCAGTCGATCTTCGGCAGAAGCAAGGTGGTGATCGGCGTTGTTCATCTGGCGCCTCTTCCAGGTGCGCCGCGCTATGATGGTGAAGCGGTCGAGGCCATCTATCAACGTGGCCTCGACGACGCCAAAGCCTATTTGCACGGCGGTTGCGATGGCGTGATCGTCGAGAACCACGGCGACGTTCCGTTTGCCAAGCCCGATGATATCGGGCCGGAAACCTCCGCCTACATGTCCGTCGTCTCAGACCGGATCCGCAGGGAACTCGGCCGGCCGATCGGCATCAACGTGCTTGCCAATGCTTCCATTCCCGCGCTGTCGATCGCCAGTGCCTCCGGCGCTTCCTTCGTCCGCGTCAATCAGTGGGCCAACGCCTATGTCGCCAATGAGGGCCTTATCGAAGGTGAAGCGGCGCGCGCCATGCGCTTCCGCGCCAGGCTTAGGGCCAATGGCATCCGCATCTTCGCCGATGCGCATGTCAAGCATGGCGCCCACGCCATCGTCGGCGACCGGCCGGTCGAGGAACAGGTCAAGGATCTGGTGTTCTTCGATGCCGACGCGGTGATTGCCACTGGCCAGCGCACTGGCCACGCCGCTGATCTCGGCTACATCAGGATGATCAAGGACGCCGCCGGACTGCCGACCCTTGTCGGCAGCGGGGTGACGCCCGACAACGCCAACGATATCCTCGCCATCGTCGACGGCGTCATTGTCGCCAGTTCGCTTAAGCACGATGGCGTGTGGTGGAACCAAGTCGACCCGCAACGGGTGAACGGCTTTATCCGAGGCCTCAAGCGGTGACTTTGGTGCCGGAGATCGACGGCGAGCGGCTGCTGGGCCGCCTCGATGCCTTCGCCCGGATCGGCGCGACACCAGCCGGCGGCGTAAACCGACAGGCGTTCAGCATTGAGGATCGCAGCGCCCGGCGCCTGCTGGCGGAATTGGCGCTCGAGCGCGGCTTCGCGGTTTTTCAGGACGCAATGGCGAACCTCTTCATCCGCCGCGAGGGCACGGATGCCACGCTGCCGCCGCTGCTGATCGGCAGCCACCTCGACAGCCAGCCGACCGGCGGGCGCTTCGATGGAGCGCTCGGCACGCTTTCCGCCTTCGAGACGCTCGAAGCCGTGGAGGACGCGAAGGTCGAAACTCGAATGCCGATCGAGGTCGTCGCCTGGGCCAATGAAGAAGGTAGCCGGTTCGCGCCGGGTGTCATGGGCTCCATGGCCTTCACCGGCGCCGATATTTCCGCATGGCAATCCATAGTCGGCAGCGACGGTGCGTCCCTCGCAGAGGAGCTCGCGGCAACCATCTCCGCCCTGCCAGAGGCAACCCTTCGCCCCCTCGGCATGCCGATCTCCGGCTATATCGAGCTCCATATCGAACAGGGACCATCGCTGGAAAAGGAGCGGTTGCCGATCGGTGTCGTCACCGCCGTGCAAGGTACGCGCTGGCTGGAAGTCTCCATTGAGGGCGCTGCCGGTCACGCTGGTACAACTGGCCTTGCCTACCGCAGGGATCCCATGGTCGCGGCCGTTGCCGCAATGCACAGGCTGCAGACGACGGTCATGCCGCTCGACAGCAGCGCAAGGCTGACGGTGGGCCGGGTCACCGCCAAGCCGGGATCGATCAACGCCATACCGCAGTCGGTGGCCTTCGCCGTCGACATCAGACACCCGCGGGTAGAGCGGCTCGATGCCATCGAAGCCGAAACGCGCCAGGTCTGCGCGGCGGAGGCAGGGGCACAGCATTGCACTGCAATGATCAGGCGGTCGTTCGACATGCCCGGGGCGGCATTCTCTCCCGATATGGTCAAAACCGTCGAGGAGGCCGTCAATTCCCTGCGGCTGCCGCACAAGCAGATGATATCGGGGGCATTCCATGACGCGCTGTTCCTCGCCCGGGTGGCGCCTGCCGCGATGATTTTTGTGCCGTGCCGTGAGGGGCTGAGCCACAACGAGGCGGAATATGTGGAGCCCGCCTACGCGGTCACCGGCGCGCGGGTTCTGCTCAAGGCGGCTATCGCGGCAGCCTCGCCGCGATGATCATTCAAGGCACTGCTCTGGCAGGCTGATTGCGATGCGCTCGGTTTCGAGCGGCGGCGGTCGCCATTCATGCCTGCCCCCCTGCCCTTGCACCAACAAACCGTGCAGCTGTGTCCTCACCGCCCTTGTGGGTGTCCGCAAAATGGATGAATAGTCGGGACGGTGCATCGCCCTGAATTTGCCGGTTTGCGGTCCTCAGGTCGTGCAATCGCTAGCCGGATTTCCGAATGGCCAGTCCTGAACCACGCAAGAGAAGAGGGCCGATCGCCACCCGGCTGCTGGCGCTCGACGCGTGGATCGATTCCTCGCTCTACGAGATCGGTTTCAAGGCGCGCCAATTCTGGGAATCCGCGACGATTTTTTCGCGGCGCTTCCGCGTCAGCGGCTGGCGCCGCGGCATCATCGAACTGTTGAGCGAAGGTTTCACGCTGGGCGCCGGCGGCATTGTGGTGATGCTGGCGCTCGCCGTACCAGCTTTCCAGGACACGGCCGGCGACTGGCGCGCCCAGGGCGATTTCGCGGTTACCTTCCTCGACCGCTACGGCAACGAGATCGGCCAGCGCGGCATCATCCAGCGCGATTCCGTCCCAGTCGACGAGATGCCCGATCATGTCATCAAGGCGGTTCTCGCCACGGAGGACCGCCGCTTCTTCGATCACTACGGCATCGATGTATTGGGCCTTTCACGCGCGATCTTCGAGAATGTGCGGGCGAATTCCGTCGTCCAGGGCGGCTCAAGCATCACCCAGCAGCTGGCCAAGAACCTGTTCCTGACCAATGAGCGCACATTGGAGCGCAAGATCAAGGAAGCTTTCCTGTCTCTGTGGCTCGAGGCCAATCTGTCGAAGAAGGAAATCCTGCAGCTCTATCTCGACCGCGCCTATATGGGCGGCGGCACATTCGGCATCGAGGCGGCCGCCGACTTCTATTTCGGCAAAAGCGTCAAGGACCTGAACCTCGCCGAGGCGGCGATGCTGGCCGGGCTGTTCAAGGCGCCGACCAAATATGCGCCGCACATCAACCTGCCGGCGGCGCGTGCGCGCGCCAATGTGGTGCTGTCCAACCTTGTCGATTCCGGTTTCATGACCGAAGGCCAGGTTCTGCAGGCAAGGCTGCACCCGGCCGATGTCGTCGATCGCGGCGAACAGAAGAGCCCGGATTATTACCTCGACTGGGCGTTCGACGAGGTCAAGAAGATCGCCAAACCGGGTCAGCACTCACTCGTTGCCCACACCACCTTCGACGCCAACATCCAGAAGGCGGCGGAAGAATCGGTGGAGTTCCACCTGCGCCAGTTCGGGAAGGAATATAACGTCACCGAGGGCGCGGTGGTCGTCATCGAAACCAACGGCGCCGTCAGAGCCATCGTCGGCGGCCGCGACTATGGCGCCAGCCAGTTCAACCGCGCCACCAAGGCGCTTCGCCAAACCGGATCATCGTTCAAGCCCTATGTCTATGCCACGGCGATGGAGCACGGTTTCACGCCCAATTCCATCATTTCCGGCGGCCCGATCAGCTGGGGCAGCTGGTCACCGCACAATTACAGCGGCGGCTCGGCGGGCAATGTCACACTGATCATGGCAATGGCCAAGTCGATCAACACCGTGCCGGTGCGGCTGGCCAAGGACCATCTCGGCATCGGCCCGATCAAGGCCATGGCCGAGGCTATGGGCGTGGAGTCGCCGCTCGAATCGCACAAGACGATGGTGCTCGGCACTTCCGGCATGACGGTGATGGACCAGGCGACGGGCTACAGCGTGTTCGCGCAGAATGGCTTCGTCGGCTCGCGGCACGGCATCACCCAGTTGGTGACCCGCACCGGCGACGTGGTCTATGATTTCGCCAAGGATGCGCCGCCGCCACACCGGGTGCTGTCGGAGCAGGCGCTGAAATCGATGAATACGATGCTGGCGGCGGTGCCGGTGATGGGCACGGCGCGGCGGGCCCAACTTCCCAACATCGTCGTCGCCGGCAAGACCGGCACGACGCAATCCTACCGCGACGCCTGGTTTGTCGGCTTCACCGGCAACTACACGGCGGCGGTATGGATGGGCAACGACGACTTCACGCCGACCAAGAACATGACGGGTGGCTCGCTGCCGGCGATGGTGTGGCAGCGACTGATGGTCTACGCGCACCAGAACATCGACCTCAAGCCGATCCCGGGCATCGACAAACCCTTTGTCGACGAGGAGATCGCGGCCAAGGCCGAGGAAGCGCAGAAGAAGAGCGACGCGCAGGCGGCGGCCGATGCCGCGGCTGAACGGCCGGCGGTGCTGTCCAGCCGGACCACGCAGACGCTGCGGGACATGACCAAACTGTTCCAGTCGCCGCTGGCCCTCGATGCGCCTCAATCGCCGGAGACGCTGTCGGCACTGTGATCCTTTCCGACTGGGCGGATCATTCCGACTGGCTTGGGCGGGCAAATCCATCGGCCCGCTTGCCACAGGGCCCCACGCCGCGATATCCCCGAGCGCAACTCTTCGTGTCCCCGGCCCTTCATGCTCAAGAATGCCTTCCTGACACTGCTTTCGCTTGCCATAGCCATCGTCGGCGGTGGCGGCAGCGTCTGGTATGCGCTGAAAGTCCAGGATGGTGCCGGCGCCATCCGGATCGGCCAATGGACGGCCTTTCCCGACATCGGCACGCCGTCCGCCGATCCTTATTCCAAGGCCCGCGTGGCGCGCGAGGGCGTGCTTGCGCTCGGCCGCGCCGAAGGGCTGTCCTTCGTGGCCGCGCGCGACGCGGGCGGCGCCGAGCTCAGGCGCGAATGCACCTACACGATCGCGGGTGGTTTTCCGACGGCACGGTTCTGGACGCTCTATGCCGCCGACCAGTCGCTCGGCGTGGTCGAAACCGGCAAAACCCGGCTAGCCGCACTACAATCCTATGGAGTTGTGCGCCAGCCCGACAATTCGGTCATCATTTCCGCCGGCCATTATCCGATGCCGGGCAACTGGCTGCTGACCGACGGCTACGGCAGGATGTATTTCGTGCTGACCTTCTACGACACGCCGATCGCCAGCAGCACCGGCCTGTCGGACGTTTCGCTGCCGCGGATCGTAAAGGTCGGCTGCGATGCGTAGTTTCCATGCGGCGATGCGCAGGCTTTTTCATGCGGTCCTGCTCGGCCTGCTCGGCGCCGGCATCGTGCACATCGTCGTGCTGTTTCTGGTGCCTGAATTTTCCGAACGCGATGCCTGGTCGCGTCTGTCCATGGCGTCGGATCTCTACAAGATGACCCGGCTCGATGCCGAGGCTGGTGGCGCGCCCGTGGTGAAATCCGTCGATCCGCTGTTTTATGCTACGGCATGTCGGTTCGACCTGGGCGAAGGCATGGTCCGCATCAAGGCGCCTGGACATGTTCCGTTCTGGTCGGTGTCGGTTTATGACCGCAGCGGCCACAACATCTATTCCTTCAACGACCACACCACGACTGAGGGCGCGCTGGATGCCGTCGTGCTGACGCCGGCGCAGATGATCGACGTGCGCAAGGACCTTCCCGAGGAGCTTCAGGGAGCGATCTTCGTCGAAGCGCCGATCGAGGAAGGCATCTTCGTCATCCGTGCCTTCGTACCCGATGACAGCTGGAAGCCGATCGTGTCGCGCTTCTTCGAGCAGAGTTCCTGCGAGTTGCAGGACTTCTAGTGGTGCGGAACCGGCTTGGTCCCTGGCGACCCTGGCTTGCCGGGATCGACCGGCCGCACGTCGCCCCCATGAGACCGCTCGTAGCGGATGCCGGGAAAGATGATCACCGCCGCCGGAATTTCGGCGGTTTGCTTTGTCCGATTGCTAGGTGCCGTTCTCGGCACGAAAGACAGTACCATGCCCATGATTCGCGCATTCCTCTCGGTTTCCCCGGAGCACAACGCAACGCCTCCAAATATCATTAAGGCCGGCAGAGGGTTAACGGAGCGCTAACGGATCGTCGCTAATTTGACCTTTGTCTTGAGGTCAGGACGTCCTGACCGGACACTCGCGAAACCGACATAGTCCCGGTGGAGCGTGGTCGAGATTGTGTCGAGTACGGGCGTATCCTTCGTGTCATCTTCGGACTTCAGGCAAATCGCGGTACGCAAAGACTCAGGAAAGGCCGAAAGGCTGTTCCGCGCCGCGGTGTCGGCATTCTGCTCGCTCACCCGCCCTTCACGCCGTGAGATCGGCCAGCTCGAAGACTTGACGCTGCCGCTGTTCAACGATGTCTCCGTCGAGTCTCGCCGTTACGTGGCAGCCGCCCTTTCCGAATGCGAATATGCCCCCGCCGCTTTGGTGCGCCGTCTCTGCGAGGAACCGGTCGACATTGCCGCTCCCTTGCTCATCCGCTCACGCGCCGTCAGCAACATCGATCTCATCGCGCTGATCGGGCGGCACGGACTGCCGCATGCACGCGCCATCGCGCGCCGCAAGGACCTGAACCCGACCATAGCCGACCTGATCCGGGCCCTCGAAAGGCCAACTCTGGTGCGAATGCGGGAGCCGGAAGCGAACGTCATCGCGGCAGACAAGATTGCGCCTGCGAGCACCGAAGCTGCCGTCGACGAGCCCAGCAGAGAACAGGTGGCCGGCGCTGCCGCCGAAAGTGCACGGCGCAGGCTGCGTTCCATGATGCGCATTGGCGACGAAGCGGCAGCGACGAACGCCGATCCCTTCACGGGCGCGGACACCTATGTGAAATTGCGCGAGACGGCGCTGACCGGAAACGCCGCGTTCTTCCAGACCGCACTCGCCGATGCGCTCGATATCGATTTCTCGATCGCGCGCGCGCTCACCGCCAATCAGAATTATGCCTCGCTGCTTGCCGCACTGCGCTCGCTCGACCTCAGCGAGGACAGGGCATTCCTGATCACGGTTGCGGTCTATCCCGGCCAGTTCCCGCACCCGCAGGCAATCCGCAACTTCCTCGACCGCTACCGGCTCCTGCATCGCGAAGCAGCCGCCGACAAGGTGCGGCTCTGGAAAGCCGAAACCCTTTCAAGGGTGGCTCGCGACGCAGCACCCGCAAACAGCGATACCCGCACGGCATCGAACAGTGACGATGCGGCGGCTTCCTCCGGCTTCAGGGCGTCTTCACGGAAATAAGCTCCTCGACGGGCACAGTGCCCGCCTCGATCTCGACTACCCAGATGTCGGGATCGAATTTTTTCTCCCTTTCCAGCCTGGCATCGAGCACGGCGGCATCGTCGCCGGCCCCGAGCAGAGTGAAAAACCGGTCGTCGGGCTTGGCCGAATCGTAGCTCGTCTGCGGCGCCGGGCCGAACAGGGCAACCTCGCCCAGCCTGCCCCGCGTCACGACGAACACAGCACCGGCCTCGGTCGCGCCGCGCTTGACCACGGCTGCAAATCCGCCGGCGCTGAACACCCGGCGCAACAGGGCCGAGACCCATAGATCCGATGTGACGCGCATGAGAGAACTCCGCTAATGCATGTCGCCTAAATGTGCCCCGGTTTTGGAACAACGACATGCATGGAAACAAGGGGCTCTATCGATATTTCAGCCGTTCGGCGAGCCGTCGTTTCAGCCGTCAGTTGGTCAGGCCGATCTCACGCATCTTGACGTAGACGATCTCGTCGGGCTCGCCCGTCTGCGGCAGCCCGAACAGCGACTGGAATTCCTTGATTGCCGCCTTGGTGCGCGCGCCGACGACGCCGTCCAACTGCATGTCGTCATTGCCGAACGCCTTGAGCCCGGCCTGGATCTTGACGATGCGGGCATCGGGCGCCTGGTCGGCATTCGTCTGCCCGGAATTCGTCTGTAACGACACCGGAACGGCGACCGGCGTATCCGGGCGCGGGCGCGGCCTGGGTACGACGGAGGCGGTTTTCGGCGTCGCGCCCAGTTGATCCAGCAGCAGCGCGTCGATCTCGCCGGACGTGTTGAGCCCGACCTTCTGCTGATAGGCCTGGATGGCCTTGCGCGTGTTGGGTCCGGAAATGCCGTCGACCGTTCCGGAATAGAAATCGAGATCCTTGAGTATGCCTTGCACCTGCTCGACCACCGGATCGCCTTTGATCGGTGCCGGCGCGCCGGATGGCCGCAGGATGTTGAATGTCGTCTCCGGTTCG
Source organism: Mesorhizobium sp. M1409 (assembly GCF_040317535.1). Taxonomy (NCBI): domain Bacteria; kingdom Pseudomonadati; phylum Pseudomonadota; class Alphaproteobacteria; order Hyphomicrobiales; family Phyllobacteriaceae; genus Mesorhizobium; species Mesorhizobium sp. M1409. Next base: position 8,329 of record NZ_JAMYKV010000034.1, read on the forward strand.
TCGGACGCCGCGTGCGGAAAGCCCTCGATGCTGCGGGTCGCGAAGAACGCGCCAGCATGCGGGAAAGGCTGGTACCACAAGGCATTCGCGGAAACGTAGAACAGCGTCACCAGGAATGCCGTCGAGCCACCCACCAGGACGGGATTGCGCGAGATCATGCCGCCGACGGCGACGGCGCCATCCTGAAGGGCATTGCTGGGGCGCTTGACCGGCTTCTTAGGCTGTCTTGCGGAGCGAGCCATTTCTGTCCCCTTTCGCCATAGCCACAGGCATGGTCAGCACGCCGGCTTTCTCCGCCTGGCGTCCCTTCGGTCCGTTCACCGGCAGGCTGATGGTCACCGTGGTGCCCTCGCCCGGCATGCTTTCGATGGACATCGTGCCTTCGTGCAAGGCCACTAGGCCCTTGACCAGCGAAAGGCCAAGACCTGTCCCTTCGAAACGGCGGGTATAGTCGTTCTGGATCTGCATGAAGGGCTTGCCGAGATTGGCAAAATCCTCCTCGGCTATGCCGATGCCGGTGTCCCTGACCCAGAAATGCAGACGCGAACCGATCCGCTTGGCGCCGACGACGACATCGCCGCCATCGGGGGTGAATTTGATCGCATTGGAGACAAGGTTGATGAGCATCTGCTGCACGGCACGCCGATCGGCATTGATGTCGCCAGCGTCCGGCGCGATCTGCGTCCGCAGATCGATGTTCTTGGCCTGCGCCTGCAGCTGCATCATGGACTGGCACATGTCGACCGCTTCGGCGAACCGGAATGGCTCCGGTTCAGTCGCATAGACGCCCGATTCGATCCTGGACACGTCGAGTATCGAGGTCACGACGGCCAGCAGATGCTGGCCCGAATCCCTCACCAGGCCGACATATTCTTTCTGGCGCGGATCCTTGAAGGCGCCGAACATCTCATGCAGCAGCATGTCCGAGAAGCCGATGATGGCATTCAGCGGCGTGCGCAGTTCATGGCTGACCACCGCCAGGAAGCGCCCCTTCGCCACCTCGGCGGACGCGGCCGCCTCATTGGCCGCCGCGAGATCCTCGCGCAGCCGGGCAATCTCGTCATTCTCGCGCAGGACAAGCGTGAAGACGTCGCCCTGTTCCTCACTCCGCACCAGATCGAGCGAGAACGGCCGATAATTGTCGGCCGCCACGCGATTGTCATTTTGGCCATTGCCGTTCTGAGGCAGCCTGACGCGCAATTCGAGCCGGCGCGACCGCGCGCCATCGCGCATGTCGGCCAGGGCGCTGAGATAGGAGACGCGATCCGAGAGATGAATGCGATCGAAGAAGCCATTTCCTGATAGCAGTTCGGCTGGCAATTTCAAAAGCGTGCGCGCCTTTGGCGAAGCGTCCAGAACCTCGCCATGACGGGCGACGCGCAAGACCACCGCATCGATGATGTCTTCGAGCCGATCGGCCGTGTCCACGACATCGGCCGCGGCGGTCGTGTCGCGAAACACCGACGCGCGCGGGATCAGTGTGAGCGCCCAGGCCAATGGCACCAGCCAGTGCCAGGTAGCAATCTGCGCTCCTGCGAACGGGAACACGGTTGCAGCCAGAGGCTGTGCCAAAATGGCGGCGGCGGCCGATACGGCTCCCCAAAGTGCCGCACGCCGCGAGGCACCGATCCACCAGGCTTCGAATGGCAATGCCACGACCAGCATGGCGACAGGTGAACTCAGCCCGCCCGCGGCGGCAATGAGACTGCCGAGAGAAACGCCCGCCACTGCCAGGGCGAGCTGACTTGCGATCGCCATCTTGCCGGTCGCCGCCACCAGCAAGGCGACGAACCAGCACAGGCCAAAGGCCGCGAAGATGGCGGCCATGGTGACGGCGGCGCCCATGCCTGAAGTGACCAGCGTGACCGCGGCGCCAGCGGCAAAGAAAGGAGCGGCGAGCATGACCCCGATGAAGCGGCGCTGGCGCTCGCGGTCGCTCCGCCCAAGGATGGACGGATGGACCATACGTTCGCAACCGGCGGCAATCGCGCCAGGCAATTCAACGTATCTGGCCTTGATTGAACTCAACTCAACGCACCCGTAATCGTTGTGGACAGCTCTGCTTTGCAGATCGTTCTGGTTGGCTCTGAAACTCGCATCCAGCGTTTAAGGAATGGATAAGGCAGGGCCGACCAAGGCCCCGGCCTGCGGCAAATATCGGGATGCCGGCAGCCGAAAGCCCGGGCAAATGCAGCCATAGTAAACGGAGGGTTATTCGGCGACCCGTGCCCATTGGCAGAGCGCGGACTCCCAGCTTTCAGGAAAAAGCAGGAAAAGCATGGAGATAGATGGTTATTTCGCGTTAAGAAAAATCATTCGGATTTGAGACAAATCGATTGCGCAACGGCGCGTTTCGAATTTGCCTAAAATTTGAGGAAAATTCTCACTTAGCCCGCAAGCCGTCCTTTGCGCATGTGTGCCAACATCCTGCCTACAAAAGAGGTCATGCCATATGGATGCATGATCCGGTCACGACGAGAGGACAAGGGCATGGTCTTCCTGATAAGAATGGCTTTCTGGTTTTCGCTGGTGCTGCTGGCGCTGCCGCTGACTGTTGGCCCCGATGAAACCGGCCGCGAAAGTGTTGGCCCGATCCAGGCCTTGTTTGCGGCGCGCGAAGCGGTTGGCGACATCGCCGGCATTTGCGAACGCAAGCCCGATGTCTGCGAGACCGGCAAGTCGGCGATGCACACCATCACCGCCCGCGCCAGGGAGACCGCCAAGATCGCGGCAGCGATGCTGGACGACAAGTCCGCCGCCGGCCCTGACACATCGACGATGACCGGCAGCGTGCCGGAGGAAGTCGTCTTGCCCGAGACAGTCACCCTGCCGGCGCGGAATTAAGCCGTTTCGACGGCGCACCGCGGGCTATCTGCCCTCTCGACGCCCGGGGTGTCCTTGTTTTTTCCGTGACGCGGCGCCGCCGCGTAACTATATCCGGGCCATGACCACCACGATCCAGACGATCCGCGACGATTTTTCGTTCCTTGAGGAATGGGAAGACCGCTATCGTTACGTCATCGAACTCGGCGAGGCACTGCCGCCGTTTCCGGACGAGGAGCGCAGCGCCGCCAACAAGGTGCCGGGCTGCGTCAGTCAGGTCTGGCTGACCACCGAACAGGGGCCTGGAGCTGATCCGGTCATCACCTTCACCGGCGATTCGGACGCTCATATCGTGCGTGGACTGGTCGCGATCATGCTGGCGCTGTTTTCCGGCAGGGCCGCCAGCGAAATCCAGAAGACCGACGCGGAAGCGACATTGAAAGAGCTCGGCCTCGACGAGCATCTGTCGCCGCAGCGCGCCAATGGCCTCCGCTCGATGGTCAAGCGCATCAAGCGCGACGCCGAGGCGGCGCTCAAGCAAACCGCCTGAAAGCGTTTCACACGCTCTTGCTGGAATTGCTCCGCTCGATCAGCGCTACCGCCCAGCAAGATCAAACGGCGCCCGAAGGCGCCGTTTGGGTCGATAAGTCTGCTGGCAGCGATTACCGCGCCTTGCGCTTGCGGCCGAGGCCCATCTTCTTGGCCAACTGGGACCGGGCAGCGGCATAGTTGGGTGCAACCATCGGATAGGTCGGGTCGAGGTTCCACTTTTCGCGATACTGATCCGGCGTCAGGTCATAGTGGGTCATCAGGTGGCGCTTCAGCGACTTGAACTTCTTGCCGTCTTCAAGGCAGACAATGTAGTCGTCATGAACCGAGCGCTTCGGGTTGACCGCCGGCTTTTGCTTGTCGGCAGGCGGCTGTTCGGCGGTTCCGCCCACACGGCCGAGCGCGGCATGGACGTCGGATATCAAGCTCGGCAATTCGCCGACCGGCACGGGATTGTTGCTGACATAGGCGGCCACCACATCGGCGGTCAACTCGATCAGCGCATCGCTGTTTCTGGAAGGTGTTTCGACAATATCCATGGTCTTCAGGCCCCAACAAGAGTTACTTCGATCTGCGCCCTTTTTACAGCCAGGGCATTGCACGAATTTTGTGCAGCTAGAGCTTCTGCGATTCGTGTCACAGGCACATCAATGACCCTGCGGACCAAGTAAGTCAATTCACCCTTTGCGCTATATTGAACGATGCTGGTCAATCATTCCCCGATCAGCTTCAATCTTTCGTGCATCGTGTAATTTATCGATATTTCTCGCGCCAACGAGCAACGGCTGACGCCACGTCAGCTCTCCATTACATTCGCGGTAACTCACAAATCAGGTTTCAATGCTTGATTTTTCTTGGCTATTGCACGCGCAAACTTGGTTGTTCACGCCCGCACTCAAAACCACAGGTTGCCACCGTCGCGAAAGCAATCACGCGACACGCCGTGCATCGTCCGGTCATCCGCAGAACAGTCCCATTTGGGTATGCCGCCTGGTTCTGGGACGTGCCCGAAGGGTATTTGCGCACATTGAGCGTGTCGCCAAACGGCACATTGGCCACTTGCCAAGCCGCGAATACGGTCGCATGAGACTGGCCGGCTAAGGCCAGAGTTACCGAAGCAACGGCGAAAGCCGCGGCAGTCCGGGACCAAATAGTCATCATCTCTCCTCCCGGTTCATCTTCTGGAGCCGACACAACCTATACGCCACGGCTCTTGAACCCGCCCTGATCGACGTGTTCATTCCCATTCAAGATACTTCCCCAATCAACATACCGGCAAAGCGAGACGCAATGACCAAGACATCCGCATTTCCGATCGTAAGCCCGCCAACGCCCGAGAAGCGGCCGGTTTTCGACACGCATCACGGCATCACACGAACCGACGACTATGCCTGGCTGCGGGCAGACAACTGGCAGGAGATGTTCCGGGATCCGTCATTGCTCGATGCGGGGATACGCGCCGAACTCGAGGCGGAGAACGCCTACCAGTCAAAGCTGATGGCCGACACGGTCGAGCTGCAAAAGCAGCTTTTCCAGGAGATGAAGGGCCGCATCAAGGAAGACGATTCTTCCGTGCCGATGAAGGATGGGCCCTATGCCTATGGTTCGTCCTTCAAGCTTGGCGGCGAGCAGCCGCGCTATTTCCGCATGCCGCGCGACGGTGGCGCCGAGCATATCCTGCTCGATGGCGACGCGGAGGCCGAAGGCAAGCCCTATTTCCGTCTTGGCGGCGTCGATCACTCGGCCGACCACGCCAAGCTTTTGTGGGCATTCGACGACAAGGGCTCCGAATTCTACACGCTTCGCGTGCGCGACCTTGCCGATGGCAAGGAGCTTGCCGACCAGATTTCCGACACCGGCGGTTCCGGCGTCTGGAACGCCCGCAATGACGGCTTCTTCTACACCCGTCTCGACCCCAACCATCGCCCGTCCAAGGTGCTGTTCCATGCGCTGGGCACCAGCCCGGAAAGCGACCGGCTGGTCTATGAGGAAACCGATCCCGGTTTCTTCATGAATGTCGACGGCACCCGCAACAACGAATGGATCATGATCGGCATCAACGATCACGAGACGTCGGAATACCGCCTGATGCGCGCCAATGATCCGTTTGCCGAACCGAAACTAGTCTCGCCGCGCGAGATTGGCCTCCAGTATGATCTGGAAGAAGGCGGCGACATCTTCTTCATCCTGACCAATGCCGACGGCGCCAAGGACTTCAAGATCATGACGGCGCCGGCAAGCGATCCGGTGCGCGCCAACTGGCAGGAACTGGTGCCGCACGAGCCCGGCCGGCTGATCCTGTCGGTAATCGGCTTCAGGGATCACATGGTCCGGCTCGAACGCAAGGAAGGCCTGCCACGCATCGTCGTGCGCGACCGCACCAGCGGCGAAGAGCATCTTTTGTCCCTGGACGAGGAGGCTTTCTCGCTCGGCCTGTCGGGTTCCTATGAGTACGACACCGAGATCATGCGCTTTTCCTATTCGTCGATGACGACGCCGGCCCAGGTGTTCGACTACAATATGCGCACTCGCGAGCGGGTGCTGCTCAAGACCCAGGAAGTGCCGTCCGGCCATGATGCGGACCACTATGTCACGCGGCGGCTTATGGCGCCGGCCAGCGATGGCGAACTGGTGCCGATCTCGCTCTTGCACCACCGCGACACGCCGCTGGATGGATCCGCGCCTTGCCTGCTCTACGGCTACGGCTCCTATGGCATCGCCGTGCCGGCCGCTTTCAACACCAACTGGTTTTCACTGGTCGACCGCGGCTTTGTCTTCGCCATCGCCCACGTCCGCGGCGGCAAGGACAAGGGCTATGGCTGGTACGACGACGGCAAGCGGGCGCACAAGATGAACACGTTCACGGATTTCATCGCCTGTGCGCGCCACCTTGTTGCCGAGCGCTACACCGCGCATGACCGCATCGTCGCGCAAGGCGGTTCGGCCGGCGGCATGCTGATGGGCGCCGTCGCCAACATGGCGCCGGACTGTTTCGGCGGCATCGTCGCCGAGGTTCCGTTCGTCGATGTGCTGACGACGATGCTCGACGCCAGCCTGCCACTGACGCCGCCGGAATGGCCTGAATGGGGCAATCCGATCGCGTCGGCAGACGATTACCGGACCATTGCCGCCTATTCGCCTTATGACAATGTCGCCGCGCTCAACTATCCGCCGATCCTGGCGCTGGCCGGACTCACCGATCCGCGGGTCACCTATTGGGAACCGGCCAAATGGGTGGCGCGGCTGCGCGACCGCAAGAGCGGGGACAATCCGGTGCTGTTCAAGATCAACATGGATTCCGGACACGCCGGTGCCTCCGGCCGGTTTTCGCGACTGGAGGAAATCGCCTATACCTATTCGTTTGCACTGAAGGTGATGGGCAAGCTGCAGCTTACGGGAGAAATCGACCGATGATCGATCTCGCTACATTGATCGCTTATGTCGCGGTTGTGCTCGGCTTCGTCTTTATTCCGGGCCCAGCCACGCTCCTTACCATAGCGCGGGCAACGAGCTCCGGAACCAAGGTTGGCATCGCCACCGGCGCGGGGATCGCGGCCGGCGATGTGTTTCACACCGTCATGGCGATGGTCGGCATCTCGGCGATCATCGCCACGTCGGCGACGCTGTTCAGCCTCATAAAATACATGGGCGCGGCCTACCTGGTTTATCTCGGCATTCGCGCGATCACTGAGAAGACACCGGCCAACCCGGCTGCAGGCGCGCTCGCGATCTCCGCCGGCAAGGCGTTTCGACAGGCTGTCCTGACCGAAGTGCTCAACCCCAAGACAGCGCTTTTCTTTCTCGCTTTCCTGCCTCAGTTCGTGCGGCCTGAAAACGGATCGATAATACTTCAGTTGGCCACATTGGGGGTTATCTTCGTCTTACTCGGCCTTTTCAGCACGGTCGTCTTTGCAGTGAGTGCCGGTCGGCTCGGCGTGTTCCTCCGCCGAAATCCGACGGTGCTGAAATGGCAAGGCAAGGTTGTTGGCGGCATCTACTGTGCTCTGGGTGTTCGGCTCGCGCTGCAGCAGCGCTGACGGGGGAAGCTGCGTGGTCCGCCAGTCGCCTTGGCGATCATGACTTTTTGAATTCCGCGCTGCTCATTTTGCTCGCAATTGCGATGGCCGCGCGCTACCCAGTGCGCGGCTTTTCCTAGGCCCGATAGCCCCAATCGCGTAAAGGTCCATCATGCTGCTCGTCGACGTCTATCTCGACAAATCGCCCATCCAGGGCATCGGCGTCTTTGCCAAGAACGCCATTCCCCGCGGCACGCTGATCTGGAAGCTGGATCCAAGGTTCGACCGGCTCATCGAGGTCGAAACTTATGAGCGCGAAGCCGGGCCGGTGAAGAACTATCTCGACCGCTACTCCTATCCCGACCGGCGCGACCCGAACTACATCGTCTTCGAAGCCGATGACGCGCGCTACATGAACCATGCCGATGAGCCGAATTGCGATGTCTCCTCGCCCGAGGAGACCTTTGCGCTGCGCGACATCGCTCCCGGCGAGGAGTTGACCTGCAACTACAACCATTTCTTCGAAACAGGCTTCGACTTTCTCGGCGACCGCCACCTGTCATCCGATGACTAGTTCGCCGTTTTCTTGCGCGCCGGATAGCCGTTGGGATGCGGCGGTATCGCCTTGAGATAGGCGGCGATGGCCGCACGGTCCTCCGGCGTCAATTGGGCCATGTTGCGCTGCACGTCGACCATGGCGCCGCCGACGGAATCGAAGTCGGGCGTAAAGCCGGTTTCGAGGTAGTTGGCGACGTCGGCTTCCGACCAATTGCCGATACCGCCCTCGCCCGATGTGATGTTGGGCACGATGCCCTTGCCCTCGGCAGCCACGGCACCTGCCAGCCACTCGCTTTTCTTCGTGCCGCCGGCAAAGTCGCGCGACGTGTGGCATTCGCCGCAGTGACCCGGCCCCTCGACCAGGTAACGGCCGGCCATCACTGGGTCAGGCGTGCCTTCGGGAAATGCCACGACCGGTTGGTTACGGAGGTAGAGCAGTTTCCACAGGGCGATGCCGCGACGAATGTTGAAGGGGAAACCGAGGGAATTCGCGGGCGCCTTGCCGGCGACGGCAGGCAACGTCTTCAGGAAGGCGTAGAGGTCGGCGATGTCGGCCGGGTTCATGCGCGCGTAGGAGGCATAGGGAAACGCCGGATAAAAATGTTCGCCAGAGGGCGACACGCCCTTCAGCATGGCGTTGGCGAGGTCCTCGACCGACCATGTGCCGATGCCATCCTTGGGGTCTTGCGAAATGTTGGGCGGAACGAAGGTTCCGAACGGCGTCTTGAGTTCGAGACCACCCACGAGTTGAAGCCGCGCATCGCCCTGCGAACCCGGCTTTGCATGGCAGGAGGTGCAGCCGCCGGCATAGAAAATGCGCTTGCCCTTGGCCGTGTCGCCGGGGCCGAGCTTGGCCAGGGTCTCACTGTCGAGCCTCACCGGCGCCGACAGGACCCACCCGGCAGCCGCGCCGACGCCGCCCAGAACGACGAGGGCGCCAACGAGTTTTTTCAGCCGGCGCATCGCCCGCTGTCAGCTCTTTTTCACCCGGTACGTCTGGTGGCAGGTGCCGCAATTGGACGCGATGGTGCCAAACTGCGTCTTCAACGCATCGACATCGGCAGGAGCGGCGGCGACCCCTGCCTTGATGTCGGCCAGATATTTGTCGTTGGCGGCCTTGAAGCCAGCCATGTCTTCCCAGATCTTCGGCGACGCCGTGGTATCGCCGGTGTTGCTGCCCGCCGGGAACAGCGCGTCGACATCCAATTTCTCCTCATTCGCTTGCAAGGCCTGCAGTGCCGTCAGCACCGCCGCAGCGTCAAAAGGCTCCTCGCCCTTGACCACCTTCGAAATGCCGCCGACGATCTTTCCACGCTCCTTCATCAGAGCCTGCCGGTCGAGGATCGGGTCGGCAAAGGCCGCCGACGCCGCGAGGGCGAGCATTGAGATGGCGATGACAAGCTTTCTCATTCATTTGGCTCCATGATGAAGGCATTTCGAGACAGGACGTTAACGGATGCCACAGGGAGAAAATTCCCTTCCCCGGATGATTTTTTGCTGCGACCCCGCAAAAGAAAAGCCCCGGATGCCGGGGCTTTTCTGGAGATCGGTCAGGCCTTCGCTTTTTCGTAGAGTTCGAGTACGTGATCCCAGTTGATCAGGCTGTCGACGAACGCCTCAAGATATTTCGGCCGGGCGTTGCGATAGTCGATGTAATAGGAGTGTTCCCAGACATCGACGCCGAGGATCGGCGACGCGCCATGGACGAGCGGGTTCTCGCCATTCGGCGTCTTCGAGATCGCCAGCTTGCCGTCCTTGACCGAGACCCAGGCCCAGCCGGAGCCGAACTGCGTCGTGCCGGCGGCAATGAAGTCGGCCTTGAACTTGTCGTAGCCGCCGAGATCGCTGTCGACCGCCTTCTGCAGGGCGCCCGGCAGCTTGTTGCCGCCGCCGCCCTTTTTCATCCACTTCCAGAAATGGATGTGGTTGTAGTGCTGGGCGGCATTGTTGAAGAGGCCGGCATTCTTGCCGAATGACTGCTTAACCACATCTTCGACCGATAGATCACCCAGGCCGGCCTCGGCAGCGAGCTTGTTGCCGTTGTCGACATAGGCCTTGTGGTGCTTATCGTGGTGATATTCCAGCGTCTCTTTCGACATGTAAGGCTGCAACGCCTCATAGTCGTAAGGCAGAGCGGGCAATTCAAAAGCCATGGATGATACTCCCTCGTGGAAAAATCCGGTGTGGATACCGGACTAAGATAGGTCTGGGATGGGTTGGGGCAACTCCGGAATGGAGCGCCGATCGCCTTTTTATCCGCTCAGGCGGCGGAAGTCGAATGCGCCCAATCCCAATAGAGTTCGCGCGCCTTCTTGGCCACCGGCCCAGGCTGCAGATTGCGATCCTCGATACGGGTGATCGGCACCACCTTGGAATGGTTCCCGGTCGAGAATATCTCATCCGCCTCGAGGAAATCGCGCACCGACAGCGTCTTTTCGGTGGTCTTGAAGCCATACTCGCCAAGCAGCGTCATGGTCCGCAAGCGGGTGATGCCGGACAGGAAGGTGCCGTTCGGCGCCGGCGTCATCACGTGGCCGTCCTTGACCAGGAAGATGTTCGAGGTTCCGGTTTCGGCGACGTTGCCCAGCATGTCGAGCACCATTGCGTTGTCGAAGCCGCGCATCTTGGCTTCGAGAATGGCACGACCGTTGTTGGGGTAGAGGCAGCCGGCCTTGGCGTTGGTCGGCATGGTCTCGATGGTAGGGCGGCGGAACGGCGACACCGTCACCGAAAAGCCGGTCGGCGGGATCATCGGCGATTCGTAGAGGCAAAGGCAAAAGCGGGTCGATGCCGGATCGGCCGGCACGCCCATATAGCCGCCATGCTCGGCCCAGTACATCGGCCTGATATAGACCGCTGTCTTGCCGTCGAACTTCTTCAGCCCATCCCATGTCAGCCCGACGATCTTGTCGGCGCTCATCGACGGCTTGAGGCCGAGTGCGATCGCCGAAGAATTCACCCTGGCGGCGTGAAGATCGAGGTCCGGCGCCACGCCCTCGAACCAGCGGCCGCCGTCGAACACGCTGGTGCCGAGCCACATGGCGTGGCTGCGCGGTCCCAGAATGGCGACATTGCCCTCATGCCAATCACCATCGACGAAAGTCCATGTCGCGGATTGCGCCGCAGCCGCCAGTGTCATCGTGTTTGTCCCGTCTCAATCGGTGTCGTGTGACAGCCATTGGAAGATGCTTTGGCGGGCGCCGTCAATCGGCATCGAAGAGTTTTGTTGAGGCCAGCGACGGGGCGCAATGCAATCAAAGCTTGCACCTTGCCGCGCCTGCCCTCAAAACTGTCGTCATGCAATACGCCGCCTACGTCTTCGACGCCTATGGCACGCTGTTCGACGTGCATGCCGCCGTGCGCCGCCATGCCGATCGGATCGGGCCGGAGGGCCAGTTGCTGTCCGAGATCTGGCGCGCCAAGCAGCTCGAATATTCCTGGGTGCGCACGCTGATGGGCGCCTATGCCGATTTCTGGCAGTTGACCGAACAGGCGCTCGATTTCGCCTTGCGCAAGGTTCCCTCGGCCGATCCCGGTCTCAAGGCGACATTGCTCGACGCCTACTGGCGGCTGGATTGCTATCCGGAAGTTCCGGCCGTGCTAAAGGCGCTCAAGGCTTCGGGAGCAAGACTGGCGATCCTGTCCAACGGTTCGCCCGAAATGCTGCGGGCCGCGGTCAAGTCCGCCGCGCTCGACCAGATTCTGGACCATATCTATTCCGTCGATACGGTGCGGCGCTTCAAGACCGATCCGGCGGTCTACGACATGGTCGCCACCGGTTGGCGCCTCTACCCCGGCGCGGTTTCCTTCCAGTCCTCCAATCGCTGGGACATCGCAGGCGCCACCAAATTCGGTTTTCGCACGGTGTGGATCAACCGTTCCAACCAGCCCGAAGAGTACCGGGACTTTCCACCTGCCCTGATCCTGCCGTCGCTCGAAGCTTTGGTGCCAGGTACCTAGCACGTGGACGTGTGTCCCCAGCGCCACAGTGGCGGCGCGGTCACAGCTTCGCCTTTGTTTGTCCACCTTCAAGCCAGAATCGGAACCGCCTATCGCCCCAGGTGTTGTCAGGCACCCGCGCAGCGATCGGCGCATTGACGCTTTGTTGCGATTTGAGACTTAAAGAAGGCAACCATGTCCAAAATCGAAATCGAATCCTATCGCCTGAGCCGTCGCGGCTTTCTCAACGCCGCAGCCTTAGGCGCTGCTTCGATCGCGGTTTCCGCATGCGCGACCACCGGACCGGGGCCGGTCGAACCACCGCCGCCAGCCTATATCGAGCCGCCGCTAGCCGACTATGTGACGATGTACGGAGCGGTCAGTGATGGCGGCTTCGATCTGCCGGCGATCCCGGTCGACAGGATCGATCCGCAGTTCCTGCGCCAGATCGTTCCCGATCCGACCGGGCAGAAGCCGGGAACGATCGTCGTCGATACCACCGGCCATTTCCTCTATCTGGTTCGCCCGGGCGGTCAGGCAATCCGTTATGGTGTCGGCCTAGGCCGCGCCGGTTTCGAATGGTCCGGCGACGCCGTCGTCCAGTGGAAGCAGAAATGGCCGAAATGGACGCCGCCGGATGAAATGATCGCCCGGCAGCCGGAATTGAAGCCATACAGCGCCGAAAATGGCGGCATGCCCGGCGGCCTGAAGAACCCGCTCGGCGCACGCGCGCTCTATCTCTTCCAGGGCAACGTCGACACGCTCTACCGCCTGCACGGCTCGCCGGAATGGAAGTCGATCGGCAAGTCGGTCTCGTCGGGCTGCGTACGCCTGATGAACCAGGACATCATCGATCTCTATGATCGCGTGCCCATGAAGACACCAGTTGTCGTCACCAGCGATGCCAGCCAGCCAGTGGTGGCGACGGCCCATCGCAGGGCTATCCCGATCGACGCCGGCGTGCCGGACGGATCGGTGCTGCTCGGCCCGTTGACAGAGATCACCAACTCGATTTTCTGAGCCGACGAGGCAGCGGCAACGGCGCGGCCTCAAGTCCTAACGCCCCCGTGACAGGCTGCCCAGGATGCCGCGCACGATTGCCCGGCCGACGGACGAGCCGACGGATCGCACCACCGACTTGATCGCCGCCTCGGCCACGGTCTGGCGATTGGACGGGCGTGGTGCAGGCGCGCGCCTGCCACCGGATTGCGGCGCGGGATCATCGTTGCCGAAGCCCGGAATGGTCCAACGTGAGCCGCCGCCGCCGGCCTGCTGCGCCTGCTCTTCGGCATTCTGCGCATCCCTGGCCTTTTTCTGCAGCATCTCGAAGGCCGATTCGCGATCGATGAGCTGATCATACTGGCCGGCGACCGGGCTTTCCTGGATCAGCTTTTGTCGCTCGGCAGCCGTTATGGGGCCAAGCCGCGAGGATGGCGGCCGGATCAATGTCCGCTGCACAATCGACGGAACACCCTTGACCTCAAGCGTCGAGACCAGCGCCTCGCCGGTGGCGAGCTGGGTAATGGCGGTCATGCAATCGAAATCGGGATTTGGTCGGAACGTTTCGGCCGCCGTCCTCACCGCCTGCTGCTCACGCGGCGTATAGGCGCGCAGCGCGTGCTGCACACGATTGCCGAGCTGGGCCAGAACCTTTTCAGGGATATCCAAAGGGTTCTGCGTGACGAAATAGACGCCGACGCCTTTCGAGCGGATCAGTCGGACCACTTGTTCGACGCGATCGATCAACACTTTGGGTGCTTCGTCGAACAGAAGATGCGCCTCGTCGAAGAAGAACACCAGCTTCGGCCTATCCGGGTCGCCGACTTCCGGCAGCACCTCGAACAGTTCCGACATCAGCCACAATAGGAACGTCGCGTAGAGCCGTGGGTTCATCATCAGCTTGTCGGCGGCAAGCACGCTGATGGCGCCGCGTCCGTCGCGGGTGGTGCGCATGATGTCGGCGATGCGCAGTGCCGGCTCGCCGAAGAAATTCGCCGCGCCCTGCTGCTCCAGGACCAGCAGCGTGCGCTGGATCGCCCCGACCGAGGGCTTCGTGACATTGCCGTAGCGCGAGCCGATCTCGTCGGCGCGCTCGGCGATGTTGGCCAGCAGCGCCTGCAGGTCCTTCATGTCGAGCAGAAGCAGGCCTTCTTCGTCCGCCAGGCGGAAGGCGATGTTCATGATGCCTTCCTGCGCCTCGCTCAGGTTCATCAGGCGCGACAGCAGCAACGGCCCCATTTCCGAAACCGTGGCGCGGATCGGATGGCCCTGTTCGCCGAACAGGTCCCAGAAGATGACCGGAAATTCCTGGAAGTCATAGGGGTCGAGCTTGACCTGCTCGGCCCGCTTGACGAGGAAATCCTGCGCCGTGCCCATCATCGCGATGCCGGACAGGTCACCCTTGATGTCGGCGCAGAAGACCGGCACGCCGGCGTTGGAAAAACCTTCGGCCAGTATCTGCAAGGTGACGGTCTTGCCGGTACCGGTGGCGCCGGTCACCAGGCCATGACGATTGCCATATTGCAGCAACAGCTGCTCGGCACGCTGATAGCTGTCGTCGGGCTTGCGGCTGGCGCCGATGAAAATACTGGTGTCGTCAGCCATATGTCCGGTCTCCGCAAACTGATGTGTTTAAAGCCAGTGGCCTTGCCGCAGGTATAGTGAGGCCGTTGCACAGCGACAATGCCATTCGTTCAAGTCGGGATCATTCGTCCAATGGTGGCAATCGTTCAAATCAGGCCAATCGTTCAATCGGGGGCAACACTCCAAATCGATCTTTTGAAGCTTGCGGATTTTGCCGGTGTTTGGCAATCGTTCATGGTTCGTGCACGCAGGCCGACCTATATCTGTTGGATCGAATTCGGCCGCTGAAAGCGCATTACATTGCGATATCGGACCGAGAACCGTAGACTGAACCGCTCCAGGCTGGTGCGGCCGCATTAAACGAGGAAGACGGATGGGCGCCGGAGCCTTGACCAAGGATGTCGAACCAGAGAACGCCGAGCGCCAGCGATGGCTAGCCCTGGCGGAAAAGGCACTGGCCGGCGCATCCTTCGAAGAGAAGCTGGTCTCGCATACCGACGACAACATCCGCATCGAACCGCTCTACGACCGCAGCACCGCTGCGGAACCGACCGTGCGCGCCAACCCGAAATCGCCCTGGATCGTCAGCCAGCGCATCGACGATCCGGATATCGACCGCGCCAGAACCCAGGCTCAAGACGACATAGCGCAAGGCGCCACGGGATTATCGCTTGTCTTCGAAGGAGCGCCGAACGCGTTCGGCTACGGCTTGCCGAGAACGGCGGAAGCGCTTGAGATGGTGCTGGACGGCGTACCGCTGAACCGCGTCCAGGTTCGCATCGACGCCCATCCCTGGAGCCGCGCCGTGGCCGACTGGCTGGTGGCGTTCCTGAGCAAGCGCCGGTCCGACCCGGCAAAGCTCAACCTCTCCTTCGGCATCGATCCGGCGGCGATCTTCGCCGGAACCGGCGGGCTGCGCATGTCGATCGAGGCATTGCAGGCCTCGATGCCGCAATCGCTGGCGCACTTCTTCTCGATGGGCGTTCCGGGCGTGCTTCTGGAGGCGGACGGGCGTGTGTTCCACAACGCCGGCGCGACGGAAGCGCAGGAACTTGGCATCATGCTGGCTTCGGCGGTCTCCTATCTCAGAATGTTCGAGACGGCGCGGCAGCCGCTCGTCTATGCCGCGCCCCATATCGGCTTTGCGCTCAGCGTCGACCAGGACCAGTTGCTGTCGATGGCCAAGGTGCGGGCACTGCGCAGGCTCTGGACGCGGGTGCAGGAAGCCTGCTCGATCCCCAATTCCACGGCCAACATCCATGCCGAGACGTCGTTTCGCATGATGACGGCCATGGATCCGGAGACCAACATCCTGCGCACCACGATTGCCTGCTTTGCCGCGGCGTCCGGAGGCGCCGATTCGATCTCGATCTTGCCGCACACGATCGCGCATGGCTTGCCAGCGGGGTTTGCGCGTCGCGTTGCCCGCAACACGCAGCTGATCATGGCTAATGAAAGCCATATCGATCATGTCGCCGATCCTGCCTATGGTTCCGGCGCGGTCGAAGCGCTGACCACCAAACTCTGCGAGATGGCTTGGACGGAATTGCAGACAATCGAGGCCGAGGGCGGCGTCTTGTCCAGCCTTCAGGACGGACATATCCAGAAGCGCGTTCACGCCGCTGCAGCGCAGCGCAACGCAGCCTACCGGGCAGGCGAACGGACCATCATCGGCACCACGCTTTACCCGCTGAAAAGCGAACCTCCGGTCGAAACGCTCGCGGCGGAACGGCGGCCCGCCTTCACGGAAGGCGTTGCCGTCTGTGAGCCGCTGTTTCCGGTCCGCATCGACCAATCCATCGGAGCCGCCTCTTGATCCCCGATTTCAGCCAGATCGGTTGGGTCCCGCCACGGCGCGCACCCGTCGAGGTCAAAGGCCAGCGGACGACGCCGGAAGGACTTATCGCGAAGCATCTGTACAATCAGAGCGACCTCAAGGGGTTGCCGTATCTCGACACCTACCCGGGCCTGCCGCCCTTCGTGCGCGGCCCCTACCCGACCATGTATGTCCAGCAGCCCTGGACGATCCGGCAATATGCCGGCTTCTCGACGGCCGAAGAATCCAACGCCTTTTACCGGCGCAATCTGGCCGCCGGCCAGAAGGGCCTGTCGGTCGCCTTCGATCTTGCCACGCATCGCGGCTATGACAGCGACCATCCGCGCGTTGCCGGCGATGTCGGCATGGCGGGCGTCGCCATCGATTCCATTCTCGACATGCGGCAGCTCTTCGACGGCATTCCGCTCGGCGAGATGACAGTGTCGATGACGATGAACGGCGCGGTGCTGCCGATCATGGCGCTCTACATCGTCGCTGCGGAAGAGCAGGGCGTTGAGCAGAAGGATCTTGCCGGCACCATTCAGAACGACATCCTGAAGGAGTTCATGGTCCGCAACACCTATATCTATCCGCCGAAACCCTCGATGCGGATCGTGTCGGACATTTTCTCCTACACGTCGAAGAACATGCCGAAGTTCAATTCGATATCGATCTCCGGCTATCACATGCAGGAGGCCGGCGCGACAGCCGACTTGGAGCTTGCCTACACGATTGCCGACGGCATCGAATATGCCCGCGCCGGCGTTGCGGCGGGCCTCGATATCGACCGCTTCGCGCCGCGCCTGTCCTTCTTCTGGGCGATCGGCATGAACTTCTTCATGGAAGTCGCCAAACTGCGGGCCGCGCGCCTGTTGTGGGCGACCCTGATGAAGAAGAATTTTTCGCCGAAGGACGAGCGCTCGCTGTCACTGCGCACCCATTGCCAGACCTCGGGCTGGTCGCTGACGGCGCAGGATCCCTACAACAACATTATCCGCACCATGATCGAGGCGATGGCAGCGACACAGGGGCACACGCAGTCGCTGCACACCAATTCCTTCGACGAAGCGATGGCGCTGCCGACCGACCACTCGGCGCGCATCGCCCGCAACACACAGCTCATCCTGCAAAAGGAATCCGGCACCACGCGCGTCATCGATCCGTGGGGCGGCTCGGCCTATCTCGAACGGCTGACGCATGACCTCGTGGCGCGCGCGCTTGCCCATATCGAGGAGGTCGAGGCACTTGGCGGTATGGCCGCCGCGACCGAACAGGGCATTCCCAAGCTGCGCATAGAGGAAGCCGCCGCACGCACGCAGGCGCGCATCGATTCCGGCGAACAAATGCTGGTCGGCGTCAACGCGCATCGGCCCGAGACTGACATCGAGGTCGACGTGCTGAAGATCGACAACGCCGAAGTCAGGGCCCGGCAATTGTCGAAGCTGCAACGGCTGAAGGGTACGCGCGATGTCGCCGCGGTCGAAAGCGCGCTCGATGCGCTGACCCGTGCCGCGCAGGGCAATGAAAACCTGCTGGAGTTCGCCATCCGCGCCGCGCGCGCCAATGCCACGGTCGGCGAGATTTCATTTGCGTTGGAAAGGGTCTTTGGTCGCCACGTCGCCACGGTGCAGACCATTTCCGGCGTCTATCGCAAGGCCCTTGGCGACCATCCCGTGGTCGACGGGCTGCAGGACAAGCTCGACGCCTTTGAAAAGAAAACTGGCGGCAAGCCGCGCATTCTCGTCGCCAAGATGGGACAGGACGGCCACGATCGTGGGCAGAAGGTTATCGCCACGGCCTTCGCCGATCTCGGCTTCGACGTCACCGTCGGAGCGATGTTCCAGACACCCGATGAGATCGCCAGGCTGGCGGTCGCGCAGGATGTCCATATCGTCGGCGCCTCGTCGCTGGCGGCGGGGCATCTGACGTTGATCCCCGAACTGCGCGACGCGCTGAAGAAGCTCGGCCGCGGCGACATGCTGATCGTCGCCGGCGGCGTTATCCCGCCGCAGGACTATGACGCGGTGCTGCAAGCAGGTGCGGCGGAAATCTTCCCGCCGGGCACCGTCATTCCGGAAGCGGCGGATCGCTTGCTGGACCGGTTGCTGGCCTAGCCTGTTATAATACCTGTTGCAACAGCGCGCCGATCCAGTTATAATCGGCGTTGCAACAGGATGATCCATCATGAACACGACCATTCGCAAGATAGGCAATTCCGAAGGTGTTATCCTGCCCAAGGAGCTGCTCGACCGTTTGAACATGAAGACCGGCGATCAGCTTCAGATCGTCGAAACGGACAAGGGTATTGCTCTTGAGCCGATGGATGACAGTTTCGAACGGCAGATGGAAGCTGCTCGCCAGGTCATGGACAAATACAAGGTCGCACTTCAGAAGCTCGCGGAATGAACTGGGAGTTTCTGTCACGTCGCGCGGTCGAAGCGATGCATGCCGAGCAATTGCGCAGGCATGGTGGAGCGCCAGGTTTGAGAGATGAAAATGCTCTTGAATCGGCGCTCGCCCGTGCTGAAAACAAGGCGAACTATGGGGATCCGGCGATCGAGGATCTCGCTGCCGCCTATGTCTTTGGCATTGCCAGGAATCATGCCTTTGTCGACGGCAACAAGCGTACCGCCATCGTGGCCGCAGGCGCATTTTTGATCGTGAACGGCCATGTCCTGACAGCCGACAACGGCACGCTTTACGAATTCGTCATGGCAGTTGCTTCAGGCGAAATCGATGAAGCCGGCGCCGCAGCCTTCTTCCGCGATCATGTCGTCAAGCTAGAGGATTAGCTGTCGGAGAGCTTGACGATTTCCCATTCCTTGCCGTTGACGCTTGCCACGTCGCCGACCTTCTTGCCGAACAGGGCGACCGCCATCGGCGATACGTGGGAAATGGTCCCCTTGGCCGGGTCGGCTTCGTCCTCGCCGACGATTTTCCAGTGCACCTTCCTGCCGTCATCGCCCTCGAGTGTGACGCCCATGCCGAAGCGTACAAGGTCGCTGCCCGGTTCCGGCACCGACAACTCGGCGCTTTCACGCCGGGCGGTCCAGTAGCGCAGATCGCGCGACACCACCGCGATGCGCTCGCGGTCTGCCTTCCTCTCGGCTTTCGCCAGTATATCGCGCAGATCGGCGAGATTCTCCTCGATCATCGCCAGGCCGCGCTCCGTCACAAGATTGCGGTGATGGCTGATTGGCCGCTCGCCGACACCGGCAATGGCGTTTTCGCTGTCTTCCTCGCGCGTGAAAGCTCTGCTCATCGTCTGAACTTAGGCGCGGAAAGGCTGCTCGACAAGCCATTGTCGTTGCCCTCGACGGAAGAGGCAGACCGGCTGGCATGATTCCTGCGGTGTCAGGGTTGAAAGCCAGGACCTGTGCCGATGTTGAACAGACGAACGCTGCTGACCGGAACCGCCGGCTTTGCCGTCATGGGCCTCTCGCTTGGCAAGGCGGCGGCCGCCAGCCTGACCGGCATCGAGAAAGCCTCGATGCGCGGCTCGATCAATGCCACCGAACTCGGCGTGCAGCCCGGTACCTTCGACGATCAGAGCAAGGCCTTCGCCAAGCTGCTGCGCGACGCAAACGACCGCGACATGCCGGTGTTCCTGCCGCCGGGCGCCTATGTGGTGTCGAACCTCTCGCTGCCCGGCCGCGTGCGTCTTTCCGGCGTGCCTGGGGCAACGCGCATCGTTTACGGCGGCGACGGTCATCTCTTCATGGCAGAACAGGCCGATCATATCGAACTCAGCGGACTGGTCTTCGACGGCGCAAACCGCACGATGGGCGACTACGCGCAAGGGCTGCTCGATCTGCGCCGTGTCGCGCATCTGGTCGTCGACAATTGTCAAATAACCGGCAGCGGCAAGAACGGGCTGGCTCTGGAACACGCGACGGGCCGGGTCGAGCGCTCGCAGATATCGGGAGCTGCCGATGCCGGCATCTATTCGGTCGAGGCCGGCGGGCTGGCGATCACGGGCAACACCGTCTCCGACTGCGCCAATGGCGGCATTCTCGTGCACCGCTGGCAGGCGGCGGAAGACGGCACCATGGTCACCGGCAATCGCGTCGAACGGATCCAGGCGCGCAGCGGCGGGACCGGCCAGAACGGCAATGGCATCAATGCCTTCCGGGCCGGCAATGTCGTCATTTCCGGCAACATCGTCTCGGACTGCGCCTTTTCGGCGATCCGCGCCAACAGCGCCAGCAATCTGCAGATATCGGGCAACACCTGCTCGCGCTCGGGCGAAACAGCGGTTTACTCCGAGTTCTCGTTCGAAGGCGCCGTCATAAGCAACAACATCGTCGACGGAGCCGCCAACGGCATCTCGATCGTCAACTTCAACGAAGGCGGCCGTATGGGTGTGTGCTCGGGCAACATCGTGCGCAATCTGTCGACCAGCGGCCCCTACCCCGCCGACTCGCCTGGATTCGGCGTCGGCATCGGGGTCGAGGCCGACACGACCGTTTCCAACAACGTCATCGAGAACGCACCGCTCTACGGCATGCAGATCGGCTGGGGTCCGTATCTGCGCAATGTCGTCGCCACCGGTAACATCATCCGCAAGGCTGGAACGGCCATCGTCGTGTCCGTGGTCGAGGGCGCCGGCACGGCCGTCATATCAGACAATGTCATCGACGGCGCGTTGAACGGAGCCGTTGTCGGCCAGCGCTGGGCCGAGCCGGCGACGGGTGACCTGGCGTCATCGGACAATAGCGGCTACGCGCATCTGACCGTCGAGCGCAATCACGTCAGTTGAGGGCGGTTTAATTCAAGGCTGCGGTGGGCCTCAGCGCCCCAACCTTGGCGCCGTTCCGGCTTTGGATCGGCGCTTTCGCCAGGTCGGTTAGCTTAGCTGCCAAGGCCTCGTCAGCGCGCAACAATTTGGCAAGAACGGCGGCAACCATGGCTTCGCCGGAGCGGCCGGCGCCATCATCGCATTTGAGTGCGATACCAAGACCAAGTTCCGGAATTGCGGCACAATGGACGCCTTCGGCGCCGCCTTTCGTGAAAATGCGCCCTGGTGCGGCCACCATCAGGGCGACGTCTTCGCGGCCGGTTCCGGCAACGAAGAAGGGCTCGGCCATGCAGGCGGCCAGCAGGCGCTTCGCGGCCTTGGCTCGCTCGGGACCAAAACCATTTGTCGTTGCCATACGTGCAAAGCCGAGCGCGAAGCTCCGGAGCGGCACCGCATAGGTCGGGATCGAGCAGCCATCGGTCGCTCGCTCGTCCGCGCCATGGACAGCGCCCGTGACCGATTGCATGGCGTCGCGCACCATCTCCTGCAGGCCGTGTCCTGGCTTGACATAGTCGCGATGCGCAATGCCGGCGTGGACGCATGTACAGAGGAAGCCGGAATGCTTGCCGGAACAATTGTTGTGCAATGCGTTCGGCGAGCCGCCGGAGCGGGCGAGCGCAATCTCGGCTTCATGATTGGATGGCCAATGCGTGCCGCATTCGAGCGCCGACCCGTCCAGCCCGGCCCTGGCCAGCATGGACCGCGCCAGTTCGACATGTGCCGGCTCGCCCGAATGGGACGCGCAGGCAAGCGCCAACTCGCGGTTGCCGAAGCCATAGGCGTCGGCCGCGCCGCTTTCGACCAGCGGCAATGCCTGGATCGCCTTGACCGCCGAGCGCGGGAACACCGGCTTGGCCGTATCGCCGATCTCCCAAACCGGTTTGCCATCGGCATCGAAGACCGCGACCGCGCCACGATGCGCGCTCTCGACGATCGCGCCGCGCAAGACTTCGATCAGAACCGGATCTGTCATGGCTACCCCGCAAAAATACGGGCTGCTTCTACCTGATCCGGTCCAATATTGAAACGTAGTTGGCGACCGCCGCACCGCCCATGTTGAAGATGCCGCCGAGTTTTGCACCGGGCACCTGAATGCCGCCGGCTTCGCCGACAAGCTGCATGGCGGTCAAGACATGCATCGACACGCCCGTGGCGCCGATCGGATGGCCCTTGGCCTTCAGCCCGCCGGATGGGTTGACCGGCAGGCGGCCATCCTTGGCCGTTGTGCCGTCCAGCGCCAGTCTGGCGCCCTCGCCCGGCTTGGCCAGACCCATCGCCTCATATTCGATCAGTTCGGCAATGGTGAAGCAGTCATGCGTTTCGACGAAGGAAAGATCCTCGAGCGTCACGCCGGCGTTCTTAAGCGCCCGGGTCCAGGCCTGCTCGCAGCCTTCGAAGGTCAGGATGTCGCGCTTCGACATCGGCAGGAAATCCTGCACATGCTCGTTGGCGCGGAAGGCAACGGCACGCCGCATCTTCAGTGCCGTCGCGGTGTCGGCAAGGATAAGGGCAGCGGCGCCGTCGGAGACAAGCGAGCAGTCGGTGCGCTTCAGCGGGCCGGCAACGAACGGGTTCTTCTCGCTCTCCTGACGGCAGAACTCATAGCCGAAATCCTTGCGCATCTGCGCATAGGGGTTGTCGACGCCGTTCTTGTGGTTCTTGGCGGCAATCATCGCCAGCGCGTCCGACTGGTCGCCATAGCGCTGGAAATAGGCCTGCGCGATCTTGCCGAAGACGCCGGCGAAACCCGCGGGCGTGTCGCCATCCTCGGGCAGATAGGACGCCTTGAGCAGGTTCTTGCCGATCTCCGGCCCGGGCGTCGTCGTCATCTGCTCGGCACCTACCACCAGCACGACGCGGGCGGCATTCGCATCGATGGCGCGGATGCCTTGCCGGACCGCCGCCGACCCGGTGGCGCAAGCGTTCTCGACGCGCGTCGCCGGCTTGAAGCGCAGCCGGTCGTCGGCCTGAAGCACCAGGCTGGCGGTGAAATCCTGCGCCGAAAAGCCGGCGTTGAAGTGGCCGAGCACGATCTCGTCGACCTCGTCCGGGCCGATGCCGGCATGGTCGAGCGCGTCCGTTGCCACCTTGACGATCAGGTTTTCGAGCGTTTCGCCCTCGAGCTTGCCGAAGCGCGAATGCGCCCAGCCAACGATGCATGCGGTCATGGCGGTCTCCATCCTTGGCGCCAGCCTAGCATGTGGGCTCAAGGCGCACGTCGTATTTATTGTTCAAAGATAAACAATCCGACCCGCTTCGTGAAGGGCTGGAATCGGACAATCGCTTGGTACAAACAAAGCCAGTGCTGATTTTTTTGTTGATTGACCCGTCAATAAAAAATAATCCTGCTTCAAAGGATCATAGCGAGATGCCGAAAGTCGGAATGGAACCGCTGCGCCGCAAGGCGCTCATCAATGCGACGATCTCGGCGATCGGCGAGCGCGGTTCACTCGACGTGACCATGTCCGAGATCGCCGGGCGCGCCGGCGTGTCGTCCGCCCTTGCCCATCATTATTTCGGCGCCAAGGACGAATTGTTGCTGGCGACGATGCGGCACATCCTGGCCGAACTGACCATCGACATGCGACGCGCCCTGCAATCCGCCAACACCGCGCGCGAGCGCGTCTCGGCCGTGGTGGCCGTCAACTTCTCCGACATTCAGTTCCAGCCGCAAACCATCGCCGCCTGGCTTGCCTTCTATGTCGAGGCACAGAAATCCTCGGCCTTGCGCCGGTTGCTCAGGGTCTACGCGCGGCGCCTGCACTCCAATTTGATGAGCGGCCTGACCGGCATCCTGCCCAAAGCCGAAGCCGACCGCGCCGCCGAAGCGACAGCGGCGATGATTGACGGGCTCTATATCAGGCGGGCGTTGAAGGACGGCGTGCCTGATGCCGCGACCGCGATCGCGCTGGTCGAGGACTATCTCGAAACCAAACTTGGCGAGCGGCGCAAACAGTGACAACGAAGCAACCCAATTTCCTGATCGTCATGGTCGATCAGCTCAACGGGACCCTGTTTCCGGACGGCCCGGCGGAGTTTCTGCACACACCGCATCTGAAAGCGTTGGCCGCACGTTCGGCGCGCTTTGCCAACAACTACACGGCGTCGCCGCTCTGCGCGCCGGGCCGTGCCTCGTTCATGAGCGGGCAGTTGCCGTCGCGCACCGGTGTCTATGACAATGCGGCCGAATTCGTCTCATCGGTCCCGACCTTCGCCCATCATCTGCGCGCCGCCGGCTACTACACCTGCCTGTCGGGCAAGATGCATTTCGTCGGGCCTGATCAACTGCACGGTTTCGAGGAGCGGCTGACCACCGACATCTACCCGGCCGATTTCGGCTGGACGCCGGATTATCGCAAGCCCGGCGAGCGCATCGAGTGGTGGTACCACAATCTAGGCTCGGTCACCGGCGCCGGCGTCGCCGAGACCACCAACCAGATGGAGTATGACGACGAGGTCGTGTTCCTCGCCACGCAGAAGCTCTATCAGCTTTCGCGCGAACAGGACGATGCGAACCATCGGCCCTGGTGCCTCACTGTCTCGCTGTCGCACCCGCACGATCCCTATGTCGCGCGTAAGCAGTATTGGGATCTCTATGAGCATTGCCAGGCGCTGGATCCGGAAACCGGGTTCATCGCGCATGACGAACAGGATACGCATTCCCGGCGGCTGTACCACGCCAGCGACTATTCCTCTTTCGAGATCACGCCAGAGCAGGTTCGTCGCTCGCGGCGCGGCTATTTCGCCAACATCTCCTATGTCGACGACAAGCTCGGCGAGCTTCTGGACGTGCTTGAGCGCACCCGCATGGCCGACGACACCATCGTCCTGTTCTGCTCGGACCACGGCGACATGCTCGGCGAGCGCGGCCTGTGGTTCAAGATGAGCTTCTTCGAAGGCTCGGCGCGGGTGCCGCTGATGATTGCCGGCAAGGGGGTGCCAGCCGGGCTGATCGAGGCGCCGGTCTCCAATCTTGATGTGACACCGACGCTTTGCGACCTCGCCGGCATCGACATTGAGGCGATCGCGCCGTGGACCGACGGCCAGTCGCTGCTGCCGCTCACCCAGGGCATTGAGCGCACCGCGCCTGTGCTGATGGAGTATGCGGCGGAAGGCTCCTGCGCGCCCTTGGTGGCAATCCGCGACGGCAGATACAAATTCGTCCATTGCGAGCTCGATCCACCGCAGTTGTTCGATCTCGAAACCGATCCGCTCGAGCGAAACAATCTGGCGGAGAGCCCGGCCTATGCGGGCCTGGTGGCTGATTTCATGGACAAGGTTCGGGCGCGCTGGGACATGGTAGGCTTCGATGCCGCCGTCCGCGAAAGCCAGGCGCGCCGCTGGGTCGTCTATCCGGCGCTGCGCAACGGCGCCTACTACCCCTGGGATTTCCAGCCGCTGCAAAAGGCGTCCGAGCGTTTCATGCGCAACCACATGAACCTCGACAATCTCGAAGAGAGCAAAAGGTATCCGCGAGGCGAATGATGGCAGACCTTCTCGTCCCCTCGCTCGACCATCTCAGACAGGCCTATGCCGTCACCTCACGGGCGACGCAGATCACGCCGCTACTCGAATCGACGGCACTGGCCCGTGAGACGGGTGCGGCACGCGTCTTCATCAAGCCGGAATCGCTGCAATGGGCAGGCTCGTTCAAGGTGCGCGGCGCCTACTGGCGTCTAAAGCAGCTTTCGGCTGACGAAGCCAGGAAAGGCGTCGTCGCCTATTCCTCCGGCAATTTCGCGCAAGGGCTGGCGGCTGCCGGCCAGGCGCTTGGCATTCCCGTCACCATCGTCATGCCGATCGACGCACCGGTCGCCAAGCGCGACGCCACGGCAGGCTATGGCGCTCGTGTCGTGCTCACCGACCATGGCGAGCGTGCGCGAGAAGAGGTCGCCGCCGCCAAGGCACGCGAGATCGCCGAGACCGAAGGTCTGGCCCTGCTGCATCCGTTCGACGACCCGGAGATCGTCGCCGGCCAGGCGGGCGCCGGTCTCGAAGCGATCGACCAGCTTGAGGCCAAGGGTTCCAGCGCCGACCTTTTGTTCTGCTCGGTCGGTGGCGGTGGGTTGATCGGCGGCGTTTCGCTTGCCTTCCACTATCTCTCGCCGGCCACTGAAATCATCGGCGTCGAGCCGGAAGGTTTCAACGGTATGGGCGCGTCGCTGGCGCGTGGCAGCATCGAGACGATGCCGATCGGGCCGAAGTCGATCTGCGATGGGCTGATGTCGCGTCGGCCGGGCGACGCGCCCTTTGCCGCGGTCAAGACCGCTGGTGTTCGCGGCATCACCGTCGACGATTCCTCGGTGCGGCGCGCCATGCGGATCGCCTTCGAGCGCATGAAGCTGGTGCTCGAACCATCGGGAGCGGCGTCGCTCGCGGCACTGCTCGGCGGCAAGGTGGATGTGAAGGACAAGACCGTCCTTGTCGTGGCTACCGGCGGCAATGTCTCGCTCGCCGATTTTATGGCGCATATGAACCATGCTTGAAGCGGATTTCGTCATCATCGGCTCCGGCTCGGCCGGCTCGGCCATGGCCTATCGCCTGTCCGAGGACGGCAAGCATTCGGTCATCGTCATCGAATTCGGTGGCAATGATATCGGGCCGCTGATCCAGATGCCGTCGGCGCTGTCGATCCCGCTCAACATGAGCCTGTATGATTGGGGCTTTGCCAGCGAGCCGGAACCGCATCTCGGCGGCCGCGTGCTGGCGACACCGCGCGGCAAGGTGATCGGCGGCTCGTCCTCGATCAACGGCATGGTCTATGTGCGCGGCCATGCGCGCGACTTCGACCATTGGGCCGAAGAGGGTGCGGCTGGCTGGAGCTTTGCCGACGTGCTCCCCTATTTCAAGCGCATGGAGGACTCCGACGGCGGCGAGGACGGCTGGCGCGGTCACGGTGGGCCGCTGCATGTGCAGCGCGGCTCGCGCCGCAATCCGCTCTACGGCGCCTTTGTCGAGGCCGGCCGCCAGGCCGGGTTCGAACTGACCGACGACTACAACGGTTCCAAGCAAGAAGGTTTTGGGCCGATGGAGCAAACCATCAGCGGCGGCCGTCGCTGGTCGGCGGCATCGGCCTATCTGAAGCCGGCGCTTGGGCGCAAAAATGTGAGCCTGGTCAAAGGCTTTGCTCGGCGGGTGATCATCGAGAATCAACGCGCCATCGGCGTTGAGATCGAAGCTCGCAAACAGATTCAGGTCGTTAAGGCACGACGTGAGGTGATCGTCGCCGCATCATCGATCAATTCGCCCAAGATCCTGATGCTTTCCGGTATCGGCCCAGCCGAGCATCTGCGCGAAAACGGCATTGCCGTGGTGGCCGACCGGCCCGGCGTCGGCCGCAATTTGCAGGACCATATGGAGCTCTACATCCAGCAGGAATCATTGCTGCCGATCACGCTCAATTCCGTGCTCAACCCGTTTTCGAAAGCGCTCATCGGCGCGCAGTGGCTGTTCTTCAAGACCGGCCTTGGCGCCACCAACCATTTCGAAGCGGCGGCCTTCGTGCGCTCACGTGCCGGCGTCGACTACCCCGATATCCAGTACCACTTCATCCCGGCAGCTGTCCGCTATGACGGCAAGGCGGCGGCGAAGGCGCACGGCTTCCAGGCGCATGTCGGGCCGATGCGTTCGAAGTCGCGCGGCTCGGTGACGCTGCGCTCGCCGGACCCGAAATCGCAGCCGATGATCCGCTTCAACTACATGTCGCACCCAGACGACTGGGCGGAGTTCCGCCGTTGCATAAGGCTGACGCGCGAAATCTTCGGCCAGTCGGCGTTCGATCCCTATCGGGGCAAGGAAATCTCGCCGGGCTCGCACGTACAGTCGGACGATGATCTCGACGTCTTCATTCGCGACCACGCCGAGAGCGCCTACCATCCTTGCGGCACCTGCAAGATGGGCCGCGCCGACGACATGATGAGCGTCGTCGATCCGGAGTGCCGGGTCATCGGTGTCGAAGGCTTGCGGGTCGCAGATTCCTCGATCTTCCCGCGCGTCACCAACGGCAACCTCAACGCGCCCTCGATCATGACCGGTGAGAAGGCATCCGACCACATCCTTGGCCGCACGCCGCTGGCGCCGTCCAATCAGGAACCATGGATCAATCCGCGCTGGCAGGCGTCGGACAGATAGAGCATGATCCACCCGACAGATTGAGCTGCCCGATAGATTGAGCCGCCCATTTGGGGGAGCAGACCATTTGGAGACCACCCATGCGCGCCCAGCCCACGGCATCGCACTATGTCAACGGACGTTACATCGAGGACGAAGGTGGCGCGCCGCTGCCGGTCATCTATCCGGCAACCGGTGAGACCATCGCCATGCTGCGTTCGGCGACGCCGAACGTGCTGGAACTGGCCGTCGAAGCGGCGCGTGCCGCACAGCCCGCCTGGGCGCGGCTGAAGCCGGTCGAGCGCGGGCGTATCCTGCGCCGCGCCGCCGACATCCTGCGCGCTCGCAATGCCGACCTCGCCCGCATCGAGACGCTGGATACCGGCAAGGCGATCCAGGAAACGTTGGTGGCGGACGCCCTTTCGGCAGCGGACTGCCTCGAATATTTCGGCGGTGCGGTCGCCGCGTACAATGGCGAGTCGGTCGATCTCGGCGGGCCCTTCGCCTACACAAGGCGAGAAGCGCTCGGCGTCTGTGTCGGCATCGGCGCCTGGAACTACCCGATCCAGATCGCCGGCTGGAAATCCGCACCGGCGCTCGCCATGGGCAACGCGATGGTGTTCAAGCCGTCGGAAAACACGCCGCTGTCAGCGCTGGCGCTGGCCGAGATCTACAGCGAGGCGGGGCTGCCCGACGGACTGTTCAATGTCGTGCAGGGCTATGGCGATGTCGGCGCCGGCCTCGTCGGACACGATGTCGTCGCCAAGGTTTCGGTCACAGGCTCAGTGCCGACCGGCCGCAAGGTGCTGTCGCTCGCCGGTTCGAAGATGAAGCACGCGACGATGGAACTCGGCGGCAAGTCGCCGCTGATCGTCTTCGACGATGCCGACATCGAGAACGCCATCGGCGGCGCCATGCTCGGGAATTTCTATTCGAGCGGGCAGATCTGCTCCAATGGCACGCGGGTCTTCGTGCAGAGCGGCATCCACGACCGTTTCGTCGAACGGCTGGTCGAGCGGACCAAGAAAATCCGCATCGGCGACCCGCTCGACCCCGAAACCCAGATGGGTCCGCTGGTCTCCAAGGCGCAGCACGAGAAGGTGGTCGGCTATATCGAAATCGGCAAGCAGGACGGCGCGACACTTGCCTGCGGCGGCAACGTGCCTTCGCTTCAGGGTTTCCAGGGCGGCTTCTTCGTCGAACCGACGGTATTCACCGACGTCACCGATGGCATGCGTATCGCCCGTGAAGAGATTTTCGGGCCGGTCATGAGCGTGCTGAAATTCGACGGCGAGGAAGAGGTGATCGACCGCGCCAACGACACCGAATTCGGCCTTGCCGCCGGCGTTTTCACGCGCGACCTGCCGCGCGCCCATCGCGTCATTGCCGAGCTGCAAGCCGGCACCTGCTGGATCAACGCTTATAATCTGACGCCGGTGGAAATCCCGTTCGGCGGCTTCAAGCAGTCCGGCATCGGACGCGAGAATTCCCTGGCGGCACTGGCGCTGTATTCGCAGCTGAAGTCGGTTTATGTCGAGATCGGGGATGTGGCGAGCCCGTACTGAGCCGATCCTACGCGGCCTTTTCCGCTGTGCTGTCCAGATACTGCGTCAGCGCACAGACCAGATGATAGAAGATGCTGGCCGGAACATCAGTTGCCAGCGAGCGGCCGCGCTCGTCGATGCGGTCGATCCACAGGCCGAGCGGCGCTGGGTCGATGTGCCAGCGAAACAGCCGGCCGACGCGGGCTTCGATCTCCGGCTTGAGATCAGGACCGCCTGAGCCATCCAGCGCGATCGCCGCCTTGATCGCCTCGGCCTGAGGCCAGCTGCGTGATATCTGGTCAAGCGGCAGGCCCTGCCGCGAGACGGCGCCATAGGCAAGTCCGGTAGCGCGGTTGAGGCCATTGGCGATGGCCGAGGCATAGAGTTTTCGGGCAAAGCCGCTCAGCTCGGCCTGGCCGCTGCGCCCGGCGAAATCGATCAGCAGCGAGGCCCATTCGAAGTGATGGCCGGGCTCGGTCCACGAGCCTTTCTCGCCGGCGGACGGCTTCCATTCGGCATCGAAATACTCGCCAAGCGTCCAGCTTTCCGAATCGAAGAAATGGCTACGGAACAGGTCGATGATGCGCGCCGCGCGGCGCAGATGGGCGCGCTCGCCGGTGGCCTGGTACCAAGCCAGGAAGGCTTCGAGCAGGTGCATATGCGGGTTGGAGCGGCGCTCGCCTTCGCCGCCCGACGTTTCGAGGAAGCCGGTCATACGGCTGTCCTCGAGATGCGCATCGAGAAAGGCGAAGGTTTCCTCACCGAGCCTTAAGGCGTCGGCATTGCCCGACATATGCGCATGCGCCAGCGCCAGCAGCACACAGGAATGATCGTAGGCATCCTCGGTGGCATCGGCGACCGAACCATCGACATTCAGCGTGCGAACCCAGCCACCCCTGTCGGTGCGGCCCTTCCCGGCCATGAACGCGATGCCGTGGCTGATCAACCGGTCGGCCGGGCCGTCCCAGCCGCGCGCCCGGGCAACGGCGAAGGCATAGACCTGCCTAGCCGTGGTGCGCATGCGCTTGGGCTTCATCAGCGGCGAGGCGTCCAGGCCCAGCGCTTCATGAAAACCGCCATGGCGTTCGTCGACGCCCGATGTCGACCACAACGGCAAGGTCTCCTGAAACAGCCAATGGTGCACGCGCCGCCGCCAGGCGCCGCTTTCGATGACGCGGTCTTGCGCCGGCGTGAACCTGGTTTCCAGCCGTCCCGACTTTTCGAGCTGCTCGACGATCTTCTTGACGTGCTGGCTGTGGCTGACCGGGGCGACGAAGGTGGCGTCCGATGTCGAGACGATGGCGACGTCCTTCATGCCGATCGCCGACAGCAGGCGGCCGTCACTGCGGATGTAGGAGTTTTCGCAGTCAATGGCGACGACATCGCCGATGATGACATTGCCCTGGTCGTCGGCGGGGCCGACATCGAGCAGCGACTGCCACGAGCCGAGATCGTTCCAGCGGAAGCCGGCCGGCACCATGGCGATGTCTTTTGCCCGCTCCATGATGGCGTAGTCGATCGAATTCGACGGGATGGCGGCGTAGAGTTCAAGCGGCATGTAGAGGCCGGAGAGATCCGATGTCGCGGCCTTGTAGGCTGCTTCTGTGGCCTGCCAGATATCAGGCTGGAACGCCATAAAGGCATCGCGCATGGCGCCGGCGCGAAACAGGAAGATACCGGTGTTCCAGTAGAAATTTCCGGCCTGGAGATAGCTCTGCGCAGTCGCCAGATCCGGCTTCTCGACGAAGCGCGACACGTCGAAGGTGCCGCCGCCTTCGGCAGCGACCTCGATATAGCCGTAGCCGGTCTCAGGCTGCGTCGGCTTGATGCCGAACACAACCAACCGGCCACTGCGCGCCGCCTGGGCGCCAGCTTCGACGCTCTGCCAGAATTGGCGCGGGGTCGATATCTCATGGTCCGACGGCACACCAGCACCAGGCTGTCGCCGAATTCGGACAAAGTGCGCAATGTCGCCAGTGCGACAGCGGCGGCTGTGTTGCGCCCGGTCGGCTCGAACAGCGGACCGCCACCAGCGAGATCGAGGCCGGCGAGGTCAGCGTGGACACGGTTGGCATGACGCTCCGCGGCGATCAGGAAGATCGGCGTTTCGCCTTCCTGCCGGGCCATCAGCCGGCGTAAGGTCTTGGCCAGCATCGAGCCGTCGCCCGACAGATCGTGGAACTGCTTGGGATTGTCCTCGCGTGACAGCGGCCACAACCGCGAGCCGACGCCGCCGCTCATGACAAAACTCACAATCCGCTCGGTCATTGAACTACCATTTCAAAAAGTCTGGTTGTAGGCGCCCACCTCGGGGCTGCGGCGCAGCACGGCGTCGATGGCGTCGAACATCTGCCGGCGGCGCTGCGATGATACCGGGCTTTCGACGACCACGACCAGTTCCGGCTTGTTCGACGAGGCGCGCACCAGCCCCCAGGTGCCGTCCTCGGCGACAACGCGCACGCCGTTGACGGTGATGAGGTCCGCGATCTTCTGGCAGGCGAAGGTGGCGCCATCCTGCTTCATGGCCTGAAAGTCGGCAACCACCCGCTCGACCACGCCATACTTCACATCGTCCGCGCAGTGCGGGGACATGGTCGGCGTGCCAAAGGTCAGCGGCAGCGCGCGGTAGAGATCGGCCATCGAACTGCCGGGGCAGCGATCCAGCATCTGGCAGATGGCGATGGCGGTGACTAGGCCGTCGTCGTAGCCGCGACCGATCGGCGGGTTGAAGAAGAAATGGCCCGACTTTTCGAAACCGGCGACCGCGCCAAGCTCGGCGACGCGGCGCTTGATGTAGGAGTGGCCGGTCTTCCAGTAATCGGTGACGGCGCCATTCGCGCGCAGAACTGCGTCGGTGTTGAACAGGCCTGTCGACTTGACGTCGACGACGAAGGTCGAGCCCGGATACTGGCTCGAAATATCCCGCGCCAGCATCACGCCAACCTTGTCGGCGAAGATCTCGTTGCCTTCATTGTCGACGACGCCGCAACGGTCGCCGTCGCCGTCGAAGCCAAGGCCGACATCGGCCCCGGTCTCGAGCACCTTGTCCCTGATGGCATGCAGCATCCGCATATCCTCGGGATTGGGGTTGTAGCGTGGGAAGGTGTGGTCAAGCTCGACATCGAGTGGGATCACCTCGCAGCCGATGCGTTCCAACGCTTGCGGGGCAAAGGCGCCGGCGGTGCCGTTGCCGCACGCGGCGACCACTTTCAGCTTTCGCGCAATGCGCTTGTCGCGGGTCAGATCGTCGAGATATGTCGCGCGAAAATCGCGGACGAAATCATAGGAGCCGCCGCCGGCGAGGTCGAAATCGCCTGCCAGTACGATCGCCTTCAGCGCGCTCATCTCCTCGGGGCCAAAGGTCAGCGGCCGCGCCGCGCCCATCTTGACGCCGGTCCAGCCATTTTCGTTGTGCGAGGCCGTGACCATGGCGACGGATTGGATATCCAACGCGAACTGGGCGAAATAGGCCATGGGCGACAAGGCCAGGCCGATATCCTTCACCCGCGCTCCGGCGGCCATCAGGCCCGACACCAGCGCCAGCTTGATCGACAGCGAATAGGAACGGAAATCATGCCCGGTGACGATATCGGGGCCGGCGCCAAGACGGCGAATCAGCGTGCCAAGCCCCATGCCGAGCGCCTGGACGCCGATCAGATTGAGTTCCGGCGACTGCGCGGAGCCGGGATGGCCGAACCACCAGCGCGCATCGTATTCGCGAAAGCCGGACGCCTTGATCAGCGCTTCGGTTTCGAATTCGAAACTATTGGGCCGGGCGTCGCCAACGATTTTTGGGGGCAAGACAGCAGAACTCCAGGCGGCAGAAAATACGATCTATCGAGAGCTGCGGCTTAGCACACAAGGCTTTAAGCCACGTTTATCCCGGACCGAAATCCGGGCTTGGCGGAAATGCCCGACGAAAGCGAACGAAATGCGACAGAAGCGCTGCCATTGCCGCTTGCAGGAACGAAGTGTGGCGGCTATAAGCCCGCGGTCTGGTCACGGAGTGTAGCGCAGCCTGGTAGCGCACCTCGTTCGGGACGAGGGGGTCGCAGGTTCAAATCCTGCCACTCCGACCAGAAAAACAAAGCGTTAGCGCATCCCGACTTTGGCGCTCAAACATACATCCCGCCTGAAAATGGAGCGAAATAGCTCTCCCGCTGTTGAGACGGGCCAAGAGTTTTGCTCCTCGTATGATGCCTGTCGATCTTCGGCCGACCCGTTTGCGGCGCTTCCGCGGTGTCGGCTTCGACTGATCCCATTCAGATAAGGGCCGCCGGACATCGTTGACGTCGCGCTTAGCGAAGGCCGAGGAAGCTCAAGATCGCTATCACGATGACCACCGCTCCAACGAGCCAAGTGATGTTGTGCGCCCTCCCATGCGGACGACGAGCGGTCATGCAAGGAACTGCCGGAGGCAGTAGCCAGATATTGCGACTTTTGGGGCAGATCGTTGTGTTGCCTGATGTGAGCGACTGACCCGGCCGGACACATCGTCTCCGCAAGTACCACGAGCGAGAGGCAGCTCCCTTCTCAGCCCCAGGCGATGATCGCCCGTCCTTCGACTTACCGCGCTGCCGTCCGGCTGCCCGCAAGGAAAAACCGGAACCAAAGGGAGAAGCGGCGGTTATCCGACGAAGGGCTAATTAAGGCGATGGAGAAATTGCAATGAAAACAATGGTCATCTGCGCTTTGGCGCTTTCCTTGGGATTGCCCGTGATGGCTTCGGCAGCCGAGGCCGATGTGGTTATCAGAACCCATCATCGACACCACAGCAGCGTCAAAATCATCAACGAAGATGGACAGCGCTTGCACCACCGTCGCCACGGTACCGTTGCATTCTATGACCATGGGCGCCGGCATCATCGTCGAGACACCGTCGTCGTGACAGGCTCCATCTCCACTCACCGCCATCATCGCCACAATCCCGTGGTGATCGAAAACGACGGCTACTGATCGCCGACTGCCCAATGGCCCGGCTTGGAGCCGGGCCGTTGGCTTGTTAGCCGCACACGTGCCCAGACTTCTCTATCCAATCTGAAATCGGTTGCGCGTTGTTGGAACCAAATGCGCCTGTTGGCATGGTTGCGGTATGGAAACGAGAGTTCGCTCGCCAGGATTGGCACCCGGCGAGCGAACCCTATCGGCACAGGAAGGGACGTAGCTGCGCCGATATGCAAACCTTCGTGGATAATTCTCCTGAACGATCAGCCAAGAGCTACTCCAATCACCATCAAGGTGATGGCCACCGCGAAGACTGGTGCGAGCAACCAGCGCGCCTGGCCAACACTCTTCTCCATCGGTTTCCTCCCGCAACATGCAGCCGACAACGACCGCAAACAGTGGCCGTTCCGAGCAACGCCTGGGATCAGACCATTGCGTTTCGCGATCGGACTTAGGTCTCATGCCTCGCCCGACCGAAGCCCAGCCCTGGGAACGTTTGCACTTTCCCCAAGTTCGGTGGTTTGGCGCGGACGATGTTGTGCTGCGCCGGTTTGCAAAGGAGGAATTCATGAAAATGCATCTTGCCGCTGCCGCGGCGTCGCTTTTGCTGCTTGCAGGTGTCGGCGCAGCCGCAGCCGAGGACATCATCATCCAGCCCGAGCAGGAAACAGTCATCCGTGAATATGTGAAAAAGCAGCCCCTCGCTTCGGTGAAGATTCCTGGTGTGGAACTCAATATCGGAACAGCGCTGCCCGAAACGGTCGAGCTTCACGAAGTCCCCAACGTCAAATACCGCTACACGGTGATCGACAACCGAACAGTTGTTGTGGATCCGGACACCCACAAGATCATCAAGATCATCGACTGAACCAGCCGCTTGCGGCTGAAGCCCGCCGCCCTCGAGGCGACGGGCTTCCCAATAACGGATGCAGATCGCCATGTTGAACCGTGAGACTGAAATATCCCAAGCGCTGGGGGTGCGCGTGGCTGACCTCAAGGCCAGGATGCAGGAGGCTCAGATCACCGCGGGCGAAATAAAGACCTTCCAGAAGGTCGCGGCCATCATGGAGGACCGCGAAGGCCGAATTCGGGGTGACGACCTGATTGCCGCGTCCTTCGTCATCGACACGCTGACGAACAGTCAAAAGCCTTGAGTGACCATGCCGACAATTAGCAGACTTTTTGATTCCCATGCCGAAGCGGCAAGGGTTGCCGGCGACTTGGTGGCGGCCGGAATTCCGCGGGTACAGATTGCCATCATCGGACCTTATCGTGACGAAGCGGGAACTCTATTGGTTTCCGCGTTGGGGTCCGTCCTTGGCGGTGTCGCCAGCGGGCTGGCCTGCCTGAGCGCTGTTGCAGCCCACGGCATCAATCCTCTTGCTGCAAGCGTATGGGCAACAGCAGCGGCCGGTGCCATCTGTGGCGGCGTTGCCGGTGGCCTGTTCGCAACGTTCACCACGACTGCCGCAAAGACGGATGATCGCGGTACCGAGGGGATCGTTTTGGTGACGGCGCATGTTGATGAAAACGAGACCGACATCGCTCAGGCAGTGTTCGGCGGTTGCCCCCCAACGACATTCGTCGCTGAAGCAGCGTGAGAATTTCCAGGGAA
Organism: Mesorhizobium sp. M1409; assembly: GCF_040317535.1. NCBI lineage: Bacteria > Pseudomonadati > Pseudomonadota > Alphaproteobacteria > Hyphomicrobiales > Phyllobacteriaceae > Mesorhizobium > Mesorhizobium sp. M1409. The sequence continues at coordinate 44,624 of NZ_JAMYKV010000034.1, forward strand.
ATTGAATGAACAACCCGATAGTTTTGAGGGCGGGCGCGGTGGGGAGAATGTTCCTGCATCGGCCGGAAAGGCTCAGCTCGGCGACAGGTTTCTTCGCGATCGCAAACTTTGACGAAATGGCCGTCGGCCCTAGATACTTCGATGCGGTACGATGGGTCGATGAAACGGCAAGCCGGATGCGACATGAATCTGAATTCGACGACAGCCTCGCCTCTGGCCCTGATGATTGCGCTGTTTCTTGTCGCCGGCTGTTCGTCGATCGGCAAAACCATCGATCCGGCGAAATACGATTCGATGACATGCACCGAGCTCAACAGCGCGCTGGGAGACGTTGCCCGTGACATCTCGCGAACCGCAATCACCCGCGGCAAGGTCGCGAACACCAACGTTCCCCGCTGGCTGCTGGGCGGCGCGCGCGTGAAAACCGCGGTCGCCGACCGTGAAACGGCCAGGATCGACCGGCTGAAGCAACAGCAACAAGCCATAGTCGCGGTACGGGCAAACAAGTGCCCGAGGTCAACGGACTGAGTGAACAGGCGCCGCCTTGGTGCCTTGAGCGCCCACCTGGCGGCTACTGTCTCAGGCGCTCAACCGGAACCGCGTGACGTCGATTGCCGCGGCCATCAGCGTCTGTGTGTAGACGTGCTGCGGATTGCTGAAGATCGCCTCGGTCGGTCCTTCCTCGACGATCTTGCCCTGCTTCATGACGATGATGTAGTCGGCCATGGCGCGCACGACCGACAGATCGTGGCTGATGAAGAGGTAGGACAGCTCGTGGTCGGCCTGCAGCTTGCGCAGCAGTTCAACGATCTGTTTCTGTACCGAGCGGTCGAGTGCCGAGGTCGGTTCGTCCAGCACCACCAGCTTGGGCTTCAGGATCATGGCGCGGGCAATGGCGATGCGCTGCCGCTGGCCGCCGGAGAATTCGTGCGGGTAGCGGTTGCGGGCGTTGGGATCGAGGCCGACTTCTCGTAAGGCCTCGACCGCGCGCTGGTCGCGTTGCTTGCCCGAAAGATTCGGCTCATGCACCAGAAGCCCTTCGGTGATGACCTGGCCGACGGTCATGCGCGGCGACAGCGAGCCGAACGGGTCCTGGAAGACGAGTTGCATCTGGCGCCGTAGCGGCCGCATCGCCCGCCGGTCGGCCTGGGAAATGTCGCGGTCGCCGAATCGGATGACACCGTCGCTCGGCAACAGCCGCAGCAAGGCGCGACCGAGCGTCGATTTGCCCGAGCCGGATTCACCGACGATGCCGATGGTCTGGTTGCGCTGTAGCCGGATCGAGATGTGATCGACGGCGCGCAGCATCAGCGGCTCGCCAGCAAGAAACCCGCCACCGATCCTGAACGTCACTTCGACATTCCTGCCTTCGAGCAGCACCGGGGCATTGGCGGGCGGCGGCGCCTTGCTGCCGGTCGGCTCGGCCGCCAGCAGCATTTTCGTATAGGCATGCCGCGGATTGACGAAGATGGCTTCGGCCTCGCCCTCCTCCACAACCTCGCCCTGGCGCATGACGTAGACCCGGTCGGCAAAGCGACGGACGATGCCAAGATCATGGGTGATGAAGACGATCGCCATGCCGAGCTTGCGCTGCAATTCGGCCAAGAGCATCAGGATCTGCGCCTGGATGGTCACGTCGAGCGCCGTCGTCGGCTCGTCGGCGATCAGAATGTCGGGGTCGTTGGCGAGCGCCATGGCGATCATCACGCGCTGGCGCTGGCCGCCCGACATTTCGTGCGGATAGGATTTCATCCGCCGTTCGGGATCGGGAATATGCACTAGGCGCAGCAGCTTGAGCGCCTCTTGGCGCGCCTCGGCGGCATTCAAGCCCCGATGCCGGCGGATCGGTTCGATCAGCTGGTTACCGATCGAATAGAGCGGATCGAGTGAGGTCATCGGCTCCTGGAAGATCATGCTGATCTTGCGGCCACGGACCTTGTTGAGTTCGGATTTGCTCAGAGTCAGAAGATTGCGGCCGCGATAGTCGACACTGCCTGTCGCTTCGCCATTCGATGCCAGCAGGCTCATCGCCGCCATCATCGTCTGGCTCTTGCCGGATCCGGATTCACCGACCACGGCAACGGTTTCGCCCGCGTTGACGTGGATGTTGATGCCCTTGACCGCCTCGACCGCGCCGTCGAGCGTGCGGAAGCGGACACGCAGGTCCTTGACGCTGAGGATCGTTTCGGAAGCAGCCATCTCATCGATCCCCATCTTTATCGATCTCTCGGGTCGAGCGCGTCACGCAGGCCGTCGCCGACGAAGTTCAGCGCGAACAGCGTCGAGACGAGGAAGAAGGCGGGAAACAACAGCAGCCAGTTGGCGGTGCCGATGTTCTTGGCGCCGACCGAGATCAGCACGCCCCAGCTGGTCATAGGCTCCTGCACGCCGAGCCCCAGGAACGACAGGAAGCTCTCCAGGATGATGACCTGCGGCACCAGCAGCGTCATGTAGATCACCACCGGGCCGAGCAGGTTGGGAATGACGTGGCGCAGCAGGATACCGCGCTGACCGACACCCATGGCTTCCGCCGCCTGGACATATTCCTGCCGGCGGATCGACAGCGCCTGGCCACGCACGATGCGCGCCATGTCGAGCCACAGCACGGCGCCGACCGCCAGGAACATCAGCACAAAGTTGCGGCCGAAGAACACCACCAGCATGATGACGAAGAAGATGAAGGGCAAGGAATAGAGCACGTCGACGATGCGCATCATCACCTCGTCGACCTTGCCCCCGGCAAAGCCGGCCGCGGCGCCGTAGATCACGCCGATGACCACCGCCACGACGCCGGCGAGCAGACCGATGGCCAGCGATATGCGCCCGGCCATCAGCGTGCGAGACAACAGATCGCGGCCGGTGTTGTCGGTGCCGAACAGGAAATATTGCTGCTTGATCGAGGCACTCATCGTCACTTCGAGGCCGTCAGGCGACTTGCTCTCGATCTTGGTGCCGTCAAAGGCGTCGGAACGATCGAGATAGCGGATATTGCGGTCGTCGATCGGCTTGGTCGACTTGACGGTAACGAAGACCTGGTTGCCTTCCTGCCGCCACTCCTTGATATCGACCCGCATGCGTTTGATCGCTTCGGTGAGCGCCGTCTCGATCGTGTCGGCCTTCGGATAGGCCGACAGGCTTGGCGGCGTGCGCACATAATCACCATAGATGGTCGTGTATTGATGCGGCACGAGTGAGGGGCCGACCACGCTGATGATCGCGATCAAAGCGAGATAATAGAGGCTGAACATGGCGGCGCGATTGGCCTTGAGGCGCGCCCAGGCATCGCCCCAGAGCGAGCGGCCGATGACGGCGGGAGCCGTGGCTGCGATGTCAGTCATAGCGCACCCTCGGGTCGACGACCGCGTACATGACGTCGACGATCAGGTTGAAAACGATGGTGAAGATGGCGATCACCACCACCGTCCCCATCACCAGTGTGTAGTCGCGGTTGAGCGCGGCATCGACGAAATAGCGGCCGACACCGGGAATGGAGAAGATCGTCTCGACGATGACCGAACCGGTGAGCAGAGCCGCGGCCGCCGGGCCGGTGAAGGAGACGATCGGCAGGATGGCGCCGCGCAGCGCGTGCTTGACCACCACCGACCAATCGGAGAGGCCGAGCGCGCGCGCCGTGCGGATGTGATGGGATCGTAGCGATTCGATCATCGAGCCGCGCATCAGGCGGGCGACGATGGCGATCTGCGGCAGAGCGAGCGTCAGCACCGGGCCGACCTTGTTGATCAAAGCGCCATCGCCCCATCCACCGATCGGCAGCAGCTTCCAAGTCAGCCCGAACAGGAGCTGGATCACCGGCGCGATGACGAAGGTGGGGATGGTGCTGCCGGCGGTCGCCAGCGCGATCACGGCATAATCGCCAAGCTTGTTCTGGTTGAGCGCGGCTATGGTGCCGAGCACGGAACCGAACAGAAGTGCCAGGACAAGCGCCGACGCGCCGAGCTGGACCGAAATAGGCAGACCCTTGGCGAACAGCTCGGTGACGGTGAAATCCGGCATGTTGTAGCTCGGGCCGAAATTGCCGCGCAAAAGATTGCCGAGATAGTGGACAAATTGCAGCCAGAGCGGGTCGTTGAGACCGAACTGAGCTTCGAGATTGGCTCTGATCTCGGGACTCAGCCCCCGCTCCTGGTTGAACGGGCCGCCTGGCGCGACGCGCATCAGGAAAAACGCCATGGTCACGATGACGAACAGCGTCGGAATGGCGGTCAAAAGCCGCCTTAATACATATCGCAGCATCGGTGCCCCGCTTGATCCAGAGCAGCGCGCGTCCGGCTGGACGATTGCGCTCTAGTCTTCAAATCTTCGCACCGACATTGTCGAAAATCGAATCCGGTTCCCGGGCCGATGCGATGGCAAACCAGAGCCGCCGCGCATTGAGTTGCGCGGCGACCCAGCCAAGGGATCAGTCCTTGCTGATGAAGCGGGACGGATGGATGTCCATCACATTGTCGTCGAAACCATGCAGCTTCGAAGAAACGATGTCGTGGTAGCTGTAGTAGAGAAGCGGGATCTCGCCGACATCATCGACGAGGATGCGCTCGGCCTCGGCGAGTTCCTTCATGCGCTGTTCGGGTTTGCCGCCGGCGGCGGCGGCCTTGTCCATCGCCGCTTCGTATTTCGGGCTGTTGTAGTTCGAATAATTGTTGCCGCTGGCCTTGCGCGAGATGCCGAGGAAGGTTTCCGGGTCCTTGTAGTCGGCGATCCAGGCGGCACGCGCCACGTCGTAGTCGCCCTTCTGCTCGAGGAATGAGTAGTGGGTCTTGGTGTCGGTGTTGAGCAGCGTGATCTCGACGCCAAGCGGCTTCAACTGTTCCTGGATGGCGACAGCGGTGTTCTTGTGGTTTTCCGAGGTGTTGTAGCGGATCTGCATCTTCAACGGATGCTCGGGTGTATAGCCGAGTTTCTCGAGGATCTTCTTGGCAGCGTCCTCGCGGTCGATCTGCGGCATGTCGGCGTATTTGGCCAGTGCCGGCGTGTAGCCCTCGATGCCCGGAGGTACCATCGAATAGCCGGGCAGCATCGAATTCTGCCAGACTTTCTCCGCCAGGAAGTCGCGATCGATCGCCATCGAGATGGCGTTGCGCAGCTCGACATTGTCCCACGGCGCCTTGTCGGTCTTGATCGCATAATAGTAGGTGCCGAGATATGGCCCGACACGGATCTGATCGCCGAATTTGGTCTTGAGATCGGCGAGCTGTTCGGTCGGCAGGTCACCGTAACTGTCGAGTTCACCGGCCTCGAAGCGCTTCATCGCCGACGAGCGATCTTCGGTCGGGATGTAGTTGACCACGTCGAACTTGACGGTCGCGGCGTCCCAGAATTTCGGATTCTTGACCAGCTTCAGATGGTCGTTGGGGATCCACTCCGCCGCTGTAAAGGCCCCGTTGGAGACAAGCTTGCCTGCCTTGATCCAGTCGGCGCCAAGTTTTTCGATGGACGCCTTGTTAACCGGGTAGGTCGCCTGGTGGGTCAGCATCTCCAGGAAGTAAGGCGTCGGCGCCTTCAGCGTGACTTCGAGGGTATTTGCGTCAAGCGCCTTGACGCCCATCTCCTCCGGCTTGGCCTTCTTGGTGTTGACTTCCTCGGCGTTCTTCACGGGATAGAGCATGGAAGCGTATTCGGCAGCGGTGGCCGGATCTTCCAGCCGACGGAACGAATAGACGAAGTCGTCCGCCGTCACCGGGCTGCCGTCCGACCACAGGCCGTCTTTGCGCAGCTTGAAGGTGTAGACAGTGCCGTCGTCGGACACCGTCCAGCTTTCGGCGGCGCCCGGAATGAGGTTCGTCTTCTGGTCATGCATGACGAGGCCCTGGAACAGGTCGCGTATGATATCGGCTTCGTAGACCGTCGAGGTCTTGTGCGGATCGAGCGTCTCCGCTTCGGCGGCGGATCCCCTGTTATAGACGCTCTCGGCGAAAGTCGGCGTGTAGAACGTGCCGGCCAGCGCCATGGTCGTGGCGAACACAGTCGCCTTCAGCATGTTTTTCAGCATGAAGTTCTCCCTGTCGGCGCTGCCGTCGGCGCGCCTTTACGTGTTGACGCCCCGGAGCCGATATCTGACCCCTTTGAGCGCGCCGCCGGTTCCCTTCCTGCGGCTGGTGTCCAGACACTAACGCGGAGAATTTTTATTTCAACAGACTCTCTGGGTCACCCAAAGTAAGGCGGGATGAAAGCTATGCCGTGGCAGCCGAAATCAGAAGCTTGACTTGGTTTCCTCATGTCGACCCCATTTATCACAAGGAATCTATCGCCGCGTCCGTTTGACGGAATGTGTTAATGCGTTCTTAAGCAACCACCGGTTACATTGCGACTACTTCCTATATGGTTCGATCTCCAACGTCGATGGCCATGAGTAACAGAGCAAGTAAATTGCCCAATATCCGTCAAATAAGGTACAAATTTCAAGAAAATTCCGGAACTTCGGCGGTTGAATTCGCCTTGCTCTCTCCGATCTTCATTCTTCTTCTGCTCGGAATGGTTGCATATGGTATATATTTCGGCGCCGCCAACTCGATCCAGCAGATCGCGGCGGATGCAGCCCGCACGGCGATTGCCGGGCTGAACCAGACCGAGCGCCAGACGCTGGTAGCCAGCTTCGTCACCAACAATGCCGGCGGATATCCCTTCGTGGATGTCAGCAAGTTGACCTACCAGGCCAACGACAGCACGGCCGATGGAAGCCAGTTCGTGGTGTCCATCCAGTACGATGCGCGCAATCTGCCGATCTGGAATCTCTTCCCAGGCATCGCGATGCCAGGGACTACAATCACGCGCCAGTCAACGATAAGGGTCGGGGGCATCTGAATGTTGCCGCACGCCTGCAAGGAGATCGGCCGGCTGGCACGGCTGATGCTGGGTGACAGAAAAGCGAATTTTGCCGTGATGACGGCGCTCATGGCGCCGGTCGGGCTTGCGCTGGCTGCCGTCGCCATCGACGAAGCCTCGATCTACACGGAGCGTCGCGAAGCACAGGCAATGGTGGACTTGGCCGCGATCACCGCCGCCTCGAACATCACAAAGATCGACACCGCGGTCGTGACCACGCTGACCGACAACGGCATGCCAGGGGTTGTCGTTCAAGGCTCGGGACAGACGATCGCACCGGCCGTCGGCAAAACCGTCGTGTCGGTCACACCGGGGCGATACGCGGCATCAGGCGCCAATGTGAGCCAGCGCTTCCAGGCCAACTTGACACCCTACAATGCCGTCCGCGTAACCCTGAAGAAGATCCCCGCCCGCTATTTCGCGAGTTCGCTGATCCCCACTCCCGTCATCGGCACGGAGGCCACCGCCAGCATGACGCCGCAGGCGACGTTCTCGGTCGGGTCGAGACTTGCCAGCGTCAATGGCGGCATACTCAACGCGCTTCTGAGCGGACTTCTCGGCGGCAACATTTCGCTCAGCGTCATGGACTACAACGGGTTGATCTCGGCCGATGTCAGCGTCCTCTCCTTCATAAGTGCCCTTGCCACGCAAGTGAACGTGACCGGCGGTACCTATACGGATGTGCTGGCCTCCAAGGCGACCGTCGGCCAGATCGCTACCGCCATGGCCAATGTGCCCGGACTTGGCAACACGGCCAAGGTAGCCCTGCAGACGATCGCGTCCAAGTCGACCAGCACCGTCAAGATCCCGCTCAGCAGCCTTGTCGACCTCGGCTCCGTGGGCAGCGCGGGCTTGGGACAAAACCCGGCAGGCCTTGGGGTCGATGCAAGCGCCATGGGAATGCTGACTGCCGCCGCAGTGCTGGCTAACGGCACCAACCAGGCTCAGGTCAATCTCGGAGCCACCGTACCGGGGCTTCTTTCCACCAAGCTTACCATTGCCATTGGCGAGCCGGCACAATTTTCGCCATGGCTCGCGGTCGGTGGAATCGGTACCACGGTGCGCACGGCCCAGACGCGTATCAAGCTGGTGGCCAGCGTCGGAGTCGGCACACCTGGTCTCGGCGGCGGCATCAGTCTGCTGGCCGTGAACCTGCCCCTCAATGTGGAAGTCGCCTATGCCGAAGCCAAACTGACCGACATCACTTGTCCGACAGGGCCTTCCAGCATCAAGGTTTCCATCGCGGCCCACCCAGGCATTGCCGCGCTGCACCTGGCCAACAGCAACAGCTCAGGCTTTGGCGACTTCAGCCAACCGCAGACATTCACCGACGCCGAAATCGCGGATGTGAGCCTTAAGCTGCTGCTGACCAACATTCCCCTGATCCAGGTGATGGGCTCCGCCGCCACCGCGATCACCAACAACAACCCGACGACGCTGACCTTCGATGCGACCGACATCGCCAACAAGACGATCAAGACAGTTTCGACGCGCAACATTACACAATCGCTCACCACATCTCTGGTCAGCAACCTGTCGCTTTCGGTCAATGCGCTTGGCCTCGGGATCGACCTGACTGCTCTGCTCGGAGCGGTCAAGCCGGCGGTGGTGGCGGTGCTGAACGGTGTAACAGCACCCGTCGACGACCTGCTCTACAATGTGCTTTCAGCGCTGGGTGTCGGCGTCGGCGAGGCCGACGTGCGTGTCACCGGCGCGACCTGCGGACGCTCGGTTCTCGTCCAATAAGACGGCCGAAGCGCCAAATCAGTCGAGGCGGCCAAGGAAACATCCGAGCGCGGGCAACGAAAGCTCGGCCTCCTCTACGACAGCTGTATCGCCGTCAAGCCTTGCAACCGCTCCGATATCGGGCGGCAACGGCCAATTCGCTGATTCCCCTGCGAAATTGAAGACACAGAGCAGTCTTTCGCCGCCGCCTTCGCGGATGAACGCAAGCACCTCACCCTCAGCGTCCAGAAAGCGGATCGAGCCCGTCACCAGCGCCTGGTGCTCCCCGCGCAACGCCAGGGCGACCCGATAGGATGTCAGCACGGAGGCTGTGTCGGCATTCTGGACGTCGACCGAGCGGGCGCGATGGCTGGCCGGTATCGGCAGCCACGGCTTGGCCGTCGAGAAGCCCGCATTGTCGGCGCCGGCCTCCCAAACCATCGGCGTGCGGCACCCATCCCTACCCTTGACGCCCGGCCAGAAGCGGATGCCGACGGGGTCGCGCAGATCCTCATAGGCAAGGTCCGCCTCCTCCAGGCCGAGTTCCTCGCCCTCATAGAGGCAGATCGAGCCGCGCAGGCAGGACAGCAGCATGATCGAGAATCTTGCGATCGCGTCGGGATCGCTACCCGGCCTTGTCCAGCGGCTGATATGGCGGACCACATCATGGTTGGAGAACGCCCAGCAGACCCAGCCATCGGAAACGGCCGTCTCGAAGGCTTCGACGCAGCCGCGCACATGCGCCGCGGAGAACCGTGGGCCAAGCAGATCGAAGGTGTAGCACATATGGAGCGTGTCGCCGCCGGATGTGTAGGCGGCGAGCGTCTGCAATGAGCGGCCCTCATCGCCGATCTCGCCGACAGCGGCGCGGTCCTCATACGCGTCGAGCAGCGCCCTGAAGCGGCGCAGGAACGCCAGGTTTTCCGGCTGCGTCTTGTCGAACAGATGCTCCTGGTAGAGGTAGGTGTTGGTCTCCGTATTCGTGCCCGCGACACTTGATGCCAAGGGTGGATTGCTGCGCAGCCAGCGGTCGTGGACATAGTAATTGACCGTATCGAGCCGGAAGCCGTCGACGCCACGCTCGAGCCAGAACCGCACCGTTTCCAGAAGCGCGTCTTGAACCTCCGGATTGTGGAAATTCAGATCCGGCTGCGAGGCGAGGAAATTGTGCATGTAATATTGCCGGCGGGTCGAATCCCATTCCCAGGCCGGGCCACCGAAGACGGAGAGCCAGTTGTTGGGCGCGCCGCCGTCGGGCTTGGCATCGGCCCAGACATACCAGTCGGACTTGGGATTATCGCGGCTGGCTCGGCTTTCGACGAACCAGTCGTGCTTGTCGGATGAATGCGACAGCACCTGATCGATGATGATCCTCAGGCCGAGACGATGCGCCTCGGCGACCGGCGCATCGAAATCCTCAAGCGTGCCGAACATCGGATCGACATCGCGGTAATCCGACACGTCGTAGCCCATGTCGGCCATCGGCGACTTGAAGAAGGGCGACAGCCAGACAGCGTCGACACCAAGCGAGGCGACATGAGCGAGCCTTGAGGTAATTCCGCTGAGGTCGCCGCTGCCGTCGCCGGTCGTGTCCTGGAACGAGCGTGGATAGATCTGGTAGATGACGCAGCCGCGCCACCATCCGGCCTTGTCAGCTGCCGCCATTGCGCTTTTTCCTTGTGCCGGCCTGTATGCGTTCGATCATGAAGATCACCGTCCGCCCCGATACCGGCCGCGAGATGTCCGCCGCATCGACGACGGCGGTCCAGAAAAACCCTTCACGTTCAGGCAGCGTGACCATGCAGGCGCGGCGATCGCCGTTGATGATGACGGCAACACGGCACTCGCCATCGCCGTCGCCACCCAGGATCATGACAAGGCGGTGCCGCCGCGGATCCCGCCAACTCTGTTCATCGATCGGCGCGCCTGTCTCGGTCAGCCATGCGACGTCGGGCATCTCCGAGCCTGCCGGTGGCTGGCCCGTGAGGAAGCCTGTGTCGGAAAGCGCTGATATCGCGCGGCGCAACGTCGAGAGCAGCGCCGTGTGGCGCTCCAGCGCCTGGTCGCGGCCTGCCCAGTCGAGCCAGGTGATCTCGTTGTCCTGCGCATAGGCGTTGTTGTTGCCCTGCTGGGTGCGGCCGAATTCGTCGCCAGCCGTCAGCATGATGGTGCTGCGCGAGGCGAACAGCGTGGCGAGCAGCGCGTGCTGGTCGTTCCGACGAGCCTCGGCCACCGCCGGGTCGTCCGCATCTCCTTCCACGCCGTTGTTCCAGGATAGGTTCTCATTGTGGCCGTCGCGATTCTGCTCGCCATTGGCCTCGTTGTGCTTGCGCTCGTAGCGCACGATGTCGGCCAGCGTCATGCCGTCATGGGCGGCGATGAAGTTGACCGTGCGGCTGACGTTTTGCCCCTTCGCGGCAAACACATCGGACGAGCCGGCAAGCCGGGTCGCCAGGGCGCCGGCCATGCCGGCGTCACCGCGCCAGAAGCGTCTGACATCGTCGCGGTACTTGTCGTTCCATTCGAGGAAAGGCGGCGGAAAATTGCCGAGCTGATAGCCTTCCGGACCGATGTCCCAGGGCTCGGCGATCAGCACGCGATCGGCCAGCACGGCGTCCTCTCGCATCGCCCTCAGCAGTGGCGCCTCGGCATCGAATGTTCCTTCGACACGGCCAAGAACAGGCGCCAGGTCGAAGCGGAAGCCATCGACGCCGGCATCCCGGACAAAATGGCGAAGCGTGTCGAGGACCATTTCCCGGACGACCGGGTGGTCGCAAGCGACCGTGTTACCGGTGCCGGTGTCGTTGGCCAGCCTGCCGTCAGGCGTGTGCCGGTAATAGGCTTGGTTGTCGAAGCCGCGCAGCGACAGCGTGGGGCCAAGCCTGTCGCTCTCGCCCGTATGGTTGAAGACGAGGTCGAGAATGACGCCGATGCCGGCCTGGCGCAGCACGGCGACCGTGTTGCGCAATTCCGCAAGGCCGCCCGGCGCCAGGCGCGGATCGAGTGCCATGAACGTCACGGGATTGTAACCCCAGGCATTGCGCAGCCCGAGCGGCGGCAAATGCCGCTCATCGATCGACGCCGTCACCGGCATCAGTTCGACCGCGCCAACGCCGAGTTTTTTCAGGTGCTCGACAACCGCGGGGTGAGCTAGAGCCGCGACCGTACCGCGCAATTTTTCCGGAATGTCCGGATGCAGCGCGGTGAAGGCGCGCACCGGCACTTCGTAGATCAGGCCACCGGGCTGAAAGAGCGGCGGCGTGGCCTGCACGGGCTTGGGCAAGGCGGCGGCAATCGCTTTCGGCATCAGCTGCGCGGTATCGGCCCCCTCACCCCGGCGCTGGGCCAGCCGCCAGTCATACGCGTAGGACCTGTCGATCTCGATGGCGTAAGGATCGGTCAGCAGCTTAGCGGGGTCGAACCACAGCCCGCGCTCCGGCGCGTAGTCACCATCGGCGCGGAACCCGTAGCGGGTGCCGGGGCCAAGGCCCGCGACAAACAGCGCATGCACGCCCTCGCCTTCCGGCCGCAGCTCAAGCCGTTCGATTTCCCGGTTGCCCCGCTCATCGAAGACCGAGATCCAGAGCCGTCTGGCGGCTTGCGACCAGGCGGCAAAGCGGATGCCGTCACGGGTGACGGTGGCGCCGAGCGTACTCATGCGGCGGCCTCCAGCGCTTGCTGGGAGAGTCGCGAACAGGTGCACCCTTCTCCCACAAGGGGAGAAGGGGGAGCCTCGCGACGCAGGCGGAACTCAAGCGGCCGGCTATCCGCCTGCGTCAAGTAATCACGCTCGGCTTGGCGCGGCCGGTATGGCTGCGAATCCCGGCAATATCATCGGCCGCGGCAATCAGATCGGCAAGTGCGGCCTGCGTATCGAGATCGTGTCTCGATTTGTCCGGCTCATAGCGCTCGATATAGACGCGCAACGTCGCGCCCGACGTGCCGGTGCCGGAAAGCCGGAAGACGACGCGCGAACCGCCTTCGAACATAACCCTGATGCCCTGGTGCTCGCTGGTCGAACCATCGACCGGGTCGTGATAGGCAAAATCGTCGGCGCTGACGATTGTCATGCCGCGCACGCTAGTTCCCGGCAGCGCGCCGAGTTTGGCACGGAGTTCATCGACCAGCGCGTTGGCGCGGTCGCTCTCGACCTCTTCATAATCGTGCCGCGAATAGTAATTGCGACCGTAGGTCGCCCAGTGCTCGGTGACGATCTGCTTGCAGCTTTCGCCGCGCGCGGCAAGGATGTTGAGCCACAGCAGCACCGCCCACAGGCCGTCCTTTTCGCGGACATGGTTGGAGCCGGTGCCGGCGCTCTCCTCACCGCAAATCGTCGCCATGTCTGCGTCGAGCAGATTGCCGAAGAACTTCCAGCCGGTCGGCGTCTCGTAGATGCCGATGCCGAGTTTTTCGGCAACGCGATCCGCCGCGCCACTGGTCGGCATCGAGCGGGCTATGCCCTTCAGCCCGGCTTTGTAGCCGGGCGCCAGGCGGGCGTTGGCGGCAAGCATGGCGACGGAATCCGACGGGGTGACGAAAATGCCCTTGCCTATGATCAGATTGCGGTCGCCGTCACCATCCGAGGCGGCGCCGAAATCCGGTGCATCCGGCCCCATCATTTCGTCATAGAGGTGTTTGGCATGGACGAGGTTGGGGTCCGGGTGGTGGCCGCCGAAATCCGGCAACGGCTTGAAGTTGCGGCAGGTGCCATTGGGCGCACCCAGCCGGTTTTCCAGGATCTCCTTGGCATAGGGGCCGGTCACGGCGTGCATGGCGTCGAAGCGCATGCGGAAGCCGGACTTGAACAGTTTGCGCAATGCGTCGAAATCGAACAGGCTTTCCATCAACTCGGCATAGTCGGCGACCGGGTCGATGATCTCGACTGCCATGCCGGCGGCCTCGACCGTGCCGATCGTGTCGATGTCGATCGGATCGATATCGGCGGTTCTGAAGTTCGAGATGGTCTTGGTCTTGGCGAACATCGCGTCGGTCAGCTTTTCCGGCGCCGGGCCGCCATTGCCGGCATTGTACTTGATGCCGAAATCCTCGTGCGGGCCGCCCGGATTGTGGCTGGCTGAAAGGATGATGCCGCCAAAGGTCTTGTATTTGCGGATGACATGGGAAGCGGCCGGCGTCGACAGGATGCCGCCTTGCCCGACCATCACCTTGCCGAAGCCGTTTGCGGCCGCCATGGCGATGGCCTTCTGGATGACCTCGCGGTTGTAGAAGCGGCCATCGCCGCCGATCACCAGGGTCTTGCCCTTGAAACCATCGAGCGCGTCGAAGATCGACTGGATGAAGTTCTCGGCATAGTGCTCCTGCTGGAACACCGGCACCTTCTTGCGCAAGCCCGACGTGCCGGGCTTCTGATCGGAATAGGGTTTGGTGGGGACGGTGCGTATCATGCTTCAGGAAACCCTTTTCGTAAGCAGCGAGCGATAGAGTTCAAAATATTTTTCCGCGCTTTTGTCCCATGACACATCGGCTTTCATGCCTTGGCGCTGCAACGATTCCCAGACCAGCGGACTGGCATGGGCGTCGACCAGGCGGCGGATGGCGTGCAGCAAGGTGCCGCCATTGTTGGGCGCGAACTGGAAGCCGGTGGCGACACCGGCTGAAATGGCGGCCTCGTTGGCGTCGATGACCGTATCGGCCAGGCCGCCGGTGCGGGCGACCACCGGCACGCAGCCATAGCGCAGTCCGTAAAGCTGTGTCAGGCCGCAGGGTTCGAAGCGCGAGGGAATGACGATGGCGTCGCAGCCGCCTTGCATGATGTGCGACAGTCCCTCGTCATAGCCGACCACGACCCCGATACGGCCGCGATGCCTGGCCGCGGCCGCAAGCAGCGCGCCTTCGAGGCCGGCATCGCCCGAGCCCAGAATGGCCAGGCGCGCGCCGGTCGCAACGATGCCATCGATCGCTGTCGCCAAGATATCCATGCCCTTTTGCCAGGTCAGGCGGCTGACGACGCAGACGATCGGACTGTCGTCGCGCTCAAGGCTGAAGCGGTCTTCCACGGCAGCCCTGTTGGGGGCGCGCGCCTTCAGCGTGCCGGCCGTATAGGTGGACACCAGATGCTTGTCGGTTTCGGGATCCCATATCCCGGTATCGATGCCGTTGACGATGCCATGGAGATCGCTGGAGCGCATGTTGATGAGGCCGTCGAGACCCATGCCGAATTCCGCCGAGCGAATCTCCTGCGCATAGGTTGGACTGACGGTGGTGATTGCCCAGGCCGCCTGCAGACCGGCTTTGAGGAAGCCGACGCCACCGTAATATTCGACGCCATCGAGCGCCATCGCCGCCGCCGGCAAGCCGAGCTCACCAAAGATGCCGGCGCCGAACTGGCCCTGGAAGGCGAGGTTATGGACAGTCATCATCGATGGCACGCCGACCGCCTTGCCGTAGCGCATATAGGCCAGCGTCATCGCCGACTGCCAGTCATGGGCATGGACGATGTCGGGCTGGTAGCCCGAGATGGCGCCACCGGCGATGTCGCTGCCAACCTGGCTCAGCGCCGCGAAGCGCCGCCAGTTGTCGGGCCAATCGACACCGGTCGCATTGCCATAAGGGCCGCCGGGACGGTCGAACAGATGCGGCGCGTCGAGCACGAACAGTTCGAGCCCGGCGAGTTGAACGGAGTGGACGGAGGCCTTGCCGCCCTGCAGCAAGGGATATTGCAGAACCGCCTTCCTTTTCTTGAAGGCGGCCATGACGGTCGGAAAACCGGGAATGAGCGTGCGCATGGTCACGCCCTTGGCCGCCAGCGCGATGGGCAGCGCGCCGGTCACGTCGGCAAGCCCACCGGTCTTTATCAGAGGGAAAATCTCGGGCGTGACCGACAGAACCTGCATGCACTAGAGCCCTAGTTTGTCGATCATGTCCTGGGTGACCAGGCAAATGCCCTTTTCCGAAACCCGAAAACGCTTGGCGTCGAGAACGGGATCTTCGCCGATCACCAGCCCTTCCGGTATCCTAACACCATGGTCGATGACCACGCGCTTCAACTTTGCGTTCCGGCCGACATGAACGTCGGGCAGCATGACGACTTCTTCCAGCGTCGAATAGGAATTGATGCGCGCACCGGTGAAGATCAGGCTTCGTTTCAGCGAGGCCCCCGAAACGATGCAATCGCCCGAAACCAGCGAGGACACCGCCGAACCGCGGCGGCCATCCTCGTCATGCACGAACTTTGCCGGCGGCTTCAATTCGGCATAAGTCCAGATCGGCCAGTCGCGGTCGTAGAGGTCGAGTTCCGGCGTTATATCGGTCAGGTCGATATTGGCTTCCCAATAGGCGTCGACCGTTCCGACGTCGCGCCAGTAGGCTTCGTTCTCGGCGGTCGAACGGACGCAGGACTTGGCGAAGCGGTGGGCGATCGCCTTACCGTGCTGGACGATATAGGGGATGATATCCTTGCCGAAGTCGCGGCTCGAGCCCGGCTCGGCGGCATCGCGGCGCAACTGCTCCATCAGGAAATTGGTCTTGAAGACATAGATGCCCATCGAGGCCAAAGCGAACTCCGGCTTGTCTGGAATGCCGGGCGGGTCGGCGGGCTTTTCGACGAAAGCAATGATGTTATCCTTGCCGTCGACATGCATGACGCCGAAGCCGGTGGCTTCCATGCGCGGCACTTCGAGGCAGCCGACGGTGACATCGGCATTGGCGTCGACATGCTGGCGAAGCATCAGTTCGTAGTCCATCTTGTAGATGTGGTCGCCGGCCAGGATCACCATGTATTCAGGGCCGTAGGCCTCGATGATGTCTATGTTCTGATAGACAGCGTCGGCCGTGCCCTCATACCACTGCGTTTCCGAGACGCGCTGGCTGGCCGGCAGGATGTCGAAACTCTCATTTCGCTCGGGCCGCAGGAAGTTCCAGCCACGTTGCAGATGGCGGATCAGCGAATGCGCCTTGTACTGGGTGGCGACGCCAAGGCGGCGAATGCCGGAGTTGAGCGCGTTGGAAAGCGCGAAGTCGATGATGCGCGTCTTACCGCCGAAATAGACGGCCGGCTTGGCGCGCCGGTCGGTCAGTTCCTTGAGGCGGCTGCCACGGCCGCCGGCCAACACATAGGCCATGGCATCGCGCGCCAACGGCTGGGTCCGTTTCAAGTCTGCCATTTCTACCCTCCCAAGTTACTCAGTCTCGACTTACTCGACCTCGACATGGCTCAGTCGGCCACGAGTTCAAGCATGATCGTCGACAGCGGTGGCAAAAGCATCGTCGCGGAGATGCCTCCACTCTCCGCCCGTGCCTCGACCGTGCCGGCATTGCCCTTGCCGGAACCGCCATATTCCGAAGCGTCGGTATTGATGATTTCGCGCCATTTGCCGGCCGTCGGTAACGGCACGCGATAGTTGTCGCGCGGGACCGGCGTGAAATTGGAAATGACGGCCACCGGGCTGCCCCCCGGTGCGCTGCGCAGCCAGGCGAAAACCGAATTCTGGCTGTCGTCGACGATCAGCCAGGAAAACCCTTCCGGCTCGCAATCGCGGCCATGCAGCGCCGGGCGCGAACGGTAGAGATAGTTGAGATCGCGCACCGTCTGCCAGACGCCGCGATGCGGGCGGAACTCAAGCAAGTTCCAGTCCAGCGCGCGCGCCTCGCTCCATTCGCGGCGCTGCGCGAACTCCTGCCCCATGAACAGCAACTTCTTGCCGGGATAACCCCACATGAAGGCGTAGTAGGCACGTAGCGTCGCGAATTTCTGCCAGTCGTCACCGGCCATCTTGCCAAGCAGCGTGCCTTTGCCGTGCACGACCTCGTCATGCGAGAGCGGCAGCACGAAATTTTCCGAAAAAGCATAGGTCAGGCCGAAGGTGAGATCATTGTGGTGGTGCTTGCGGAAGATCGGCTCCTTGGAGAAATACTCCAGCGTGTCGTGCATGAAGCCCATGTTCCACTTGAAGCCGAAGCCCAGCCCACCTTCATGCACGGGTGCGGAGACCTTCGGCCATGAGGTCGATTCCTCGGCGATGGTCATGACGCCGGGATGGTGACCGTAGACCTCTTTGTTCATCTTCTGCAGGAAGCTGACCGCCTCGAGGTTCTCGCGGCCGCCCTTCTCGTTGGGGATCCATTCGCCGGCCTTGCGCGAATAGTCGAGGTAGAGCATCGAGGCGACCGCATCGACGCGCAAACCATCGACATGGTATTTCTCGGCCCAGAACAGCGCATTGTTGACGAGGAAGGACACCACCTCGCGGCGGCCGAAATTATAGATCGCGGTGTTCCAGTCGGGATGAAAACCCTTGCGCGGATCGGCATGCTCATAAAGCGCGGTGCCATCGAAATTGGCCAGGCCATGCGCGTCGACCGGGAAATGCGCCGGCACCCAGTCGAGGATGACACCGACGCCGGCGCGATGGGCGCCGTCGACGAAACGGGCAAAGCCGTCCGGGTCGCCGAAGCGGGCCGACGGTGCGTAGAGGCCGGTCGTCTGATAGCCCCAGGATGGGTCATAGGGGTGTTCGGAGATCGGCATGAATTCGATATGGGTGAAGCCGGTCTCGACCACATAGGGGATCAGCCGGTCGGCCAGTTCGTCCCATGACAGGAACGAACCGTCGTCGCGAAGCTGCCAGGAACCGGCATGGACTTCATAGATCGAGATTGCTTCGCGCCGGTGATCGGCATTGCGCCAGAAATGGCGATGCGCCTCATCCCCCCACTCATGCGCCGGTGGCACGGCTACGACCGAAGCGGTGGCCGGCCGCAATTCGGATTTGAAGGCGAACGGATCGGCCTTCAGCGGGAGTCTCACGCCATCGGGGCCGATGATCTCGTATTTGTAGGGTCGTCCGGCACCGATGTCGGGTACGAACAGTTCCCAGATGCCGGTGTCGCGGCGATCGCGCATCGTGTGCCGGCGGCCGTCCCATTCGTTGAAGTCGCCGACCACCGAGACGCGTCGTGCATTGGGAGCCCAGACGGCGAAATGCACGCCGGAAGCGCCTTCGTGGTCAATGACATGAGCACCGAGCTTGTCGAACAGCCTGAGGTGCGAGCCTTGGGCGATGTAATAGTCGTCCATCGGGCCAAGCACCGGACCGAACGAATAGGGATCGGTCAGCCACCAGTCGCCGCCGGCATTGCGCGCGTGATAGCGCAGGGGCTGGCGCTTCTTGATCGAGAGCTTGCCTTCGAAAAACCCGCCATCGTCGCGCCTGGACAGTTCACCGGCGATGATGCCGGTCAGCGTGTAGGCGGTGACGAATTCGGCGTTCGGAACAAAGCAGCGGGCCACAAAACCCTTGCCAGCCTCGTGAACACCGAGAACGGCAAACGGGTCGCCATGCGTGCCGGCAACAATCGCCGCGACATCGCTGGCTGGCGCCAGTCCGTCCGGCCCGCTTGTCGCAGCGGTCGCGCGCGGCTTCTTCATCAGGCAGCGTCCCTCCCCGGGCACCGAGTGTTTGTTTCTAGTGGTGTGATCCGACTTCAAATCCACATCACCGGGACCACATTGTTCGTGGCCTCATGCAATCACATCAGACAGGCACGTTCCAGATTTCTTTCGCATATTGCCGGATCGTGCGATCGGAGGAGAACCAGCCGACACGCGCAACATTGCGGATTGCCTTGGCGTACCAATCGGGACTGTTGCGCCAGACCGCATCGACCTCGCGCTGGGCGGTGGCATAGGCATCGAAATCGGCGGCAACCATGAACCAGTCGCTGTTGTAGAGACCGTTCATGAGGTCGCGGTAACGCTCCGGATCGTCCGGCGAGAAGACGCCTGACGAAACAGCGGCAACGGCCTGCGCCAGTTCAGACGATCCTTCGATGATGGCGCGCGGGTTGTAGCCATTGTTGCGCCGCTCGGCGACCTCGGCGGTGGTCAGGCCGAAGATGAAGATGTTGTCGTCGCCGACGCATTCCTTGATCTCGACATTGGCGCCGTCGAGCGTGCCGATGGTCAACGCGCCGTTCAGCGCGAACTTCATGTTGCCGGTGCCCGACGCTTCCATGCCGGCGGTCGAGATCTGCTCGGAAAGGTCGGCAGCCGGCATCATGATCTCGGCCAGGCTGACATTGTAGTTCGGCACGAACACGACCTTCAGCAAACCGCGCGCGGCCGGGTCGCGGTTGATGACCTTGGCGACGTCGTTGGCGAGTTTGATGATCAGCTTGGCGTTGTGATAGCTGGGCGCCGCCTTGCCGCCGAAGAATTTCACGCGCGGCATCCAGTCGCGCTCGGGATGCGAGCGGATCTGGTCATAGAGAGCGATCGCCTCGAGGATGTTCAGGAGTTGGCGCTTGTATTCGTGGATGCGCTTGATCTGGATATCGAACAGTGCCGAGGGATCGACCTTGATACCGAGCCGGTCGGCGACGAGGTTGGCCAGCCGCGCCTTGTTGGCGCGCTTGACGGCGGCGAACTTGTCGCGAAAGGCGGCGTCGCCGGCGAAGCTATCGAGATCCTTGATGGCGTCAATGTCATCGAGGAATCGGTCGCCGATCGCCTCGCGGGCGAGCGACGTCAGTCCGGGATTGCACTGGATCAGCCAGCGCCGCGGCGTGATGCCGTTGGTCTTGTTGTTGATGCGATCGGGATAAAGCTTGTGCAGGTCGGCGAACACCGTCTCCTTCATCAGGTCGGTGTGAAGAGCCGAAACGCCGTTGATCGAGTGCGAGCCGACAAAGGCCAGATTGCCCATGCGCACCCGGCGGTCGCCATTTTCCTGGATCAGCGAGATGCGGCCGATCTGCTCGTCCGAGAACTGGTTGGACGCGCGCGCCTCAAGCAGCACTTCGGCATTGATGGCATAGACGATCTGCATGTGGCGCGGCAAAAGCCGCTCGAAAAGCGGCACCGGCCAGCTTTCCAGCGCCTCGGGCAGCAGCGTGTGGTTGGTGTAGCCGAAGGTGCGCTTGGTGATATCCCAGGCCTGATCGAAATCCATGCCGTGGACGTCCATCAACAGGCGCATCAGCTCAGGCACAGCGATGGCCGGGTGGGTGTCGTTGAGGTGGATCGCGGCCTTGTCGGGCAGCGACTTCAGGTCGCCATACTGGCTGAGATGACGCTGGACGATGTCCTGCAGCGAGGCGGTGGAGAAGAAGTACTCTTGCCTGAGCCGCAGTTCCTGCCCGGCCTTGTGGGAATCGGCGGGATAGAGAACGCGCGACAAGGCATCGGCCTTGTTGCTTTCGGCAAGCGCGCCGATGTGGTCGCCGGCATTGAACTTGTCGAGCAGGATCGGATCGACCGGCATGCCCGACCAGAGCCGCAGCGTGTTGACGCGATTGGCCCGCCATCCGACCACGGGCGTGTCATAGGCGACAGCCAATACATGCTCGGTCGGCTTCCAGACATGGCGCTCGAGCCGGCCGTCCTTGGAGGTGATCGATTCCACCGAACCACCGAAGCCGACCTCAAACGAACGTTCACGGCGTTCGAATTCCCACGGATTGCCGTGATCGAGCCAGGTCTCGGGCAGTTCGACCTGCCAGCCGTCGTGAATCTCCTGGCGGAACATGCCGTTGGCGTAGCGGATACCGTAGCCATGCGCGGGAATGTCGACGGTCGCCATGCTCTCCATGAAACAGGCGGCAAGCCGGCCGAGGCCGCCATTGCCGAGTGCCGCGTCCGGTTCGAGTGCGGCGATGAGATCGAGATCGACACCCAGCGACGACAACGCCTCGCGCATATTGTCCATCAAGCCGAGATTGGAGAAGGCATCGCGCATCAGCCGGCCGATGAGGAACTCCAGCGACAGATAATAGACGCGCTTTTCCTTCTGGTCGTAGGCCTCCTTCGTCGCCTGCATCCAGCGGTCGACGATGCGGTCGCGCACGACCTTGATCGAGGCGGTCAGCCAGTCGTACTGGGTCGCGACGGTGGTATCCTTGCCGACCCGGTATTTGAGGGCCTTCAAGACTTCATCGGCGAGTGTCTTGGGATCTGGATTTTCAAGTTCGGGCTGGGGAGATTCGGATGTCATCGCGCGCGTCATGCTGCCTCTCGTGCGGTTGCCATGATCATACCGGCTTTCATCGTTCCTCCCAGCCCATGCTAGCCGATACTGCTACATATTCAATCGATTTAGGCGAGCCCTAGTCCGGGTTACCCTGCGGCAATTTGGCAATTTGAAGCGCGGCGCGCTCAGACGATCCCCGCGACGCACTTCAAATTTTGTTCCGTGCATGCCGTTGTCGCAAAACCGCTACGCACCTTTGGGCGACATGCATCAAGCCGCAAGCGCCGCCTCGGGCGGAACCTTCGCTCCGGTCATGAAGGCGACGGCATCGGACATCGTATATTGCTTGGGATCGATGACGCAGAGGCGACGGCCCAGCCGGTGGATGTGAATGCGGTCGGCCACTTCGAAGACATGCGGCATGTTGTGCGAGATCAGCACGATCGGCAGGCCGCGCTTCTTGACGTCGAGGATCAGTTCGAGCACGCGGCGGCTTTCCTTGACGCCAAGGGCGGCCGTCGGTTCGTCCATGATCACCACACGGCTGCCGAATGCGGCGGCGCGCGCCACCGCCACGCCCTGGCGCTGGCCTCCAGACAGCGTTTCCACCGCCTGGGAGATGTTCTGGATGGTCATCAGGCCAAGCTCGGTGAGCTTGTCGCGGGCGCGCTTTTCCATCGCCGGACGGTCGAGCATACGAAGCCAGTCGCCGAGAAAACCCGGTTTGCGGATCTCGCGGCCAAGGAACATGTTGTCGGCGATCGACAGCGCCGGCGACAGCGCCAGATTCTGATAGACGGTCTCGATGCCGGCTTCGCGGGCCTCCATCGGTGATTTGAAGGCGACGGGCTTGCCTTCAAGCCGGATCTCGCCTTCATCGGGCACGGCCGCGCCGGAAATCGCCTTGATGAGCGACGACTTGCCGGCGCCATTGTCGCCTATGACGGCGAGGATTTCGCCCGGGTAGAGGTCGAAGTCCGCATTGTCGAGGGCGGTGACGCGGCCATAGCGCTTGATCAAGCCACGAGCGGTGAGGATGGGTTCCTGGGTCATGGTCATGCCGAAACCTTTCTGATCCATTGGTCGACAGCCACGGCGCCGATGATCAGCACACCGGTGAGCAGCACTTTCCATTGCGGATCGGCGCCCAGCATGTTGAGGCCCATGGAGACGACGCCGACGATCATCGCGCCGAACAGCGTGCCCAGGATCGAGCCGCGCCCGCCGAACAGGGAAATACCGCCGATCACCGTCGCGGTGATCGCTTGCAGATTGTAGTCGGTGACGGCGGCGGACGGCGAGATCGAACCGTTGCGGCCGATGGAGACCCAGGCAGCGAAAGCGGCGATCAGCCCGGCAAGGGTGTAGACCGTCATCAGCACCTTCTTGGTCTGGATGCCCGACAGCTTCGCTGCCTCCTGATCGTCGCCGACGGCATAGACATGGCGACCCCATGCCGTGTGATTGAGCACGTACCATAGGACCAAAACGAGCACGACGGTTGCAATGACGCCGAGCGTCAGCACCGCCGTGCCAACCTTGAAGCTCAACGCAAACAGATGCAGCAGTGGCGCTTGGGTGTCGACGTCGGTGTCGCGGATCGTCTCATTGGCCGAATAGATGAAGTTCGTGGCCATGACGATGTTCCAGGTGCCAAGCGTCACGATGAAGGGCGGCAGCTTCATGTAGGCGACCAGCACTCCGTTGAGCAGCCCGCAGGCCGCGCCGGCGGCAAGCCCGATCGCGACGGCGAGCACACTGGGCATACCGTAGCTGACCGCGCAATTACCCATGATCACCGCTGAAATCACCATGATCACGCCAATCGACAGGTCGATGCCGGCGGTGAGGATGACCAGTGTCTGTGCAGCACCCAGAATGCCGATGATGGCGATCTGCTGCAGGATCAGCGTCAGCGTGTAGGACGAAAAGAACCGCCCTCCGATGGTGATGCCGAAGACGATGATCGCCAGGACCAGCACGATCAACGGCACCGCGGCCGGAGTCGAATGCAGGAAATGCTGGATGCGCTTGACGGCCGATTTGTGCTCGTCAAAAGCGGCAACGCTTGTGTCGCTGCTTGAGAGAACTTTCTCGAATTCTTGAGCTTGAGCCATGTTTTCTCCCCGTAGGACTGCAGCCAAACGCCGACGCCCGTCCACGCTTTTCCGGTCTGCTGCCGGGATTGTTCGCGGTCACGCGACCATCGTCCACCGGAAGCGGTCGGGGATCAAGCCCCGACCGCTCAGGTTGCGTAGATGCCTTTCAGACCGGCATCAGCCCCAGCACTTGGCGAGGCCTTCCTTGGTGTCGATGGACTTCACGCCGGTGGCCGGCTTGTCGGTCACCAGATTGACGCCGGTGTCGAAGAAATTCTTGCCTTCGGTCGGCTTCGGCTTGGTTCCGTCCTTGGCGAAAGCGGCGATCGCCTCGATGCCGAGCGCCGCCATCTGCAGCGGATATTGCTGCGACGTTGCGCCGATGACACCTTCGGCCACCGACTTCACGCCGGGGCAGCCGCCATCGACGGAAACGATCAGCACCTGGCTTTCGAGGCCGACGGCCTTGAGCGCCTGATAGGCGCCGACAGCTGCGGGCTCGTTGATGGTGTGGATGACGTTGATGGTGTTGTCCTTCTGCAGAAGGTTTTCCATCGCCTTGCGGCCGCCCTCCTCGTTGCCGTTGGTGACGTCGTGGCCGACGATGCGCGCATCGTCCTCATCGCCGATCTTGTTGGGGTCCTTCACGTCGATGCCGTAGCCCATCATGAAGCCTTGATCGCGCAGCACGTCCACGGTCGGCTGCGAAGGCGTCAGGTCGAGGAAGCCGATCTTGGCGTCCTTGGCCTTGTCGCCAAGCGTGGCGGCGGCCCAGGCGCCGATCAGCTTGCCGGCTTCGAGATTGTCCGTCGCAAAGGTCGCGTCGGCGGCGTCGATCGGATCGAGCGGTGTGTCGAGCGCGATCACCAGCAGGCCGGCATCACGCGCCTTCTTCACGGTCGGCACGATGCCCTTGGTGTCGGATGCGGTGATCAGGATACCCTTGGCGCCGTCGGCGATGCAGCTTTCGATCGCCGCCACCTGGCTCTCGCTGTCGCCGTCGATCTTGCCGGCGTAGGTCTTGAGATCGACGCCGAGTTCCTTGGCCTTCGCCGTGGCGCCTTCCTTCATCTTGACGAAGAAGGGGTTGGTGTCGGTCTTGGTGATCAGGCAGGCACCGACACCGGCCGCGGATGCGGACGACGCAAACGCCATCAGGCCCAGAGCCGCGGCGGCAAACACGGTCGATTTCAACAGTTTTGTATTGGTCACGATTTTCCTCCCAGTGGAACCATTCCGGATGCCGGCCAACCGGCACCTGCAGCGCATCCAACGAAATTCTCCCAGCGTGGACGCTGCCTCAACAGACACCAGGCCGAAGCCCCTGTCAATAATTAAATCACTCTTATTTATTATTGACAGCCTTGCTTCATTCACCCATTCTGGCCCAAAAGCATTGCGGGGAAACGACGGGAGGAACAGGGTGGAAACCGCCATAGCGAGGCACGGTTCGCCCGAGGCGAATGACAGCCTCATTCACCGCGGCACCAACCAGAGCGGCATGCGCGACCACAACGAGCGGTTGGTGCTCTCGCTGGTGCGCCAGCATGGCAGCCTGGCGAAATCCGACATCGCCCGCATGACCGGACTTTCGGCGCAGACGGTTTCGGTCATCATGCGCGAGTTGGAGGAAGAAAGTCTCCTGCTGCGCCAGGCGCCGTTGCGGGGCAAGATCGGCCAGCCCTCCATCCCGATGGCGCTCAATCCCGAGGGTGCTTTCTTCATTGGGCTGAAGATCGGCCGGCGCAGCGCCGAACTCGTGCTGATCGACTTTCTCGGCAATGTGCGCTCGATGCTGCAGCATTCCTATCGTTACCCGGCGCCACGCGAGACGGTGGATTTCGTCAGCAACGGCATGCGGCAGATGCGCGGGGAACTGACGCCCGCACAGGACAAGCGCATCGCCGGGCTCGGCATCGCCATGCCGTTCGAATTGTGGAACTGGGCCGATACAGCCGGCGCCCCGCGCGACGTCATGGACGAATGGCGTCACCGCGACATCAGGGCCGACATCCAGGCGCAATGCGATTTTCCGGTCTACCTGCAGAACGACGCCACTTCAGCCTGCGGCGCCGAACTCGTCTTCGGCCAGACGAGTGCTGCGCGTGACTTCGTCTATTTCTATATCGGCGCCTTTGCCGGCGGTGGCATCGTGCTGAATGGCCGGCTTTTTGGCGGTCCCACCGGCAATGCCGGAGCACTCGGCTCCATGCCCGTGCCAGGGCCGGACGGCAAGCCGACCCAATTGATCGACGTGGCGTCCATCGCCATGCTCGAAAAGGCGCTCAATGCGCGCGGCGTCGAGGCTTCGCATCTGTGGACATCGCCGGAAGACTGGGGCGAGATCGGATCCGAGCTCGACGACTGGATCGCCAGCGCCTCGCGAGCGCTCGCCTACGCCATCGTCGCCGCATCCTCGGTCATCGATTTCGAAGCGGCGGTGATCGACGGATGGATGCCGAAGGCGGTGCGCCGCCGGCTGGTCGACGCCATCATCGCGGCCATCGCCACGATCGACGGTGAAGGTTTGAAGTTGCCCGCCGTACGCGAGGGAACCGTCGGCATTCATGCCAGGGCGCTCGGCGGCGCCAGCCTGCCACTTTCCGAACGCTTCCTGATCAGCTCGACGACGATTTCCAGGAGCGCCTGATGCTGATCGGAATCCCGGCGCTGCTCGGTCCGGAGCTTCTGGCGATCTTGCGCGGCATGGGCCATGGCGACGAAATCGCCCTCGTCGACGGAAATTATCCGGCCGAACAACAGGCGACCCGGCTGGTGCGGGCCGATGGTCACCACCTCATCCCGGTGCTCGACGCGATATTGAGCGTCCTGCCTGTCGATGACGTTGTGCCGGAGGCTCTGTTTCGTGCCTCTGTCAAAGGCGATCCATCGCTTGCCGATCCCGTCCATCATGAGATCGAGGCTACCTGCGCCAAACGCGCGCCGGGCCGCAAGGTGGTTGCACTGGCCGGCGCCGACTTCTATGCACGGGTCAGATCGGCGCATGCCATCGTCGCGACAAGCGAGCCGCGGCTCTACGCCAACATCATCATCCGCAAGGGCGTGATCTATCCGCCGGAGACCAGGAAGCCATGATCCTCTGCTGCGGCGAAGCCCTGATCGACATGCTGCCGCGTACGACGACAGCGGGCGAGCCGGCTTTCGCGCCTTACGTCGGCGGTGCAGTGTTCAACACGGCGATCGCACTTGGCCGGCTCGGCGCGCCGGCCGGCTTTTTTTCCGGACTGTCGTCGGACCTGTTCGGCGGACAGTTCAGGGATGCGCTGGGGGCGAGCAAGGTCAGCTCCACCTATGCGCACACCTCGCCTCGGCCAACGACGCTGGCCTTCGTCAAGCTCACCAACGGCCAGGCGACCTACACATTCTATGACGAGAACACCGCTGGCCGCATGCTGACCATCGACGACTTGCCGCAGCTCGGCAACGAGATCGAAGCCATGCTGTTCGGCGCCATCAGCCTGATCTCGGAGCCCGCCGGCAGTGCCTATGAGGAGTTCATGAAGCGCGAGCATGCAAGCCGCGTCATGATGCTCGATCCCAACATCCGCCCGAACTTCATCCCGGATAAGGCCAAGCACCTCAGGCGCATCCGCGCCATGATGGCGATGGCCGACATCGTGAAACTGTCGGACGAAGATTTGAACTGGTTCGGCGAAGCCGGCTCGCACGAGGATGTCATCCGCAACTGGCTCGATCGCGGCCCCAAGCTGATCGTCGTCACGCATGGCAGCGAAGGCGCAGCCGGCTATACCAGGGAACACGCTGTCACGGTCATGCCGGAAAAGGTCGAGGTGGTCGACACGGTCGGAGCCGGCGACACGTTCAACGCCGGCATCCTCGCCTCCTTGCATGAGCAGGGCCTGCTGACGAAGGCGGCTATTTCCGACCTGTCGAAAGATGCCATCCACAAGGCGTTGGCGCTCGGCGCCAAGGCGGCGGCGGTCACGGTGTCACGGGCCGGCGCCAATCCGCCGTGGCGGCATGAGATCGTCTGAGTAACGCTCAACATAGATTGAGCCAGTCGATCACTTTATGTTTCGCAAGGGTCGATCCCGGAGGTATGAATGTCGGATCGCGCCCGACTAAGCCCGGATTTCCGGCATCTCGCGATGGTCCGCCGGGGGATACAGGTAACGGGCTGCGACACCTAGGCAATTCGCGGTTCTGCCTGTTCGGCTTTCTCGGCGGGCGCAACTCTGGTACCAGCGGCCGGTTATCTGGCTAACCCGTTTTGAGGCCGACATGCAGTTCATCGATCTTGGCGCGCAGCGCGAACGAATCCGCGACCGGCTGAAGGCCGCGATCGACCGTGTCGTCGACGAGGGCCGCTATATCCTCGGCCCGCAAGTCACCGAGTTCGAGAACAAGCTGGCCGCCTATATCGGCACCAAGCATGTCGTGGCCTGCGCCAACGGCACCGATGCACTGCTGTTGCCGCTGTTCGCGGCAGGCGTTGGCCCTGGCGACGCGGTGTTCGTGCCGAGCTTCACTTTCGCCGCCACCGCCGAAGTGGTGGCACTGGCCAAGGCCGAGCCGGTTTTCGTCGATGTCGACCCGCATAGCTACAACATTGACATTGCCAGCCTCGAAGCCGCCATCGCCATGATCAAGAAGGAAGGCCGGCTGAAGCCGAAAGCAATCATCCCCGTCGACCTGTTCGGCCTTGCCGCCGACTACGAGGCGATCATGGCGATCGCCAACCGCGAAGGGCTGATGGTGATCGAGGATGCCGCCCAGTCGATGGGCGGTTCGCTCGACGGCAAGATGTGCGGTTCCTTCGGCGCCGTCGGCTCGACCAGCTTCTATCCGGCAAAGCCGCTTGGCTGCTACGGCGACGGCGGCGCGATGTTTACCAATGACGATGCGCTGGCCGAGCAGCTCAGGTCTTTCGCCTTCCACGGCAAGGGCGAAACACAATACGACAATGTCCGCGTTGGCATCAATTCGCGGCTCGACACGCTGCAGGCGGCGATCCTGATCGAGAAGCTGGCCATTCTCGAAGACGAGATGGTTGCCCGCCAGGTGGTGGCAAAGCGCTATGCCGATGGGCTCGGCGACGTCGTTACCGCCGCCCTCAATCTGGACGGCGGCCGTTCGGCCTGGGCGCAGTACGCGATAGAGACTCCGAAGCGCGACGGGCTGAAGGCGCATCTCGGTGAAAAGGGTATCCCGTCGGTCATCTATTATGTGAAGCCGCTGCATGACCAGGTTGCTTATCGCGACTACCCACGCACACCGACCGGCCTTGCCGTGTCGGAAGAACTGCCGAAGCGGATCCTCTGTCTGCCGATGCACCCTTATCTCAGCGAAGCCGACCAGGACCGCATCATCGAAACGATCCGCAACTATGTCGGTTCGAATTCAGCGCAGGCCGCAGCCGAGTAATCTGTCGACCGGTCTCAGACGGGATTGGCCCCTGCCCCGCTGGCGATAAAATGCGGATTGGCAAAATCCTCGTCGTCGCTTTGCCCGCGCTTGCCATAGACCAAAGGCTGGCCGTCCAGCGTGCGCGTCATGCCGCCGGCCGCGCGCAGCACGGCATCGCCCGCCGCCGTGTCCCATTCCATGGTGCGGCCGAAGCGCGGATAGACATCCGCCTCGGCGCTGGCGACAAGGCAGAATTTCAAGGACGAGCCTACCGAGACGATTTCGGCGGCACCGAGGTCGCGAATATAGGCCTCGGTTTCCGGCGTGTTGTGGGAACGGCTGGCGACGACGGCCAGCGGCGCCACGGCCGTTCTCACCGCAATCGGCCGGCGGCCGACGATCTGGTAGTCGCCATTGATTTCAAGAGATTCCGCCCTGCCCGGCAGGCCGGAAAAGAAGCGGCCCGTGCAGGGCGCAAAGACGACGCCGACTTCCGGCACGCCGTGACGGACAAGCGCTATGTTGACGGTGAAGTCGGTGCGGCGGTTGACGAATTCCTTGGTGCCGTCGAGCGGATCTATCAGAAAGAAAGCCCCGTCCAGGTCGGGCGGCACGATGCCGGCGGATGCCTCCTCCTCGGCCACGCAGGGAATGTCGGGAAATGCCGCACGCAGTCCGGCGAGAATGATCTTCTCGCTCTCGCGGTCCGCCTCGGTCACCGGCGAGGAATCTGATTTCCGGTCGACCGCGCAGCCGGCATGGAACACACGCATCACCTCGCGCCCGGCCGCCAGGGCCAGCCGTTCGAAGATTTCGAGCATCAGCCTGTCGTCAGATGCCGCCGCCGTTGTCGTATTGGTCTTCGGCAATGTCGCGCTCGTTCAGCCAGTGTTCCAGGGCGTCCACCATCTCCTCGGCCGATTTGCCGAGTGTCTTGAGATGGATTTCCGGGTTTTCCGGCGCTTCGTAAGGGGAATCGACGCCGGTGAAATTCTTGATCTCGCCATTCAGTGCGCGCGCATAGAGGCCCTTCGGATCACGCCTGGCGCATTCCTCGAACGGCGTATCGACAAACACCTCGATGAACTCGCCGTCGGCCATCAATTCGCGCGCCATGCGCCGCTCGGCGCTGAACGGCGAAATGAACGACACAATGACGATCAACCCGGCGTCGGCCATCAAACGCGCCACTTCGGCGACGCGGCGGATGTTCTCGACGCGATCGGCGTCGGTGAAACCAAGATCGCGGTTGAGACCGTGACGGACGTTGTCGCCGTCCAGGATATAAGTATGGCGGCCGGTGGCGAACAGCTTCTTTTCGAACAGGTTGGCGATGGTCGACTTGCCGGAGCCCGACAGCCCGGTGAACCAGAACACCGCGGGCCGCTGGTTCTTCATGTCGGCGCGGACGCGTTTGCCGACATCGAGCGATTGCCAATGGATGTTTTCGGCGCGGCGCAGCGAGTGCAGGATCATGCCGGCGCCGACCGTGGCGTTCGAGATGCGGTCGATCAGGATGAAGGCGCCGGTGGTGCGGTTCTCGGCGAAGGGATCGAAGGCGATCGGCGTCCGCGTCGAGATGTTGCAGATGCCGACTTCGTTCATTTCGAGCGACTTGGCCGCTTCATGGGCAAAGTCGTTGACGTTGATCCGGTATTTCAGATCGGTGACGGTGGCGCTGGTCTGATCGGTCTCGGTGCGCAGGATGTAGGAGCGACCGGGCAGCAGCGCATGCTCGTCGAACCAGACGATGTTGGCGGCGAACTGGTCTGCGACCTGCGGCCGTGCGGCAGGCGAAACCAGCATGTTGCCGCGTGATATCTCGACCTCGTCGTCAAGGACCAGCGTGACGGCCTGGCCGGCAGCCGCCTGGGCAAGGTCGCCGCCATACGAGACGATCCGCTTGACGCGCGAGGATTTGCCGGACTTGGCGACAACGACCTCGTCGCCGGGTGAAACCGAGCCGGAAGCGATCGTGCCGGCAAAGCCGCGAAAGTCGAGATTGGGGCGATTGACATACTGAACCGGAAAACGGAACGGCAGTTCGACCACCGCCTCATCGACCGACACGGTTTCGAGATGCTCGATCAGCGTCGGGCCGGAATACCATTCCATGCTGTCCGAGCGGCGGCTGACATTATCGCCGTAACGGGCCGACATCGGGATCGGCACCATGGTCTGGAAGCCGAGATCGCGCGAGAATTGCCGGTAGTCTTCAACGATCCGGTCGAAGACCGCCTGGTCGAAATCGACGAGATCGATCTTGTTGACTGCCAGCACGATGTGGCGGATGCCGAGCAGCGAGGCGATGATCGAATGGCGCCTGGTCTGGCGCAGCACCCCTTGCCGGGCATCGA